>NZ_JBVKBA010000008.1:1151-316282 GCF_055639175.1 Streptomyces sp. NPDC107546 | reverse complement strand
ACGCTACGAGAAACGGGCCTACATCTACCTCGGCACCGTCACCCTCGCAGCACTCATCATCTGGCTCCGCTCATGATCCGAGAAACAGCGCCTAGGTCTCAGGGTCTTCCCGGAGGGGATGCCCGGTGTGCCCCTTCTGCTCTGATCCGTCTTCCCGCGGAACCGGCTGCTCCACCAGCGCCAGCACCCGGTTCGCCATGAAACGGGCGGTCCGTACGACCGTCCCGGAACGCGTGACTTCGCTCACTTCCACCACCCCCCTGCGCACTGCCGTCTCCACCCGGCGGCCCGCCCTGCTCGCCACCACCTCGTACGTACGCGTCGTGTCCCCCGCGTCCACGACTATCTCCACACGATCACCCTTCACGGGTTCAATCCCCCTTCCCCAGCGGGTGTTTGGGATCATGGACGGCGCGCTACGGACCAGCTCGCGTCTGTCCTGACCACCTCTCAAGTCTCCCACGGGGCACTGACAATCGATCGGGGCGAGAGGGCGCGGCCTCTGCGCGCACCCGGCTGTGGAAACGTAAGCTGTGGCTCGTCAAACGGACCGGGCAGCGGGGATGGACATGGCGATGATGCGCCTGAGGCGTGAGGACCCGCGTGTCGTCGGCTCGTTCAGGCTTCACCGGCGGCTCGGCGCGGGCGGGATGGGCGTCGTCTACCTGGGCTCCGACAAACGGGGCCAGAGGGTCGCGCTGAAGGTGATCCGGCCGGACCTCGCGGAGGATCAGGAGTTCCGGTCGCGGTTCGCACGTGAGGTCTCGGCGGCACGGCGGATTCGTGGTGGGTGTACGGCGCGGCTGGTGGCCGCCGATCTGGAGGCGGATCGCCCGTGGTTCGCCACGCAGTACGTGCCCGGGCCGTCGCTGCACGACAAGGTCGCCGAGGAGGGCCCCCTCACGGCCGCCGAGGTGGCCGCCGTCGGGGCCGCCCTGTCCGAGGGTCTTGTGGCGGTGCACGAGGCCGGGGTCGTGCACCGGGATCTGAAGCCGTCCAACATCCTGCTGTCCCCGAAAGGGCCCCGGATCATCGACTTCGGCATCGCCTGGGCGACCGGTGCCTCGACGCTCACCCACGTCGGCACGGCCGTGGGGTCGCCCGGCTTCCTCGCCCCCGAGCAGGTGCGGGGGGCCGCCGTCACGCCGGCCACGGACGTGTTCGCGCTGGGCGCCACGCTGGCGTACGCGGCGACCGGGGACTCGCCCTTCGGACACGGCAGTTCCGAGGTGATGCTCTACCGCGTGGTGCACGAGGAGCCCAAGCTGCACGGCGTGCCGGACGCTCTGGCTCCGCTCGTCCGCGCCTGTCTCGCGAAGGACCCCGACGAACGGCCGAGCACCCTCCAACTCTCGCTCCGGCTCAAGGAGATCGCGGCCCGGGAGACCCAGGGCCTCACGGACGTACGGCCGTCCGACCGGCGCGGCGAGGTGGACCGGCCGTCGGGGCGGCTCGCGCAGCAGTACGCGGAGCAGCGCACCGTGCGGCGCCCGCAGGGGCCGGGCACTCCCCCGCCCCGCAGCAACGGCTCCCGGCCGGGGTCGCGTCCGACGCCCGCACAGCGCGGCACCTCGACCCGCTCCGGCGGCCGTCCCGCACCGCGCAGCGGCGCCGGGCGGCCGGCGCCCCGCACCACCGGGACGGGGCGGCGCCCGGCCAACCCGCGGCTGCTGCGCCAGCGGATCTTCGTGTTCGTGGTGGTGACGCTGCTGGTGGCGCTGGGCATCGCGGCGGCCCAGGGGTGCCAGGGTCCGGCGCGCGGCCTGGACGACGGACGCGTGCGCAAGGACGTACGACCGGAGCAGTCGTACGCGCCCCTGACCGGCGACCTGATGGCCGAGCAGTACCACAGCGAGCTCGACCGGGACGGCTGACCGGGCACAGGCGGACGGCCGGCGGCCGACCGGGCTGACCCGAAGGCAGGGCTCTAGGACTGGGTGCGGCCGGTGGCGACCGCGTAGAAGGCGACCGCGGCCGCCGCACCCACGTTGAGGGAGTCGACGCCGTGGGCCATGGGGATGCGGACCCATTCGTCCGCGGCGACCAGCGCCTGGGTGGACAGGCCGTCGCCCTCCGCGCCGAGCATCAGCGCGACCCGGTCCATCTTGTGCGGAGCCGTCTCGTCGAGGGTCTTGGCCTTCTCGTCGGGGGTGAGCGCAAGGAGCGTGAAGCCGGCCTCGCGAACCGACTCCAGGCCTTTGGGCCAGGTGTCGAGGCGTGCGTACGGCACCGAGAAGACCGCGCCCATGGACACCTTCACGCTGCGCCGGTACAGCGGGTCGGCGCAGTCGGGCGACAGCAGGACCGCGTCCATGCCGAGGGCGGCGGCGGAGCGGAAGATCGCGCCGATGTTGGTGTGGTCGTTCACGGATTCCATGATCACGACCCGGCGGGCGGAGGCAAGCAGTTCGTCCGCCGTCGGCAGCGGCTTGCGCTGCATGGAGGCGAGCGCGCCGCGGTGCACGTGGTAGCCGGTCACCTGCTCGGCCAGTTCCGGGCTGACCGCGTACACCGGGGCCGGGAGCTCGTCGATGACGTCCCGCATGACGTCGACCCACTTCGAGGACAGCAGCATGGAACGCATCTCGTAGCCGGCCGCCTTGGCCCGTCTGATGACCTTCTCGCCCTCGGCGATGAACAGTCCCTCGGCGGGTTCGCGCTTGCGGCGCAGGTCCACGTCGGTCAGACCCGTGTAGTCGGTGAGGCGCGGGTCGTCGGGGTCCTCAACGGTGATGAGATCGGCCACAGGGTGATACTGCCTTGTCCGAGGAACGGTGCCAACGGCTGGAACGGGACGTGTTACCCCGGGTTACTCGACCGGCCGCGGCCCCACCGTCACGACCTCGCCGATGACGATGACCGCCGGGGGCTTCACGTCGTTCTCCCGCACGGTCTCCGCGACCGTCGCCAGCGTCGCGTCGACCCGGCGCTGGGCGGCCGTCGTGCCCTCCTGCACCAGGGCGACGGGGGTGTCGGGCGCCTTGCCGTGGGCGACGAGCGTCTCGGCGATCTTCCCGATCTTGTCGACACCCATGAGGATCACGAGCGTGCCCGTCAGCCGCGCCAGGGACGGCCAGTCGACCAGCGAACGCTCGTCGTCAGGAGCGACATGCCCGCTGACCACCGTGAACTCGTGTGCGACACCGCGGTGGGTGACGGGGATGCCGGCCGCGCCCGGCACGGAGATCGAGCTGGAGATGCCCGGGACGACCGTGCACGGGATGCCCGCCTCGGCGAGCGCCTGAACCTCCTCCATGCCGCGGCCGAAGACGTACGGGTCGCCGCCCTTGAGGCGAACGACCGACTTGCCCTGCTTGGCGTGCTCGATCAGGGCGTTGTTGATGGCCTCCTGGGCCATGAAACGGCCGTACGGGATCTTCGCCGCGTCGATCACCTGGACGTGCGGCGGGAGTTCGGCGAGCAGGTCGCGGGGACCGAGACGGTCCGCGATGACCACGTCCGCCTCGGCGAGCAGCCGCCGCCCGCGGACGGTGATCAGGTCCGGGTCGCCGGGGCCGCCGCCGACCAGTGCGACACCGGGCGTGCGGGTGCGGTGGTGCGGGGCGACCAGGGTGCCGTCGCGCAGGCCCTCCACCACGGCGTCACGGATGGCGGCGGTGTGCCGGGGGTCGCGGCCCCTGGCCTCGGTGGTCAGCACGGCGACCGTCACGCCCTCGCTGTGGCCGGTCGCGGGGGTCCACGCGGTGGCCGCGTCCGCGTCGTCGGAGCGGACGCACCACACCCGGTTCGCCTCTGCCTCCGCCGAGGCCCGGGCGTTCGCGTCGGGGTCGCTGGTGGCGATCAGGGCGTACCAGGCGTCCGCGAGGTCACCGTCCTCGTACGGACGCTGCTCCCAGCCGATCTCGCCCGCGTCCGCCATGGCTTCGACCGAGGGGGTCGCTTCCGGGGAGACGAGGACGATGTCCGCGCCTGCCGCGATGAGCGCCGGAAGGCGCCGCTGGGCGACCTGGCCGCCGCCGAGGACGACGACGCGGCGTCCGGTCAGGCGGAGCCCTACGGGGTACGGGGGGTGTTCGGCCATGGAGGTGCGGCTCCTCGTGCGGCGGTGGGGACGGCGGCCTCTGCGGCTTTGGAGGGGCCTGACGTGCGGATTCTATGGTGCGGACGGCAGGGGCGGCTCACCTGGTCGAAGGCTGAGCCGCCCCTGCGCGCGGACGTGGCGCGGTGCTACTTCTCGGTGACCCCCGCCGAGTCGAACGTCGCCACCTCGTGCATCGCCCTCGCCGCGCTCTGGACCAGCGGCAGGGCCAGCAGGGCGCCCGTGCCCTCGCCCAGGCGGAGGTCCAGGTCGACCAGGGGGCGAAGGCCCAGTTTGTTCAGGGCGGCCACATGGCCCGGCTCCGCGCTGCGGTGGCCTGCGATGCACGCCGCGAGCACCTCGGGAGCGATGGCGCGCGCCACCAGGGCGGCAGCGCCCGCGCTGACGCCGTCCAGGATGACCGGCGTGCGCAGGGACGCGCCACCGAGCAGCAGGCCGACCATCGCCGCGTGCTCCAGCCCGCCGAACGCCGCGAGGACGCCGATCGGGTCGGCCGGGTCCGGCTGGTGGAGTTCGATGGCTCGGCGCACGACCTCCGTCTTGCGGGCCAGCGTCTCGTCGTTGATACCGGTACCGCGACCCGTCACCTCGGACGGGTCGGTGTCCGTGAAGACCGCGATCAGGGCGGCCGACGCCGTCGTGTTCGCGATGCCCATCTCGCCGGTGAGCAGCGCCTTGTTCCCGGCCGCCACCAGGTCGCGGGCCGTCTCGATGCCGACCTCGATCGCCTGCTTGACCTCCTCGCGGGTGAGTGCGGGGCCGGTCGTCATGTCGGCCGTGCCGGCGCGGACCTTGCGCGGCAGCAGGCCCGGGGTGGCGGGCAGGTCGGCGGCCACGCCCACGTCGACGACGCAGACCTCGGCACCTACCTGGCCCGCGAAGGCGTTGCAGACCGCTCCGCCGCCGAGGAAGTTGGCGACCATCTGGCCCGTCACCTCCTGGGGCCACGGGGTGACGCCCTGGGCGTGCACACCGTGGTCGCCCGCGAAGATCGCGACGGCCGCGGGCTCGGGAATCGGCGGTGGGCACTGCCGGGACAGCCCGGACAACTGCGCGGAGATGATCTCCAGCATGCCGAGGGCACCGGCGGGCTTGGTCATCCGCTTCTGCCGCTCCCAGGCCTCGCCGAGCGCCTTGGCGTCCAGCGGGCGGATGCCGGCGACGGTCTCGGCGAGCAAGTCGTGCGGCTCCTCGCCGGGCAGCGCGCGACGGCCGTACGTCTCCTCGTGCACGACCCAGGACAGCGGGCGACGCTTGGACCAGCCCGCCTGCATCAGCTCGGGCTCCTCCGGGAACTCGTCGACGTACCCGACGCACAGGTACGCCACGACCTCCAGGTGCTCGGGCAGCCCGAGAGCGCGGACCATCTCACGCTCGTCGAAGAAGCTGACCCAGCCGACGCCGAGGCCCTCGGCACGGGCCGCGAGCCACAGGTTCTCGACGGCGAGCGCGGAGGAATAGGGCGCCATCTGCGGCTGGGTGTGCCGACCGAGGGTGTGGCGGCCGCCCCGGGTCGGGTCGGCGGTGACCACGATGTTCACCGGTGTGTCGAGGATGGCCTCGATCTTCAGTTCCTTGAACTGCTTGGCCCGGCCCTTGGGCAGCGACTTGGCGTACGCCTCGCGCTGGCGCATGGCCAGTTCGTGCATCGTGCGGCGCGTCTCGGCGGAGCGGATGACGACGAAGTCCCAGGGCTGGGAGTGGCCCACGGAGGGTGCCGTGTGGGCGGCCTCCAGGACGCGCAGCAGCACGTCGTGCGGGATGGGGTCGCTGCGGAAGCCGTTGCGGATGTCGCGGCGCTCGCGCATCACGCGCAGGACGGCCTCGCGCTCGGCGTCGTCGTATCCGGGCGCCGCCGGGCCGGTGGACTGTCGTGCTTCTTCCACGGCGGCCGTGCTCTCTTCCTGGTCGGCGGCCCGGGTGTCGAGGTCGTCCGCCTGCTGTGCGACTACGGTCTCCGGGTCCTCGGCATGGGGCTCCGGAGCGGGTGCCTGGCCCTCGCGGGGGCCGGGAACCATGGCGACGGGCTCCTGCACCGCCGGTTCCTCCTGCTGGGCGACCGCCGGAGCGGATTCCCCGGCGGGCGGCTGCTCCTGGGCGGGCAGGGGCGGCACGGTCAGGGCGTGCGGCGGGGTGGGGGCCAGGTGCGGGGTGGTCGGCACGGTGCCCTCTACGGGCACGAACCGGCCGAATGACGGGTCCGCCTGGTGCTCCACGGGCGCGTCGGCCTGCACACCGGCCGCATCGGCCGGGACGCCGGAGGCATGGGCGGGCGCACCGGGTTCGGCGGCCGGCTCGCCGCCCGCCTCCTGCTCGCCGTGCGCCTGGACGGGTCCGCCCACCGGGACGGCCGGCGCGGGCTCGGCGCCCTCGGGCTGCGCCTCCTCGGGGCCCTGCTGCGGCGCGGGCTCGGCGAACGGTGCGGGGGTGTCAGGAGTCCGGGCCTCGGTGTCCGCCAGGAGCGTGTGCTGGTCCGGTGCCGCGGCCGGGGTCCGGCTGGGGTCCTGGACCTGTTCGGCCGGGGCCTGGGCCGGATCGTGGACCTCTTCCTCGGCCGGGGCGTCGGCGACGGGTTCGTGGTCCTGGGCGGGAGCCGTCGGGTGCGTGGCGGGCGCCGGAACGTGGTCCTCCGCAGCCTGCTGGGCCGGCCCCGCTTCGGCCGCGGGCGCGGCCACGCCGAAGTGCGGCTCGCCGTCCACGGGCGGTACGGCCCCGAAGTCCGGGGCGGCATCCGCCACGGGCACGGCGTCCGGGACCTGCGGGGCGAGCCCGGCGGGGGCCCCGTCCTGCGCCGGTGCGGCATCCGGCTCCGGCACGGCTCCGGGATGCTGCGAGCCGTCGTTCTGCCAGGTGTCCCTCTGCGGCCCGTCGCTCTGCCAGGCGTCGCCCTGCGAGCCGTCGTTCAGCGCGCCGTCCGGCAGGACGTGTCCGGCGTCGTCGGCCACCTCGGACTGGCCTTCCTCGGGCATGCCGAGCGCGCCCTCCGGGGCCGGAACGCCGTGCGCGGCCTGCGGGGCCCGGGGTGTCGGCTGCGGCTCCGGGTCGACCAGCGGCCCGGAGCCATGCGGGGCCTCGGCGGACACGGGCGCGGCCTGCGGGGCGATCGGCGCGGCGGTCGGCTGAACCGTCGGCGGGAGCTCGGGCGCCGGTGCCGGAACGACCGTTTCTGCGGCCGTCCCCTCGGGGCCCACCGGCGGCACGGTGTGCTGCTGCGGCGGAGGCCCCCAGGGGACCGCTCCCTGCGGGGAGTTCTCCCCCGGCTGCGGCACGTCGAGGTACTCGGGACCGGCCGTGGGCGGCCCGGAGACGCGCATCGGGGCGTCCGCCGGACCGCGGTCGGAGAGCGTGCGCACCGGGCTCGCCGAGGTGTCCGGGATGGGCGGGCCGAGGTGCAGCGGGCGGCGCGGCGTCGGCTGCTGCGTCGGCGGCGTACGGACCGCGCCGACGTCGATGGAGCCGCTGTCCCGGCCGGCCGCCTCGTGCGGACCGGGCTCGTGGGGATACGGCGCCGGAGCCGGGGCGTGCTGCGCCATCTCGTTGCCCCACGCGCCCTGCTGGCCCGGCATCAGGAGCAGGTCGTCGTCCTCGGGAGCGCTGTCGGAAGGGTCGAGGTAGGTGTACGCGCCCGGCGCGAGGACGCCCGGCTGCTCCACCATGCCTGCGTTCTCCGGCAGCCCCTCGCCCGGGACCTGGCCGGTGTCGGTCATGCGTACCCCTCGCCCATCGGTTAGTGCTTCTACGACCAGCTGGCCCGGAACGGCGCGCCGACCGCCCGCAGTGAAGAACGAGCGTGCGTGCCCAGCGGCACGAACGACCCGCCCACAATGACGACAAAGCCATTGAACGGCATTGTCCCGGTCGTCCCGCCGTCGCGACAGGGTGATCCGCGACGGCCCGCTGTGGACTGCGCCACGTTGCGCGCCCTCCGGTCCGGCCGTACCGCCCCCACCTCAAAAGAGGTGCGCTTTCCGGACATTGACTGATGAATGCCGGATCACCCGAGTACGGTACGACGGTCGGCCAGCCTACCGCGCCGGTACGACAACCGGATCACGGGGAGCGTTCGGCCAATCGGCCGCTGAGCAGGAACGCTACGCTCCGCTCCTTCTCCGTCCAGGCGCGCGTGTCGAGTTCGACGGACTGCAGCAGAGCGCACTCGACGTCGTAGCCGTGTTCCGTGAGGTCCCTGCCGACGAGTTCGGCCGCGTCGCGGGTCGCGGCGTGGGTGACGATGCGTTGCGGGCGGCGGTCGGCGACGGCGGAGACGACCGCCGCTCCCCCGCCGCCGACGCGGACGACGTCCGGTTCCGGCAGGTTCTCCAGGATGTGCGGGGCGGTGCCGTGCACGACCTGGAGCTGGACGCCGAAGTGGCGTGCGGCGGCCGTGGTACGGCCGCACGCGTCCGGGTCCTGGTCGACGGCGATGACGGCGGCCCCGCAGCGGGCGGCCTCCACGGCGAACGCGCCGCTGCCGCTGCCGATGTCCCACACCAGGTCGCCCACTCGGGGCCCGAGGCGGGCGAGTTGGGCGGCCCGCAGCAGATCCGTTTCCCCTTCGCCGAGTCCCCCGCCGTACGCCTCGGCGGGCAGGGCCCAGCCGCGCGGTCCGGCACCCGGGTCGCGGCCGGCGATCCAGCCGCCGTCGGCCGCGGTGACGGGTCCGCCGATGACGATGACGACGTTGGGGTCGCGCCAGGTGTGGTCGGCCGCCTTGTCCGAGGTGACGACGGTGACCTGTTCGCGTTCGGTGCCCAGCTCCTCGCAGATGACGAAGGTGCGGTGGACGCCGTCGAGGAGCAGCCCCAGCTCGGCGGGTCCCGCGCCCGGTGAGGTGAGGACCGCGACTTTGGTGTGGGCGCGGCATACGTTGACCGCGCGTCGCAGGGTGCGGCGGTGTGCGACGACCACCAGTGCGTCGTCCCAGGGCATCCCGGCGCGCGCGAAGGCGGCGGCCACGGAGGAGACGGCGGGGACGACTTCGACCTCCAGACCGTACTCGGGGGCGCGCAGGGTGCGTACGACACCGAAGAAGCCCGGGTCGCCGTCGGCGAGGACGACGGCGGTGCCGCGGTGGGCGGCGATACGGCGGGCGGCGAGGGCGACAGAGCCGAGGCGGATGCGCTCGGCGGCCGGAGGCACTTCGGGAAGGGCGAGGTGGTGGGCCGCGCCGGCGACGAGCGTGGCGGCTCCGAGGGCGGAGCGCGCCGCGGCGGTCAGCGGCGAGCCGTCCCAGCCGATCACCGTGACCCGGTCGGCCATCGTCGTCAGTCTCCAGGTTGTTCGCGCAGGTCGTCAGGGGCAGCCCGCACGGCGGGCTCCGTGAGGGTATCCCGTTCGGCCGGGTGCACTCGCCCCGGGCTCGGTCCGTGGGAGCGGTCCCTCGCTGTCAGTTCCAGTTGGGGAACGACGTGAAACCCCCCGTGTCGGCCAGCTCGTCGCTGACCCCGTCGAGGTCCTCCGGCAGCAGGCTCCACACGATGAAGTCGGTCCGTACGTCCGTCCAGGTGCCGTCCTCCGCACGGACGTGCGCTATGCAGGCGTTGCGCAGGACACCCTCGCTGATGCAGCCGATCTTCTGTGCGACCTGCTGGGAGGCGGTGTTGTCGGCCGCGGTGCGCAGTTCGATCCGCTCGAAGTCCTGGTCGCCGAAGAGCCATCGGGCGGTCGCGAGCGCGGCTTCGGAGGCGTAGCCCTCACCACGCGCCCAGGGCGCGATGATGTACGACAGTTCGGTGGACCGCACATGCCAGTTGGTCTTGGTGAGCTGGATGACGCCCACCAGGCGCTGGGTGAGGAACTCGGTGACGGCGAGGTCGAGGCCGCGACCCGCGGCACGCTCGGCGGGCGCGTACTCGGTGATCCAGGTGCGGGCGCCCTCCTCGGTGAACGGCTGCGGCACGTCGGTCCAGGCGCCGACCAGCTCGTCGTTCATCATCTCGGCCAGCGCGGGGACGTCGTCCTCGTCGAGAGGGCGCAGGACCAAACGCTCCGTGCTGATGGAGACGTTGGGGAAGGTGCTCGTCATTGCGCCGCTCCGTAACCTTCGGAAAACCGTCAGGGCCTGCTGAACTGCCCAGCATGCAGCATGGAGGCAGCGAAACGCACCACGGGGTCCACACCCGGTGAGGGAGCGGACCCCGTGCGTGGCGATACGCGGTGTACGCGGTGTACGCGGCGCCGACGGCAGTCGATGAGCGGGATCAGAAGGACGCGATGACCGATCCCTGGTACTTGTCCTGGATGAACTTCTTGACCTCGGGCGAGACAAGGAGCTTGGCCAGCTTCTTGACCCGCGGGTCGTTCTCGTCGCCCTTCTTGACCGCGAGGAAGTTGCCGTAGGGGTTGTTCTTCGCGGACTCCAGGACGAGGGCGTCCTTGGCGGGCTTGAGGCCGGAGGAGATGGCGTAGTTGCCGTTGATCACCGCGGCGTCCACGTCGTCCAGGGAGCGCGGCGTCTGGGCCGCCTCCAGCTCCTTGAACTTGAGGTTCTTCGGGTTCTTGGCGATGTCCTGGGGGGTCGCCTCGTTGCCCACGCCGCTCTTGAGCGTGATGAGCCCGTTCGCGGCGAGCAGCTTGAGCGCACGCGCCTCGTTGACCGTGTCGTTCGGGACGGCGACGGTCGCACCGCTCTTCAGCTCGTCGGCCTTCTTGATCTTGTGGGAGTACAGGCCGAGCGGCTCCAGGTGCACCGTGACGACGGGCACGATGTGGGTGCCGTTCTTCTTGTTGAAGTCGTCGAGGTACGGCTGGTTCTGGAAGTAGTTGGCGCCGACGGACCCGTCCTCGGTCGCCGTGTTCGGCGTGACGTAGTCGGTGAACTCCTTGACCTGAAGGTCGAGGCCCGCCTTCTTCGCCAGGTTGTCCTTGACGAAATCGAGGATCTCGGCGTGTGGGGTGGGGCTCGCGGCGACGATGAGCGGGCCGTCGGAGCCGGAGGAGGCGGAGCTGCTCTTGCCGGAGCCGCAGGCGCTGAGCCCGAAGGTGAGGGCTCCCGCGGCGAGGACGGCGGTGGTGATCTTGGCGGTGTTACGCACGAAAAGTGCCTTTCCTTATGGGTGGTGCGACCCCGTCATGGTTCACGGGGAGTTCAGGGAACAGGTGGGCCCGGCGTGGCTCAGGCGACCTTGCTCACATCGGCCGCCGCGGGCTCCTTCGCCTTCAGCAGCCGCAGCTTCGGTGCCGGTCCGGAGCGGCCGCCGCGGCGGTGCAGGGCGCGGGCCGCGAAGTCGCCGGCGAACTGGATGAGCGAGATGACGACGGCCAGGACCGCCACGGTGATCCACATCAGCTGGGTCTCGAAGCGCTGGTAGCCGTAGCGGATGGCGATGTCGCCGAGGCCGCCGGCGCCGACCGTGCCGGCCATCGCGGAGTACCCGATGAGGGCGACGACGGTGGTGGTCGCGGAAGAGATCAGGGAGGGCAGCGCCTCCGGCACGAGGACCTTGCGCACGACGGTCCAGGTGTTGCCGCCCATCGCCTGCACGGCCTCGACGAGGCCGCCGTCCACTTCGCGGACAGCCGTCTCGACGAGGCGCGCGAAGAAGGGGATGGCGCCGATCGCGAGCGGCACGATGGCGGCCTCGCGGCCGATGGTCGTCCCCGTGACCCAGCGCGTGAAGCCCATCAGCGCGACCATCAGGATGATGAACGGCATCGAGCGGGCGATGTTCACGACCTGCCCGAGGACCTTGTTGGCCATGATGTTCTGGAGCAGTCCGCCGCGGTCGGTCAGCACCAGCAGCACGCCGAGCGGCAGGCCGCCCACGACGGCGATGAGGGTGGACCAGCCGACCATGTAGAGGGTGTCCCAGGAGGCCTGGGACAGCAGCGGCTGCATCGCCGAGAAATCAGTCCAGGTCACTTGGCACCTTCCTTCACCAGCGGGGCCTCCTGGCGGCCCACCACGTCGATCTGCAGGCCCTGCTCGCGCAGGAAGCCGATCGGCACGACGTTGTCCTCGTAGCGGCCGGGCAGCTCGATGCGCATCCGGCCGACCTGGAGGCCGCCGACGGTGTCGATGGCGGCGCCCAGGATCGAGATGTCGATGTTGTAGGTGCGGGACAGCTGGGAGATGACGGGCTGTGTGGCGGCCTCGCCCTGGAAGGTGACGTCGACGACGGTCCGGTCGTCGCCGGATGCCTGGCCGCCGACCGGGAAGAGGGCGGAGGCCAGGTGGGAGCCGGGGGTGGCGAGCAGTTCGCCGACCGTGCCGGACTCGACGATGCGGCCCTTCTCCATGAGGGCGGCCGAGTCGCAGACGCTCTTGACGACGTCCATCTCGTGGGTGATGAGCAGGATGGTCAGGCCGAGCTGCCGGTTGAGGTCGCGCAGCAGCTGGAGGATGGAACGGGTGGTCTCCGGGTCGAGGGCGCTGGTCGCCTCGTCGGAGAGCAGCACCTTGGGGTCGCCGGCGAGGGCGCGGGCGATGCCGACGCGCTGTTTCTGGCCACCGGAGAGCTGGGCCGGGTAGGCCTTGGCCTTGTCGGCGAGACCGACGAGGTCGAGGAGCTCGAGGGCTTTGCGGGAACGTTCCTTCCCGGATTTGCCCAGGATCTCCAGGGGCAGCTCGACGTTGTCCTGGACGGTGCGCGAGGACAGCAGGTTGAAGTGCTGGAAGACCATGCCGATCCGGCTGCGCGCCGTGCGGAGCTCCCTGCCGGCGCGTGATCCGCGGCCGGCGAGCGCGGTGAGGTCCTGGCCGGCCACGGTGACCGTGCCGGAGGTGGGGCGCTCCAGGAGATTGACGCAGCGGATGAGCGAGGACTTGCCGGCGCCGGACTGGCCGATGACGCCGTACACCTCCCCCTCGCGTACGTGCAGGTCGACGCCGTCGAGGGCGGTCACCTCGCGGCCGCGCGAACGGTCGGCCCGGTAGATTTTCGTCAGGCCCGATGTGGTGATCACTGGGTTTCCGTCACTGTCGAGTGCAGGGCGTGGGTGTGCGCCGGGCACGGGTGCGTGCATGGCAACGCGGCACGGTTCTCGCAAGGGCGATGGAACCGGGGAGAACGTGTGCGCGGGAGGTCAGTCGCGTACGACGCGTGCGTACGGACATTCCACGGCGGTCTCGCTTCGGGGCGCGAGGCTCTGGGTGGTGCGGGGGCCCTCTAGCAGGCGCACATTCGACACATACAACGAGCACCGGGCGTCATGGTCGCCTCGGTCGCAACAGTGCGGCAGCTCGTCGTGGTCATGCACGCAAGTAAAGCAGACGCCGGACCGGGACCTGACACGGCTGTCCGAATAGCGGACGCATCGCGCCGGTTGTGGTCAACGCCACGGCCGGCGGGGCGGCGCCGCGGCCGGCCACGGGGGCGGGGACATCGGCGCTTTTGGCCCGTAATAGGGTCGCGGCATGCTTGATGCCCTGACGCTGGCGACCGGTGTCGCCGCGCTGCTGCTCGCCGCCTGGTGCGGCTGGGCCGCGTACCGTGATCAGCCCACGAAGGACTGGCACTTCATCGGCATGGCCGTGGTGACGCTGCTGGCCCTCGTCCAGCTGGTCGTCGGCATCGTCCAGCTGGCGCGGGGCGAGAAGCCGGCGCAGGGCACGACGATCTTCGTGGCGTATCTGCTGGGCGCCTTCGCGTGCGTCCCGGCGGCGGGCTTCATGTCGCTGGCCGAGCGCACACGGTGGGGTTCGGTGACGGTCGCGGCCGGCGGTGTGGTCCTCGCCGTGCTGGAGGTGCGGCTCTATGACATCTGGGGAGGCTGAGATGACGGCCACGCAGGAGAAGCCGGCGAAACCGGCGAAGACGCGGCTCATCGGCGGGCCCGGCATGCTGCTGGTGTGGCTGTACGGGGTGATGGTGGTCGGAGCGGTGTCGCGGTCGGTCGTGCAGATCTCGACGCAGTTCGACAAGGCTCCGCTCGCGTACTCCCTGTCCGCGGTCGCCGGCGTCGTCTACGGATTCATCACTTACTCGCTGGTGCGCGGCGGGGAGACGGCCCGCCGGGCGGCGTTGGTGTGCTGTGCGGCCGAGCTGGTCGGTGTGCTCACCGTCGGGACGTGGACCCTGGTCGAGCCGTCCGCGTTTCCCGACGCGACCGTGTGGTCGGACTACGGCATGGGGTACATCTTCATTCCGGTGCTGCTGCCGCTGTCGGCCATGTACTGGTTGCGGAAGGGGGCCGCGCGTCAGGCGGAGGCGGCCTGAGCCCGGTGGGACGCGCCCCATTCGGGGCGCTCTTCCCCTACGCCGTCGTGGCGTACGTACTCGCCGGCTTCTCCAGGACGATCATCGGTACGCCGTCCGCTCCCTGAGCCGTGCCCACCGTCTCGTAGCCGACCCGGCGGTACAGGCGCAGGTTGCCCTCGCTGCGGTGGCCGGCGCTGAGTCGGAACTTCTTCGCGCCGTGCCGCTCCACCAGTGCCGCCTCAGCGGCGCGCAGCAGCCGGGCGCCGATGCCGTGGCCCTGCAGCCGCGGGTGGACGCAGAGCTTGCCGATCGAAGCGGCCCCGTCCTCCGTGACTCGGCCGCGCACCGAGCCGACGACCTCCTCGCCCAAACGCGCCACGAAGACGCAGTCCGAGGCGACTTCCTCACGGACCGAGTCCAGGGTCTGGACGAGCGGGTCGATGCGGTAGTTGCCGTACAGCGCGGCTTCGCTCTGGAAGCACAGGTACTGCAGCCTGAAGATCTGCTCGGCGTCCTGCTCGGTCGCCACAGAGATGGTCACGCTCATGCCCATGTGCGCACGCCTCCCGCTCACCTGATCACCGGTCGTCCCCCACTCCTATCCCCGCGGTTCGAGCGCCGCAACCTCCGCCGCAAGCAATCGACGCAGACATCCCAGGCATTTGGAGCGTTCCGGGCCAAGACTCCCTTGTGAGATACCCAACTCCCCTGCGATTTCCCGGTAGGTCAGGTCGTGCGGCGAGAGCAGCGCCGCCATGAGGCGGGGACACCGGCCGGGCAGGCGGCGTACGGCGGCGTGCAGTGCCCGGCGGCGGGCCGCGAGGAGCGCCTGCTGCTCGGGGCCGGGTCGGGTGTCGTCGGCCGGGTCACCGCTGTACGGCAGTTCGAGGCGGGCGGCGCGTCGGCCGCGGCGTGCCTCCAGACGCACCGCCCGGCGCAGCCATTCCTGCGGTTCGGCGAGCGGCCGGTCGGCCTGCAGCCGCTCCAGGAGCCGTAGCCACACCGCCTGTTCCAGATCGCTCGGCTCCATCCCCGCCGCGTGTGCCTCCGCCGAGGCCTCGGCGGCGAGCAGCGGACGCAGGGTGCTGACCATCTCGTGCCTCATACGCGACGGGACGCGTCCGCCCCGGCGGCGGGTTGCCGGGGCGGACGGGAGTCACCCCGACGGGGTACCCGTGGCGCGTCTCGACCGCTCAGCCGCGCAGGAAGTCCTCGCGGGCGAGTACGCCGGTGTCGGCGTTGTCGGTGAAGACGCCGTCGATGCCGGTAGCGAAGTAGGTCCGGAAGGCACCGAAGACGTCGCCGTAGGCCGTCGGGTCGGTGCCCTTCTGGAAGTTCGTCGGCAGGAAGGTGTTCTCGTCGCGCATCGTGTACGGGTGCAGGATCAGGCCCGCGGCGTGCGCGTCGGCGACCAGGGTGGAGGGCTTGGTGAGGTTGCCCTTCGCGTCCTTCGGGATGACCAGGTCGAGGGTGGGGCCGATGCCCTGGGCGTAGGACGCGATCTCCTTCAGGCCCTTCGGGGTGATGAGGTCGGCGACCGTGCGCGGGTCGCCCGACTCGACGAAGTCGAAGGGGCGCGTGTTCGCGGCGGACAGGAGCACCACGAGCGGGTTGTCGACGAGCTTGTTCAGGCGCTGGATGCTGCTCGGCTCGAAGGACTGGATGACGACCGGCGAGTTCTTCCGGTCCTTGCCGTGCTTGCGCAGGGCCTTGGAGAGCAACTGCTCCATGTCGAGACCCTGCTTGCGGAAGTACGTGGGGTGCTTGGTCTCCGGGTAGATCCACACCTGCCTGCCGCGCTTGCGGGTCTGCTCGTCCTGCCACTTCAGGACCTCTTCGAAGGTGGGGATCTCCCAGCGGCCGTTGTAGAGGGTGTTGTGCTGGCGGGTGGCGGGGATGCGCTCGATCGCTCGCAGCGTCTTCAGCTCGGCGAGCGTGAAGTCCTCGGTGAACCAGCCGGTGGTGGGGACACCGTCCAGGACCTTGGTGGTCTTTCGGCCCGCGAACTCGGGGTGGTCGGCGACATCGGTGGTCCCGCCGATCTCCGGCTCGTGCCGGCACACCAGGTGGCCGTCCCTGGTGGGCACCAGGTCACCGGCCTCCACGATGTCGGCGCCCAGGTCGAGCGCCAGGTTGTAGGAGCCGAACGTGTGCTCGGGGCGGTAGCCACTGGCTCCGCGGTGACCGATGATCGTCGGCACGGGCAGGCTCTTCAGCCCGCCGCCGGTGTGCCGCGCGCCCGCTCTCCCGACGCCGGGCAGTGCGAGTACCGCTCCGCCGGCACCGAGCACCGCGGCCCCGAGCAGCGCCCGCCGACCCGTACCCTGCCCCTGCCCCTGCCCCTGCCCGTAAGACTCCTGCGCGCCCATGTGTCCCTCTCGCCACACCTGTTCGAAACGGTTCGATCGTAGGTGCGGACGGGTGACGGCCGGGAGACGTGTGCGGGAACCCGCGGCGGACAGGGGCCGTCCTCCTGGGTGCATGGCGACGGCGTTGGCGGATACCCGGACTGACGGCCCGTCAACCGTCGGTGCGGCGTGCGCCACACCCGTCCGGCGGATGACGAACGTGCAACAAAACCGCCATCGCAGGTAAACACTCGTCAATGACGCGTATCCACTCGGTGAACCCGGTGTGCGACACCCCGGGCGTCACGAGTATCGTCCTCACCTGCACAGACTCATACCGAATCCCTTGACACCGGAGGGCCCGTTGTCCCGCTTCGCGCTCATCAAGGCAGTGCTCGGACCGATCATGCGCCTGATGTTCCGCCCACAGGTGGAGGGCGCGGAGCACATCCCGGCCGACGGCCCGGTCATCATGGCCGGCAACCACCTGACGTTCATCGACTCGATCGTGCTGCCGCTGGTCACCAAGCGGCAGGTGCTCTTCATCGGCAAGGACGAGTACGTCACGGGCAAGGGCCTCAAGGGCCGGCTGATGGCCTGGTTCTTCACGGGCGTCGGCATGATCCCGGTCGACCGGGACGGCGCGAGCGGCGGTGTGGCCGCGCTGATGACCGGGCGCCGCGTGCTGGAGGAGGGCAAGGTCTTCGGCATCTACCCCGAGGGCACGCGTTCGCCCGACGGGCGGCTGTACCGGGGGCGCACCGGTATCGCGCGGCTGACACTGATGACCGGGGCGCCGGTGGTGCCGTTCGCGATGATCGGCACGGACAAGTTGCAGCCCGGCGGGCGGGGGATGCCCCGTCCGGGGCGGGTCACCGTGCGGTTCGGTGAGCCGATGGAGTTCTCTCGGTACGAGGGGATGGATCGGGATCGCTATGTGCTGCGGGCCGTCACCGATTCCGTGATGGCGGAGGTCATGCGGCTCTCGGGGCAGGAGTACGTGGACATGTACGCCACGAAGGCTAAGGCGGCGTAGCCGCGAGGGCGAAGCCCTCGACGGCTCACGACGTACTCTCCAACCGCTGGCCCCGGAGCAGGAACCACGCTGCCACCGCCGTCGCCAGCAGGATCACCGCTCCGGCACCCGTCGCCCATCTGAGGCCCTCGACGAACGCCTCGCGGGCCGACGTCAGCAGTGCCTGGGCGGTGGCCGGCGGAAGGTTCGCCGCCGTTTCCACCGCGCCGCCCAGTGATGCGTGCGCCTGGACGGGGGTGCCGGCCGGGGCCGGGAAGTTGCGGTAGGTGCCCGTGACGATCGAGCCGAGCAGGGCGATGCCCAGGGCCGCGCCGAGTTCGTACGCCGTCTCCGAGACCGCGGAGGCGGCGCCCGCCTGGTCCTTGGGCACGCCGGCGAGGATCACGTCCGCGGTGACGGTGAACGACAGACCCGCGCCGACGCCCACGACCAGCAGCGCGGTGCCGATCAGCGAGTAGCCCGTGGTCCGGTCGAGCGCGGTGAGGGCGGCCAGCGCCAGGCCCACCGCGGCGAGCCCGCCCGAGACCACCGCCCGTACCGAGAAGCGCCGGGCCGCCGCGCCCGCGACCAGGCCCGCCGCCACCGCGCCGACGGCTGCGGGCAGTTCGGCGAGACCGGCCTCGAACGGACGCCTGCCCTGGACGAGTTGCAGGTACTGGGAGAGGAAGAAGACCAGTCCGGACATGCCGAGCACGGTCAGCAGGTCGGCGAGCACCGCACCGCTGAAGCCCCGGCGCCGAAAAAGCCGCATGTCCAGCAGCGGAACCGGCAGCGTCAGTTGCCGGCGTACGAAGCCGTGGAGCGCGGCGGCACCGAGGAGCCCGGCGCCCAAGGCCGGCCAGGTGAATCCGTGGGCGGCCGCCTCCTTCACGGCGTACACCACGCCGATCATGCCGACGAGCGAGAGGAAGACGCTCGGCAGATCCCACGGCCCCGGGTGCGGGTCGCGGGACTCGGGCAGCGTCCTGATGCCGACCAGGACCAGGACCGCCATCACCGGCAGGTTGATGAGGAAGACCGAGCCCCACCAGAAGTGCTCGAGCAGCAGACCGCCGAGGATCGGGCCGACCGCCGTGCCCGCCGAGGCGGTGGCGCCCCAGACGCCGACGGCGAGGCTGCGCTCGCGCGGGTCGTGGAAGATGTTGCGGATCAGGGCCAGCGTGGCGGGCATCAGGGTCGCGCCCGCGACGCCGAGGAGCGCCCGGGCCAGGATCATCGTCTCCGGCGACCGGGCGTAGGCGTTCAGAAGGGATGTCGCGCCGAAGGCCGTGGCGCCGCCGAGCAGGAGGCGCTTGCGGCCGACCCGGTCACCGAGGCTGCCCATGGAGACGAGCAGACCGGCGATGACGAAGGAGTAGACGTCGCCGATCCACAGGAGCTGGGTGCCCGAGGGCCTGAGGTCCTCGCTGATGAAGGGGGTCGCGAGGCCGAGGACGGTCGCGTCCACGGCCACCAGCAGCACGGCGAGCACGAGGACGCAGAGCGCGAGCCACCGGCCCCGGCGCTTCTCCGCCTGCGGCGCCTCGTCCCCCAAGCTCTCGGCTTCGCTCGAACAGGGGGCACCCCCATGCTGCAGGGTGCTGGTCATGGTTCCTCTCTCCGTAGGGCGCCGCCGAGCAACAGCTCGGCGATCATGATGGGGAAGTCCCTGGCGGCCACACGGCCGTCCAGCACGGCCCAGGCACACGAGGCGACCAGTCCGTACAGCGCCTCGGTGAGCCAGGCCGGGGGCAGGTCGACGCGGAACTCGCCGCTGTGCCGGCCGCGCAGGAAGACCGCGGTGATCCGGCTGTCGATCCGCAACCAGCCCTCGTTCTGGCCCTCGCCCTCCCACAGCTGGTTCTCGCCGTAGAGGAAGGCGAGCAGCCCGGCCGCGGGCTGGATCTCGCGCACGAGCCTGCGTACGGCGTCGGTCGCCGGGCCCTCGTCCAGCCTGGCCGCGTCCAGCGCCGCCTCGCACTCTGCGATACCGAGCACCTCCAGGGCCCGTACGAGCGCGTCGCGCCCGGCGAAGTGGCGGTGCAGCGTGGCCCGGCTGATTCCGGCCGCTTTGGCGACCTCGTCCATGGTCGCGGTGGATTTGCGGGTCAGCAGGGCGGCTGCACTGCGCAGCACGTGGTCACGGTCGACGGCCATGAGACAACCGTAGACCATGTGAGACATTCATGTCTCACATCAGGCATACGTGCCTCACCAGCGTCGACCCTCGGCGTGATTTCAGTGCCAGGGCAACTGCCCGCGCCGCTCCCAGTACGCGCGCGGGTCCTCGGCGAGCGCCTCGAGGCGGGCCAGCTGATGCTCGTCCAGGTCGACGGCGGCGGCGTGCAGGTTCGAGGCGAGCTGGCCGGCGGTTGCCGCGCCGGAGAGGACGACGCCCACCCAGGGTCGCCGCAGGATCACGGCCAGGGCGACCGCGTCGCAGCCGAGGGACATCTCCGCGGCCACGGCCTTCAGGGCGTCCGGCGCGTGCGGGTCCGCCAGCCGCCCGTTGGCCATGCCCTCCTTGACGATCACCGTGAGCCCGGCGTCGTGGGCCTCGGCGAGGGCGGGCTCGGCGGAGGTCTCCAGCATGTTGTACGTGGACTGGACGGTACGGAAGAGGGGCTCGCCGTCGACCGTCACGGCGAGCGCGGCGCGGATCGCGTCGGCCTGCGCCGGGCCGCTGGTGGAGAACCCGATGGTGAGTCCCTGCGCGGCGGCCTCGGCCAGCTGGGCGTGGAGTTCCTTGTCGGTCAGGGCCGGACTGTCAGGGGTGACGGAGTGGATCTGGTAGAGGTCGAGCCGGTCGCCGAGCAAAGCGGCGGTCTCGGCGCGCTGCCGCTCGTAGGTGGCGACACTGTGGTCCTTGACCTCGTGCTGTTCGGCGTCGGTGGTCCACTGCGCGGTGTAGGTGTAGCCCCACTTGCTGCCGACCACCACGTCGTCGATGCCGGGGCGGGCGGACAGCCACTCGGCGAGGAACTCCTCCGAGCGGCCGTAGGAGCGGGCCACGTCGAAGTAGCGGACACCCTGCGCGTAGGCGGCGTCCAGAAGTTCATGCGTGCGCCCGCGCAGGGCGTCGACGGTGCGGTCGGCGGGAAGGTCACGGTCCCGGCCGAGGTTGATGTAGCCCGGGCGGCCGACGGCGGCCAGTCCGAGTCCGATGTGCGCGGTGGCCGTGGTGGCGGCGGCCAGACGGCTGAACGGCATGGCGGGCTCCTTGCACTTTCGGCGGGCCGGCAACCCGCCCCAATCTACCGGGGCGTCCGATTCCCCCGCGCCGACCGCCGGGGCCTGTCGATTCACCGAAGGGCCCGGACGCGATGTCCGGGCCCTCGGAGGGAGGTCCTGCTACACCTGCTTGGCCGTGGCCCACTTCCGCTGCGCGGCGAGGTCCGCCTTCACCTCGGCGAGCTGCACGGCCACCGCCTCGGGGGCCGTGCCGCCGCGGCCGTTGCGGGAGGCGAGGGCGCCGGGGACGTCGAGGACGGAGCGCACCTCGGGGGTGAGGTGGGTGCTGATCTTCGCGAACTGCTCGTCCGTGAGTTCGTCCAGCTCCTTGCCCTCGGCCTCGGCGGCCTTGACGCACTCGCCGGCCACCTCGTGCGCCACCCGGAACGGCACGCCCTGCTTGACCAGCCACTCGGCGATGTCGGTGGCGAGCGAGAACCCGGCCGGGGCCAGCTCCTCCATGCGCTCTCGGTGCACGGTCAGCGTGGCCATCATGCCGGTGAAGGCCGGGAGCAGGACCTCCAGCTGGTCGATGGAGTCGAAGACCGGCTCCTTGTCCTCCTGGAGATCGCGGTTGTACGCGAGCGGGAGGGCCTTGAGGGTCGCCAGCAGGCCCGTCAGGTTGCCGATCAGGCGGCCGGACTTGCCGCGGGCCAGCTCGGCGATGTCCGGGTTCTTCTTCTGCGGCATGATCGACGAGCCGGTGGAGAAGGCGTCATGGAGCGTGACGAAGGAGAACTCCTTCGTGTTCCAGATGATGACCTCCTCGGCGATCCGGGAGAGGTTCACGCCGATCATCGCGGCGATGAAGGCGAACTCGGCGACGAAGTCACGGGAGGCCGTGCCGTCGATGGAGTTGCCCACGCTGCCGTGCTCGAAGCCCAGGTCCGCCGCGACTGCCTCCGGGTCGAGACCGAGGGAGGACCCGGCCAGGGCACCGGAGCCGTACGGCGACACAGCCGTCCGCTGGTCCCACTGGCGCAGCCGTTCGGCGTCCCGGGACAGCGACTGGACGTGGGCGAGCACGTGGTGCGCGAAGAGCACCGGCTGGGCGTGTTGGAGGTGGGTGCGGCCCGGCATCGCCACGTCCGGGTGCGCCTCCGCCAGGCCGATCAGGGCGTCCTGGAGGTCGGCGATCAGACCGCCGATGATCCGGCCGTGGTCGCGCAGGTACATACGGAAGAGCGTGGCGACCTGGTCGTTGCGGGAGCGGCCCGCGCGCAGCTTGCCGCCCAGCTCCGGGCCGAGGCGCTCCAGCAGGCCCCGCTCCAGGGCCGTGTGGACGTCCTCGTCGGCGATCGTGCCGGTGAAGGAGCCGTCGGCGACGTCCGCCTCGAGCCGGTCGAGCCCCGCCAGCATCCGCGTCAGCTCGTCGTCCGTGAGGAGCCCCGCCTTGTGCAGCACGCGCGCGTGGGCCCGGGAGCCGGCGATGTCGTACGGCGCGAGCCGCCAGTCGAAGTGGACGGACGCGGACAGCTTCGCCAGGGCCTCGGCGGGGCCGTCGGCGAAACGGCCGCCCCAGAGCCGTACGTCACCGGTGTTGCTGCTCACTTGGGTCGCTCCTAGAGGGTGTCGGTGTGCCACCGCCTCCCCACCGCGGGTGAGGAGGCGGTCGTCGGCCCAGTGGGCCGGTCGGGCCGGATCGGTGTCAGGCTCCGCCTGCGAGATCACGCCGTGCCGCGATCTTCGACGAGAGGCTGTAGATGTCGATGAAGCCCTTGGCCGCGGACTGGTCGAACGTGTCGCCCGTGTCGTAGGTCGCGAGGTCGAAGTCGTACAGCGACTCCTGCGACCGGCGGCCGGTGACGACCGCGCGGCCGCCGTGCAGGGTCATCCGGATGTCGCCGGAGACATACCGGCTGGCCTCGTCGATGAAGCCGTCCAGGGCGCGCTTGAGCGGGGAGAACCACTGGCCGTCGTAGACCAGTTCGCCCCAGCGCTGCTCGACCTGCCGCTTGTAGCGGGCGAGTTCCCGCTCGACGGTGACGTTCTCCAGCTCCTGATGGGCGGTGATGAGCGCGATCGCCCCAGGAGCCTCGTACACCTCGCGGGACTTGATGCCCACGAGGCGGTCCTCGACCATGTCGATCCGGCCGACGCCCTGGGCGCCGGCGCGCTCGTTGAGCTGCTGGATGGCCTGCAGGACGGTGACGGGCCTGCCGTCGACGGCGACCGGGACACCCTCCTTGAAGCTGATGATCACCTCGCCGGCCTCACGCGGGGTGGCCGGGTCGGAGGTGTACTCGTAGATGTCCTCGATCGGGGCGTTCCAGATGTCCTCGAGGAAGCCCGTCTCGACGGCGCGGCCGAAGACGTTCTGGTCGATGGAGTACGGGGACTTCTTGGTGGTCGCGATGGGGAGGTTCTTCTCCTCGCAGAACGCGATGGCCTTGTCGCGGGTCATCGCGTAGTCCCGGACCGGGGCGATGCACTTCAGGTCCGGTGCGAGGGCGACGATGCCGGCCTCGAAGCGGACCTGGTCGTTGCCCTTGCCGGTGCAGCCGTGGGCGACCGTGCTGGCGCCGTGCTTCTTGGCGGCGGCGACCAGGTGCTTGACGATCGTCGGCCGGGACAGCGCGGAGACCAGCGGATAGCGGTCCATGTAGAGGGCGTTGGCCTTGATCGCCGGGAGGCAGTACTCCTCGGCGAACTCGTCCTTGGCGTCCGCGACCTCGGCCTCCACGGCACCGCAGGCGAGCGCCCGCTTGCGGATGACGTCCAGGTCCTCGCCGCCCTGGCCGACGTCCACCGCGACGGCGATGACCTCGGCGCCCGTCTCCTCGGCGATCCAGCCGATGGCGACGGAGGTGTCCAGACCGCCGGAGTAGGCGAGTACGACGCGCTCGGTCACGGGGTTCTCCTCACACTGCGCTCACTGACATGCATGAGTATGCAGAACTCTGCATGATTCGTCAATGCGCCGCGCTCGCGACCTGCCGTGCGAGGCGCTCTTTTGCGGACCCGTTGAACGGGAGCAATCGCTTTCCCGTATCTCTCGCCGAACGCAGGCGCCGCGTTTTCGCAGCAGTCACGCCACCGACTGCCGTGTTCGTCGCAGCAGTCACCCCGACCTGAGTGAGGCATCTTCATGTCCAGGGCTCTTCCGAAGTACAACAAGCGCCGCGTGGCGATCATCGGCGGCGCCGCCGCAGTGGTGCTCTCCGGCGCGGTCATCGCCGGTTCCGCCCTCGCCGGGGAGACGTCCAAGAGCAACGGCGCCCGGACCCTGGCGGCGGGGCCCGGCACGATCACCTGCCAGGACGTGAAGTCACAGCTCCCCGCGATCCCCGCATCGGCCCAGGCCGAAGTGGACCGCAACCTCCAGTTGCTCGACACCCAGATCGCCGAGGCCAACAAGCGCCTGGTGGACACCGTGGGCCAGGGCGGACCCAACTTCGTCAACAACGCGATCCTCGGTCCCCTCAAGGACAAGCGGGTGGCGACGATCAACCGCATCGCGACGGCGATCGGCCGCACCGCCGCCAAGCCGCAGGGACTGGACGCGCTGGCGCCGTGCACCCTCAACGCCGGCGGAGCGGCGAGCGGCGGCGGCACGAACACCGCCGCGCCGGGCGCGACGGCGACCCAGCAGGCCGGCGGGAACAACAACAGCGGGAACGCGGGCAACGGGAACGCTGGGAACGCCGGCAACAACGGGAACGCCGCCGGCGGCACCACCGCCGCGGGCACCATCTCCTGCCCCGACGTCAAGTCGAAGCTGCCCGCGATCCCCGCCTCCGCCCAAGCCGAGGTCGACCGCAACCTGACCCTGCTCAACACCCAGATCGACGAGGCCAATAAGCGGCTCGCCTCCTCGGTGGGCCAGGGCGGACCGAACTTCGTCCGGAACGCGATCCTCGGCCCGCTGGCGGACAAGCGGAAGTCCACCATCGACCGCATCGCCATCGCGATCGGCCGGACGTCCGCCAAGCCGCAGGGCCTGGACTCCCTGGCCGCCTGCACGCTCACCAAGTGAGGTGACAGGCGTCGTGGCCGCCCCGCGCGCCGGCCGGGGCGGCCACGAGCGACCGGACGCCGCCGTTCGAGGCCGATCCCCGGCCATTGGGGTAAATTCCTTAGACAGTCGAATGATGTGGCCCGATACTCGGTGGACATGGGAAAGACCTATGAGCGCATAGACGGCAGACTGCGCACGTTCATCGAGGCACAACCCCTGTTCTTCACCGCGACCGCTCCCCTGTCGGCCGACGGCACGGTCAACCTCTCCCCCAAGGGCCTCAAGGGCTCGTTCGCCGTGCTCGACGAACGCACCGTGGCGTATTTGGACTTCGCCGGAAGCAACGCGGAGACGATCGCGCACCTGCGTGAGAACGGCCGGATCACCCTCATGTGGTGCGCCTTCCAGGGACCGCCGAACATCGTGCGCGTGCACGGCCGCGGCGAGCCGGTCTTCCGCGACGACCCCCGCTTCAAGGAACTGCTCACGCGTTTCCCGGACATCGACCCCGCCCTGCACGGTCTGCGCGCCGTCATCGTCGTGACCGCCGAGCTCATCCGGGACACCTGTGGCTACGCGGTGCCCTTCATGGCCTATGAAGAGGACCGCGACCTGCACGCCAGGCGCTTCGCGCGCGAGGACGACGCCTCCCTCGATGAGTACTTCCGGAGGAAAGAACACGTCCGAACGAGTCTGGACGGCCTGCCGGGACTGCCGTTGCCCCTGCCTCCGTCTACGTTCTGAGGCATGCGCCCCGGTGTCGTCGCCGCTCTCGCCTCCGCCTCCCTCCTCCTGCTCGGTGCCGCACCGGACCCCGCCGAGGACGCCCCGCTGCCCGAGCGGATGGCGGACACCGGCGGCGGCACCCAGCTGATCACCGCGGAGGCCGTCACCACCGGAGCGACCTCGGGCACGGTCAGCTGGTGGGACCGCAGCGGCGGGCGGTGGGTGAAGGCGGGCTCGGCACCCGCGCGGTTCGGGGTGAAGGGGCTCGTGGAGGGCGGCTCGCGCCGGCAGGGCACGAGCACGACACCGACAGGCCTGTACGACCTGCCGTTCGCGTTCGGCATCAAGGGCGCGCCCTCGGGTGCGAGGGCGCCGTACCGGCGGGTGCGTCAGGACACCTGGTGGTGCCAGGACAACGACTCGCTCTCCTACAACCGCTGGACGGAGCCCCTCCCGGCCGACTGCCGCGCCTCCGAGTCGGAACACCTGATCGCGTACGACCCGCAGTACGACTACGCCCTCGTCATCGGGTTCAACTACCACCTGCCGGTGCGGGGCCGCGGCGCCGGCATCTTCCTGCACGTCAACGGCAAGGGGGCGACGGAGGGGTGTGTGTCGGTGCCGGAGGACGCGATGGAGCGGATCCTGACGTGGGCGGATCCGGGGCGCCGGCCGCACATCGCCATCGGGACCGCGAGCGGGACGACCGCGATCACTCGCTACTAGAGCGGCGCGGGCCGTCGGCAGGCAGGCGCACCGTGAACGTCGTCGCTCCCGGGCGGCTCTTCAGGCCGACGCTGCCCCCGTGCGCCTCCGCCACCGCCGCCACGATGGACAGGCCCAGGCCCGCTCCGCCGCCCTGGTGTTCCGGGCGGCGGCGGTGTTCGGCGCGGGTGAAGCGTTCGAAGACCCCCGGCTGGATCTCGGCGGGGACTCCCGGTCCGTCGTCGTGGACCGTGAGGACGGCTGTCGTGCCGTCCGTCTCCAGGGAGACGGTCACCTTGGTGCCCGCCGGTGTGTGCAAACGCGCGTTGGCCAACAGGTTCGCCAGCACCTGATGGAGGCGGTGCGCGTCACCCGTCACCGTCAGCGGCTCCTCCGGCAGCTCCATCGTCCAGCCGTGGCCGGGACCCGCGGCCCGCGCGTCCGTGACCGCGTCGAGGACCAGGTGGGTGAGGTCGACAGGACGCCGCTCCAGGGGGCGGCCCGCGTCCAGGCGGGCCAGCAGCAGCAGATCGTCGACCATCTCGCCCATGCGTCCCGACTCCGCGGCGATCCGTTCCAGGGCGCGGGTCACCTGCGGCGGCACCGGACCCGGATGCAGCAGCGCCAGCTCGGCGTGCCCCCGGACCGAGGCTACCGGCGTGCGCAGCTCGTGGCTGGCGTCGGCGGCGAAGCTGCGCAGCCTCTCCTCGCTGGCGTGCCGCTTGGTGAGCGCGTCCTCGACGTGGCCGAGCATGCGGTTGAAGGCGCCGGCGACCCGGCCCACCTCGCTGCGCGGGTCGCTCTCGGGGGCGCGCGGCGGCAACGCCACCTCGCCGCTGGCGAGCGGGAGTTCGCTGACCCGGGTGGCGGTCGCGGCGACCCGGCTGAGCGGGCGCAGGGACCAGCGCACCCAGACGGCGCCCGCGACACCGGTGACCGCGAGGGCAGCGCCGAAGACGACCGCGGCGACCAGTTCCAGGCGGTGCACCGCCGCGTCCACCGGCTCGAGCGGCAGCCCGGTGATCAGTACGTCACCGTCCAGCCCACTGGTCGCCACCAGGCGGTACTCGCCGAGGGAGGACAGGCAGACGCTGTGGCCCCCGCCGTCCACGGGCACCGCGGCGAGCGTGCGCTCGTCCCCTGTGCTCAGCGGGGCGCTGAGATCGGTGCTGTCGCTGCCGGGGTGCACCAGTCCCACATTGGTGACCCTGTCACCGACCAGCCGGGCGCCGAAGGTGCCGGAGGACTGCTTGCGTGTGTCGGCGTGCTCGTCACCGTCGTGGTCCGGCGGTTTGACGCCGTGCTCCAGGCTCGCCGCGAACCGAGGGCCGACGTCCCGCAGCTGCTGGTCCAGCCGACCGGTGAGGAAACCGTTCAGCTCGATCACTGCGGCCACCCCGACGGCAGCGCAACTGAGCGCCAGCAGCAGGACGAGCCCGGCGGTGAGCCGGGCCCGCAGGGTGCGCGGCCGGGGCAGGTGCCCCACCGCTTCGCGCAGCCGGGCCCTCACCGGGCCACCGGCTTCAGCACGTAGCCGGCCCCGCGCACCGTGTGGATCATGGGTTCGCGGCCCGCGTCCACCTTCTTGCGCAGGTAGGAGATGTACAGCTCGACGACATGGGCCTGGCCGCCGAAGTCGTAGGACCAGACCCGGTCGAGGATCTGGGCCTTGCTGAGGACGCGCCGCGGGTTGCGCATCAGGAAGCGCAGCAGCTCGAACTCGGTCGGTGACAGCTCGATCAGCTCGCCGGCCCGGGTGACCTCGCGGGCCTCCTCGTCCATGACCAGGTCGCCCACGGTCAGCCTGGGCCCCTCCTCCAGCTGCCGGGCCATGCCGGCGCGGCGCAGCAGGCCACGCAGCCGCGCGACGACCTCCTCCAGGCTGAACGGCTTGGTCACGTAGTCGTCGCCGCCCGCCGTGATGCCGGCGATGCGGTCCTCGACGGCGTCGCGGGCTGTGAGGAAGAGCACACACACGTCCGGTTTCACGTGGTGCAGCTCGCGCAGCACCGCGAAGCCGTCGGTGTCGGGGAGCATCACGTCCAGGACGACGGCGTCGGGCATCAGGTCACGGGCCTCGGCGACGGCGGCGGCGCCGTCACCGGCGGTGCGCACCTCCCAGCCCTCGTAGCGCAGGGCCCCGGACAGCACCTCGGCGAGGTCGGGGTCGTCGTCGACGACGAGGACGCGCAGGGGCGTGCCGTCGGGGCGGGCGAGGGCGGGGCGGCCGGAGCGGGGTGTGTTCATCGCGCTTACCAGGATCCCTCGTGCCGGCAGCGGCCGAGGACGTGGGCCGCTCTGAGTTCCCTATGAGTGGCCCGGGGCGCCCGGGGCGACTTCCCTGACCAGGGCGCTTCTCCGCCGCCGTCTTCAGCGCAGGCTCAGACTCCTCAGAGCCGCCTCAGAGGTTCCGCCTGCACAGTTGCGGCGTCGAAACGCCCGAAGGGAACAGATCATGGCCACGGTCCACCAACAGCAGGCGCCACCTTTGTCGCCGGTCGTCCGGCGCTCTCCGGCGGTTCCCCTGCTGGCCCTCCTGTGGGCCGGGGCCGCCGCCGTGATCGCCCTGTGGTGGCAGAGCACCGGCTCGGTGGTGGGCACGGCGGGCCGGCTGACCGGGGCCGGGCGGATCGCGGGGCTGCTGTGCGGGTACTCCTGCGCGGTGCTCGTGGGCCTGATGGCCCGGGTGCCGCTCCTTGAGCGGCGGATCGGCTCGGACCGGGTGGCGCGCTGGCACGCCATGGCCGGGCGGTACACGGTCTGTCTGCTCGTCGCGCACATCGTGCTGATCATCGCCGGATACGCCGCCCAGTACCGGGCATCGCTCGTGCACGAGACGGTCACGGTGGTCCTGGACTACCCGGAGATGCTGAAGGCCACCATCGGCACGATCGTCCTGTTCGCCGTCGGGATCACCTCCGCGCGGGCCGTGCGCCGCAGGGTCAGCCATGAGTTCTGGTACTACGTGCACCTGCTGACGTATGCGGCGGTGTTCCTCGCCTTCGGCCATCAGCTGGCACTGGGCGCCGAGTTCACCGGGAACTCGCTCGCGCAGGCCGCCTGGTACGCGCTCTACCTGGGCGTCGCGGCCCTCGTGGTCTGGTTCCGGCTCCTCGCCCCGGTGCGGCTGAACCTGCGCCACCGGCTGCGCGTGGAGTCGGTGCACCAGGAGGCGCCGGGCGTGTGGTCGATCGTCATGCGCGGCCGGCACCTGGGCGAACTGGGCGCCGAGCCGGGGCAGTTCTTCCGCTGGCGGTTCCTCACGGACGGGCTGCGTTGGACGTCCACTCCGTACTCACTGTCGGCGCCGCCCCGCCCCCGTCAGTTGCGCGTCACCGTCAAGGCGCTCGGGGACCACAGCACCTCGGTGGCCCTGCTGCGGCCGGGCACCCGGGTGTGGGCGGAGGGCCCGTACGGGTCGCTGACCGCCGACCGGCAGACCACCGGCAGGTCCCTGCTGATCGCGGGCGGCGTCGGCATCACCCCGCTGCGCGCCCTGTTCGAGACACTGCCGGGCGAGGTGACGCTGCTGTACCGGGCGCGCTCGGCGCAGGACCTGGCGCTGGGCGGCGAGCTGGAGTCCATAGCCCGCTGGCGCGGAGCGAAGGTGCTGTACACCCTCAACGGCGCGGACGGCTCGCGGCCCCGCCTCACCCCCGGCGCGCTGCACGGCGCGGTGCCCGGGCTCGCCGACCACGACGTGTACCTGTGCGGCCCGCCCGCGTTCGCGCAGGACATGTACGAGGCGCTGCGGGCGGCCGGGGTCCCCGACCGCCGTATCCACCACGAGTCGTTCGAGCTGTGAGGCCGTCATGCACGCGTTGAAGAGGAAGAGCCCGCTGCGCCGGATCGTGCTGGCGAGCGCCGCGACCGTCTCCGGGATGGTGCTGCTGCTGTCGATGAAACCGCACGCGTCGCCCGGCATCGCCGTGGCCGCGCCCGCGCCGTCCAGCAGTGCGGGTGTGTCGGCCGGGTCCGGGGCGGCCACCGATTCCAGCGGGTCGGGTGGGTCGGGCAGCTCGAGCGGATCCAGCGGGTCCGGTGGGGCGAGCGGATCGGCCACGACCGGCACCAAGACCGTCACCGGGGAATCGGTCCAGACCCGCTACGGCCCCGTCCAGGTCCGGATCACGGTGACGAACGGCAGGCTCACCGACGTCACGGCGGTCACCTACCCGCAGGACAACCCGAGGGACCAGGAGATCAACAGCTACGCCGTCCCGCAGCTGAACCGGGAGGCGCTGGCGGCGCAGAGCGCGAACATCGACGTGGTCTCCGGCGCCACTTACACGAGCCAGGGTTACCAGCAGTCACTCCAGTCGGCACTGGACTCCGTGAAGGGTTGAACGCACGGCGGCTCCGCCACGTACCTCTGGGCCAAGGGGGCCACTGGCCTCACCCGTCCCACGCAGGAACACGGAGGAGACCGTGTCCACGATCGCCGGTGGCCGCGCCGCGCGGCGCCAGACGATGCGCGCCATCCGCCCACGCCGCTCCCCCGCCGTCCCGCTGCTGCTCGCCGTCTGGGCGGGCGCGGCGGGCGTCATCTGGCTGTGGTGGATGAACACGCCGTCCATCGCCGACAACAACAGCAGAATCCTCAACGCGGGGCGGATCACCGGCCTGCTCGCCGGCTATCTGATGGCCCTCGTGGTGCTGCAGATGGCCCGCGTGCCCGCGCTGGAGCGCCGGGTCGGCTCCGACCGGGTCGCCCGCTGGCACGCCATGACCGGCCGGTACACCATCTGCCTGGTCCTCGCCCACCTGTTCCTGACCATGTGGGGCTACGCCCTGCAGAGCGGCAAGGGGCTCGGTGGGATCGTCCAGCAGACCATCGACTCGATCGACCAGCTGCCGGACGTGGGCAAGGCCACCATCGGCACGGGTCTGCTGGTCCTCATCGGGCTGCTCTCGATCGGCCCGGTCCGGCGCAGGATCTCCTACGACCTCTGGTACCACGTCCATCTGCTCACCTACGCGGCCACGTACCTGTCGTTCTGGCACCAGCTGTCGACGGGCAACGAGTTCGCCGTGCAGCCGGAGGCGAAGACCGCCTGGTACGCGCTGTACGGGTCGGTGACCGCGCTGGTGATCTGGTACCGGATCCTCACGCCGATCCGGCTCAACCTGCGGCACCGGCTACGGGTGGAGGCGGTCGTCGAGGAAACGCCCGGGGTGGTGTCGGTGCTGATGAGCGGGCGGAAGCTGCACCGGATGGGCGCGGAGGCCGGGCAGTTCTTCCGCTGGCGGTTCCTCGCGCCCGGGATGCGGTTCAGCTCGCACCCGTACTCGCTGTCGGCGGCACCCCGCCCGAACATGCTCCGGATCACGGTGAAGGCGATCGGTGACCACAGCTCCGCACTGCGGGACCTCGAGCCCGGGACGCGGGTGTGGGCGGAGGGCCCGTACGGGGCGATGACCGCCGACCGGCGCAGTCGGGGCAAGGTGCTGCTGGTGGCCGGCGGTGTCGGCATCACGCCGATGCGGGCCTTGTTCGAGACGCTGCCGGGCGCCCCCGGTGACATCACGCTCCTCTACCGCGCCAACACGACCCAGGATCTGGCCCTGTGGGACGAGCTGGCGCAGATCGCGGAGGAGCGCGGCGCCCGGCTGATGTACGCGGTCAACAGCCCGGACGGGGAGCGGCCCGACATCTCGGCGGAGACCCTGAGCCGGAAGCTGCCGGACATCGACCGCCACGACGTCTTCATGTGCGGGCCGCCCGGCTTCGCGCAGCAGGTGTACGAAGCACTGCGCGGCGCGGGGGTCCCCGCCCGCCGCATCCATCACGAGTCGTTCGAGATGTGAGCGACGGGAAACCAGGAGCCTGGAAGAAGATGAGGAAGAGCCACCCCGTACGGCGTGTCGTGCTCGCCACCGCCGCCACCGTGTCCGGGATCGTGCTGCTGCTGTCCCTGAAGCCGGCCTCGGGTCCCGCCTCCGCCCAGGCGGCGGGCGGTGCCGCACCGCAGCAGACCGCCGCCGCCCAGGAGTCGCCGCAGGGCGGCAGCGGACAACAGACCGGCACCCGGACCGTCACCGGTGAGGTGGCCAAGACGCAGTACGGCCCGGTGCAGGTGCGCCTGACCGTCAGCGGCGGGAAGATCACCAGGGCCGAGGCGGTGCAGGCGCCCAAGGGCGGGCTGAGCGACCAGAAGACCGCCATGGCCGTCCCCAAACTCAACCAGGAGGCGGTGAACGCACAGGGTGCGAACATCGACGCGGTCTCCGGCGCCACGTACACGAGCGGCGGGTACAAGCAGTCCCTGCAGTCGGCGCTCGACAAGGCGAAGGCCGACTCCGGCGGCGGGGCCTCGTCCGGGCCCGCAGGCGGTTCGGGGTCGTCGGGGGCGGCCCAGGCGCGTACGGTCACCGGTAACGTGGCGCAGACGCAGTACGGCCCCGTCCAGGTGCGCCTGACCGTCAGCGACGGGAAGATCACCAAGGCCGAGGCGGTGCAGGCGCCCAAGGGCGGGCTGAGCGACCAGAAGACCGCCATGGCCGTCCCCAAACTCAACCAGGAGGCGGTGAACGCACAGGGTGCGAACATCGACGCGGTCTCCGGCGCGACCTATACCAGCACCGGATACAAGCAGTCCCTGCAGTCGGCCCTGGACAAGGCCGGTGGCTGAGTGGCGGACCAGGTGACCGACCCCGAGGCACCGCCCGTGCTGCGCCACGCGGAGGAGGTGATGGGCACCGTCTTCTCCTTCGACGTGCGCGGCGGCGAACCCGAGGCCGTACGAACCGCGCTCGAGGAGGCGATCGCCCATCTCCACCGGGTGGACGAGGTGTTCAGCCCCTACCGCGAGGACAGCCAGATATCGCGGCTCGCCCGCGGTGAGGTGGGTGTGGAGGACTGCGAACCGGAGGTCGCCGAGGTGCTGGCCCTGGGGGCGGAGGCGGAGCAGGTCAGCGACGGCTGGTTCAGCACCCGCTTCGCGGGCCGGATCGATCCGACCGGGATCGTGAAGGGCTGGGCGGTGGAACGGGCGGCCCGGCGTCTGGCGGCGGCCGGGGCCGGCGGCGTGAGCCTGAACGGCGGCGGGGACGTGCAGATGTACGGCATGCCGGAACCGCACCGGCCCTGGCGGGTCGGCGTGTCGGATCCGCTGCGGCCCGGCGGGCTGGCGGCTGTGGTGTCCGCGGCCGGCGCGGAGGAGCTTGCCGTGGCCACGTCGGGGACCGCGGAGCGCGGCGCGCACATCGTGGACCCGCGCACGGGGCGCTCCGCGGTGACCGACCTGGTGGCGGTGACGGTGGTGGGTCCCAGCCTGACCTGGGCGGACGCGTGGGCCACGGCGGCGTTCGCGATGGGGTCACGGGCGGGACTGGCGTGGCTGGAGTCACTGCCGGACGTGGAGGCGCTGCTGATCACCGCCGGTGACGAGGTCCGCTGTACGGGCGGTCTCGCCGCCCGGCTGGGCTGAGCGTCGGTCGCGTCGCGCCCTGCGGTGTGGTCGGGCCGGGGGTGGGTTTCGCTTGCCCGCACTTGCAGGGTGCCTCCCCCAAGCTCTTCGAGCACGGGGTACCCGCAGCGCCCACCCTCCCCCAAGCTCTCGGCTTCGCTCGAGCAGGGGACCCCCCATCGCCCCTGGGGGGGGGACCTCCCAGGCCGTCAAGGCGTCGGCGGAGGCACGATTGCCCGCAGCTACGCGGGCCTCAGTGGCCGTTCTGCGCCAGCCGCAGCAAGTGATCCGCCAGCGCCTGCCCTCCAGTGGGCTCCCGGCTGATCAGCAGCACCGTGTCGTCCCCCGCGATCGTGCCCAGGAGGTCGTGCAGTTCCGCCTGGTCGATCGCCGACGCCAGGAACTGCGCGGCCCCCGGAGGGGTACGCAGGACCACGAGGTTCGCGGAGGCCTCCGCGGAGATCAGCAGTTCCTGGGACAGGCGCCGCATCCGCTCCTCCTTGGCCGACTCCCCGAGCGGGGCCCGCGGGGTGCGGAAGCCGCCCTCGCTGGGGACCGCGTAGATGAGGTCGCCGTCGGTGTTGCGGATCTTCACCGCGTTCAGCTCGTCCAGGTCCCGGGAGAGCGTCGCCTGCGTGACGCTCAGCCCGTCGTCGGCGAGGAGTTTTGCCAACTGGCTCTGGGAGCGCACCGGTTGCCGGTTGAGGATGTCCACGATCCGGCGGTGCCGTGCGGTGCGGGTCTGCGGCACGGCGGGCCCCGTGTGCTCGTGGTCCTGCGCCTGACTCATCGTCGTCTCATTCTCCGGATCGTCCGTCCCCATTCGCTGGGTCCACTGCCTCGAGGACACCGGGAAGCGCCTGGAGCAACGCCTGCACCTCGTCGTCGCCGAGGTTCAGCGGCGGCATCAGCCGTACGACGTTCGGGGCGGGGGCGTTCACCAGGAAGCCGGCGTCCTGAGCCGCCTGCTGCACCTGCGGGGCGAGCGGCTCGGTGAGCACGATACCCAGCAGAAGGCCCGCGCCCCGGACATGTTCGATCAACGGGTGGCCCAGAGACTCGATTCCCTCGCGCAGTTTCTCGCTCTGCCGCTTGACGTTCTCCAGCAGGCCCTCGGCCGCGATGGTGTCGAGGACGGCGAGACCGGCGGCGCACGCGACCGGGTTGCCGCCGAACGTCGTGCCGTGCTGGCCCGGCTGGAGCAGCTCCGCGGCGCGGCCGAAGGCGACGGTGGCGCCGAGCGGCAGTCCGCCGCCGAGGCCCTTGGCCAGGGTGACGACGTCCGGCAGGACGCCCTCGTGGGCCTGGTACTCGAACCAGTGCCCGGTACGGCCGACGCCGGTCTGGACCTCGTCGAGCACGAGCAGCGCACCGGTGGCGGCGGTGATCGCGCGGGCCGCCTTCAGGTATCCGGCGGGCGGGACCACGACCCCGTTCTCGCCCTGGATCGGCTCGATGATGACGAGTGCCGTCTCCTCGGTGACCGCGGCGGCCAGGGCCTGCGCGTCGCCGTAGGGGACGTGGGTGACGTCGCCGGGCAGCGGCAGGAACGGCTCCTGCTTGCCGGGCTGGCCGGTCAGCGCGAGGGAGCCCATGGTGCGGCCGTGGAAGCCGCCCTGGGCGGCGACCATGTGCCGGCGGCCCGTCAGCCGGCCGATCTTGAAGGCGCCCTCGTTGGCCTCGGCGCCCGAGTTGCAGAAGAAGACCTTGCCGTCGCGGCCGAAGAGCTGCAGCAGCCCTTCGGCGAGGGCGACGGGCGGTTCGGCGATGAACAGGTTGGAGACGTGGCCGAGGGAGGCGATCTGCCGACTCACGGCCTCGACGACCGCGGGGTGGGCGTGGCCGAGGGCGTTGACCGCGATGCCGCCGACGAAGTCGAGGTACTGCTTGCCGTCGGCGTCCCACAGCTTGGCGCCCTCGCCGCGGACGAGGGGCAGCCGCGGGGTGCCGTAGTTGTTCATGAGCGCGCCCTGCCACCGCGCGGTCAGTTCCTCGTTGCTCACGACTCCCCCTGTTCGTCCGGCTTCTCGTCGGGCACGACCATCGTGCCGATGCCTTCGTCGGTGAAGATCTCCAGCAGGATCGAGTGCTGGACCCGGCCGTCGATGACGCGGGCGGTGTTGACTCCGCCCCGCACGGCGTGCAGACAGCCCTCCATCTTCGGCACCATGCCGGAGGACAACTCCGGCAGCAGCTTCTCCAGTTGGGAGGCGGTCAGGCGGCTGATCACCTCGTCGGAGTTCGGCCAGTCCTCGTAGAGGCCCTCGACGTCGGTGAGGACCATGAGGGTTTCGGCGCCCAGTGCCGCAGCGAGTGCCGCAGCCGCCGTATCAGCATTGACGTTGTAGACATGTCCGTCGTCCTGACTGCGGGCGATGGAGGAGACGACCGGGATACGGCCGTCGGCGAGCAGGGCCTCGATCGCGCCCGTGTCGATCTGGGTGATCTCGCCCACCCGTCCGATGTCGACGGACTCGCCGTCGATCTCGGGCGTGTGCTTGGTGGCGGTGATGGTGTGCGCGTCCTCGCCGGTGAGGCCGACGGCCAACGGGCCGTGCTGGTTGAGCAGCCCGACCAGTTCGCGCTGCACCTGCCCGGCTAGCACCATCCGTACGACGTCCATGGCGTCCTCGGTGGTGACCCTCAGGCCCGCCTTGAACTCGCTGACGATGCCGTGCCGGTCGAGGGCGGCGCTGATCTGGGGGCCGCCCCCGTGCACGACGACCGGCTTGAGGCCGGCGTGCCGCAGGAACACGACGTCCTGCGCGAACGCGGCCTTCAGCTCCTCGTTCACCATCGCGTTGCCGCCGAACTTGATGACGACGATCTTGCCGTGGTGACGGGTGAGCCAGGGCAGCGCCTCGATGAGGATCTCGGCCTTGGGCAGCGCGGTGTGTTTGCGCGTCGTGCCGGACTTGGGAGAGGTGTCGCTCATGAGGAATACGCGCTGTTCTCGTGGACGTAGTCGGCGGTGAGGTCGTTGGTCCAGATGGTCGCGGTCTCGGCGCCTGCGGCCAGGTCCGCCACGATGTGGACCTCGCGGTAGCGCATGTCGACCAGTTCGCGGTCCTCACCGACCGAGCCGTTCTTGCACACCCACACGCCGTTGATGGCGACGTTGAGCTGGTCGGGTTCGAAGGCGGCCCGGGTGGTGCCGATGGCGGACAGGACGCGGCCCCAGTTGGGGTCCTCGCCGTGGATGGCGCACTTCAGCAGGTTGTTGCGGGCGATGGAGCGGCCCACCTCGACGGCGTCCTCCTCGGTCGCGGCGTTGATCACCTCGACCTTGATGTCCTTGCTGGCGCCCTCGGCGTCGCCGATGAGCTGCCGGCCGAGGTCGGCGCAGACCTCGCGCACGGCCTCGGCGAACTCGTCGTACCCGGGGGCGATCCCGGACGCGCCCGAGGCGAGCAGCAGCACGGTGTCGTTGGTGGACATGCAGCCGTCGGAGTCGACGCGGTCGAAGGTGACCTTGGTGGCGGCGCGCAGGGCCTTGTCCAGGGTCTCGCTGTCGAGGTCGGCGTCGGTGGTGAGGACGACGAGCATGGTGGCGAGGCCCGGGGCGAGCATTCCGGCGCCCTTGGCCATGCCGCCGACGCTCCAGCCGTCCTTCGTCACGACGGACGTCTTGTGGACGGTGTCGGTGGTCTTGATGGCGATGGCGGCCTTCTCGCCGCCGTGCTCGGAGAGCTGGGCGGCGGCGGTCTCCACGCCCGGGAGCAGCTTGTCCATGGGCAGCAGCACACCGATGAGGCCGGTGGAGCAGACGGCGACCTCGATGGCGCCCCGGCCGAGCACCTCGGCCACCTTCTCGGCCGTGGCGTGGGTGTCCTGGAAGCCCTTCGGGCCGGTACAGGCGTTGGCGCCGCCGGAGTTGAGGACGACCGCGGAGACCTGGCCGCTCTTGAGGACCTGCTCGGACCACAACACCGGCGCGGCCTTCACACGGTTGGAGGTGAAGACGCCCGCGGCGGCGCGGCGCGGCCCGGTGTTGACCACGAGGGCCAGGTCCGGGTTGCCGTTCTCCTTGATTCCGGCGGCGATGCCCGCAGCCCGGAATCCCTTGGCAGCCGTGACACTCACTGCATCTCCTTGTTCGCCCCGCCGCGGTAGCGGCTGATGTCACTGCCGCCCGTGCAGCGCAGCGGTGCGGTCATCATGGTCGTCTGCGGCCCGGTGGCTGCACGTGCGTCGCTCACGGTGCGACTCCGATCGTCGAAAGCCCGGTGGTCTCGTCGAGGCCGAGCGCGATGTTCATGCTCTGCACGGCACCGCCCGCGGTGCCCTTGGTCAGATTGTCGATGGCGCTGATCGCGATGATGCGGTGCGCGGCGGCGTCGTACGCGACCTGTACCTGAACGGCGTTGGAACCGTAGACGGACGCGGTCGCCGGCCACTGCCCCTCGGGGAGCAGGTGCACGAAGGGCTCGTCGGCGAAGGCCTTCTCGTAGGCGGCGCGGAGCGACTCGGCGGTGACGCCGTCACGGGCCTTGGCGCTGCAGGTGGCGAGGATGCCTCGGGGCATCGGCGCGAGGGTGGGCGTGAAGGAGACGGTGACCGGCTCCCCGGCGGCCGCGCTGAGGTTCTGGATCATCTCGGGGGTGTGCCGGTGGACGCCGCCGACGCCGTACGGGGACATGGACCCCATGACCTCGCTGCCCAGCAGGTGCGGCTTCGGCGCCTTGCCCGCGCCGGAGGTGCCGGAGGCGGCGACGATGACGGCCTCGTTCTCGGCGAGCCCGGCGGCGTACGCCGGGAAGAGCGCGAGGGAGGCGGCCGTGGGGTAGCAACCGGGGACCGCGATGCGCTTGGACCCCTCCAGCGCAGCGCGGGCACCCGGCAGTTCAGGGAGGCCGTAGGGCCAGGTCCCGGCGTGCGGGGAGCCGTAGAACCGCTCCCAGTCGGCCGGGTCCTTCAGCCGGAAGTCGGCACCCATGTCGATGACGAGGACATCGGGTCCGAGCCGCTCCGCGACGGCGGCGGACTGCCCGTGGGGCAGGGCCAGGAAGACGACGTCGTGCCCGGAGAGGGCCTCGGGAGTGGTCTCGGCGAGCATCCGGTCGGCGAGGGGCAGCAGATGCGGCTGGAGCGCACCGAGCCGCTGGCCGGCGTTGGAGTTGCCGGTCAGGGCGCCGATCTCCACCTCGGGGTGCGCGAGGAGCAGGCGCAGCGCCTCTCCGCCCGCGTATCCGCTCGCTCCGGCGACTGCGGCACGTACCGTCATGGAACCTCCTCCTGGACGGCATGACTATACGTATCGCCGCACGTTTATGCAATCCTGGAGATCGGATCCCATGACGGGCCGTGGGGCCGGATGCGATCAGGCGGCGCCTTGCTCCCTGGGCAGCATGATCGTGCGGGAGACGACGAAGGTCACCGGAATCGCCGCGGCGGAGGCGAGCAGGGGGGCGAACCGGCTCCCGGCGTGCAGGACGTCGACGATCACATAGACACCCACCGTCGTGATGACGAAATTGGTGGCGTTCGTCAGCGGGAACAGCAGGAATTTCCTCCAGGTCGGCCGCGTCCGGTAGGTGAAGCGCGCATTCAGGAAAAAGCTCCCTATCATGCTCAGGATGAACGCGAGAATATGCGCGGCAAGGTACGGCAAACGGGTGAGGAACAACAGGTAGAGGCCGTAATACGTCATGGTGTTGATGACGCCCACCACGGCGAAGGTGACGACCTGCCCCATGATGGGGCGCGTACTGGTGGCGGCCATCAGGGAATGAGGTCCTTCGCGGTGCCGCGGGGCGCGCCGGCCCGCGTCCGCTCCACATTCGTGGCCTTCACCAGGAAGTGCGGGCGGCCCTTCACCTCGTAGTAGATACGGCCGGTGTACTCACCGATGACCCCGAGCATGATCATCTGCACGCCCGCGAGCGCGGTGACGGCGGTGATCATCGTGACATAGCCGGGTGTCTGCACACCGTGGATGAGCGCGGCGCCCACGATCCACGCCGTGTACAGCCCGGCGCACAGCAGCAGGCCCATGCCGAGGTAGAGGGCGGCGCGCAGCGGCCTGTTGTTGAAGGAGAGCAGTCCGTCGAGGCCGTAGTTGAGCAGGCTCCGGAAGCTCCATGAGCTGCGGCCGTGCTCACGTACGGCGTTCTCGTACTCGAAGGTGGTGCTGGGGAAGCCCACCCAGGCGAACAGGCCCTTGGAGAAGCGGTTGTACTCGGTGAGGGCGAGGATCGAGTCCACCACGCGCCGGGACAGCAGACGGAAGTCGCCGACGCCGTCCACGAGCTCCACGTCGACGAGCCGGTTGATGAGCCGGTAGTACAGGCGGGCGGTGACGGTGCGGGTGATCCGGTCACCGCTTCTGGTGCGCTTGGCGATGACCTGGTCGTAGCCCTGTTCGCTCAGCTCCACCATCCGCTTGATCAGCTCCGGCGGGTGCTGCAGGTCCGAGTCCATGACGACCACGCAGTCCCCCGAGGCGTGGCGCAGGCCGGCGAGCAGGGCCGCCTCCTTGCCGAAGTTGCGGCTGAAGGAGACGTACCGAACCCGCGCGTCGAGTTCACCGAGCTGCTTCAGAACGTCGAGGGTGCGATCCCGGCTGCCGTCGTCCACGTACACGAACTCCATGTCGTGACCGAGCGGAAGGAGCTCGTCCGCGGCCTTCTGGACCACCTCGTGGAAGCGTCCGATGACTTCTTCTTCGTTGTAGCAGGGTGCGACGATCGAAATGAGCATGGCTGTTCCCTCGGGGACGCGGTCAGAGAGCGTGGGTCGTGCGCTCGAGCGGTCGGGTGGTCGTGGGCGGTGCCGGTCGGCCCGTGGCGCGCCGCCGACGGACGGCGGTGAGGACGCCGAGCAGGATCAGGGCCAGCAGCGAGGTGGCCCCGACGGCCGTGCCCAGCCGCAGCCCGGGCGGATGGAACGTGCAGGTGAGAGTGGTGGAGGAGCCGTCCAGAGGCACGGCGATCAGCCCGTGGTAGTTCCCGGCGGGTGCGGCCGGAGCGTCCCCCGCGGCGCACCGCCAGCCGGCGATCCTGGGTGCCGCGACGACGGCGGTTCCCTTGCTGCCGGCGGGGACCGTGGCCCGGATCGTGCCGTCGGAGACGGTCACCTCGGTGGCGCCGGTGGCCTTGAGCCCCTCCACCGTGGTGCGCAGCCGGGCGGTGTCCAGGCAGCCGACCGCACCGTCGGGGACGACGCTCGCCCAGTCGGGCGACAGCTCGATCCGCACGCGGCCCGAGGGCGGTGCCTCACCGAGCCGCTGCATGGCGGCGATCCTGGTGACGGGATGGCTGGACGTGAACCGCCCGATCGTGCCCGCCGGGGCGCCGGCGAGCGTTGCGGTGCCCGAGTAGTACGGCGCCCACAGGTACACCTCGCTGCGCGCCGGGCACCGGGCCGTGATCGTCGGCTTGCGTGCGGCGCTCCCGGCCGCCGGCGGATCGACGACCAGGCCCGGCCGGTCGTCGTGGCTGCGGGCCGTCGGCTTCCCGTCGCCCGTGCGCACGGTGAGCGCGGGCACGGTGTAGACGCGGGTGCCCAGCAGCATCTCCTGGTTGCGGTACGGCGACGGGCCGAAGGCGGACACGCCTGTCCGTGCCTGGCCCAAGGTGCCGGACGGCCGGACCGTGACCAGCGGCGGTACCTCCTGGCGGGACACGGTCACCGGGCCGCCGCTGCGCGGATTCCACCACTGATGCGGGTCCGGCGGGGAGTGCACCCGCGCGCCGACGGAGAAGATCACGTCCGTGACGGCGTTGTCCAGGCTCTGCAGGCTCCGACCGCGCGAGGTCCAGCCGCCGCCGAGGGCGGTGAGCATGCGGTTGAGGACGTCGGAGGTGAGGCTGCTGTAGTACTGGGCGCCCTGGCCGCCCACCAGCATCGGGTCGTTGGCGACGGTCTGCTCCCGGCCGGGGTCGGTACGGTACCGGGGCCAGCCGTCGGCCTGGGCGATCGCCTCCGTCTGCTGGTCCTGGCGCGTGCCCCAGGGCGCGTAGTCGTCCAGGTGCTCGAGCCGCTGCCGGGTGGCCTCGGCGGAGGTGGCGGCGGCCTCGCCGAACTGCGCGCCGAGGAGCAGCACCGCGGCCAACCCGGCCAGCGCGGTGTGGCGCCTGCCGCCTCCTCGGCGCCCACCGTCCACGCGGCCGAGCAGGGCCAGCCCGCCGAGCGCGCCCACGACGGCGAACAGCAGCACCCACCAGGCGGTGGACTTCACCAGAGCGCTTCGGCTCGCGACGGCAGTGATCAGTGCGAGCAGCGCACCCGCCGGGGCCAGCGCCCGCCAGTCGGGCGCGCCGTACGAGAGCGAGTGCCACGCGGCGATCACGAGCAGCGCGCACAGGACGAAGGCCTGGCGGTACGAACTGCCCTGAGGCTCGGTGAAGGCGTGCCAGGCCAGTTGGGTCGGCGCCCACTGCATCGACAGCACCATCGCTGCCACCAGGAGCGTCCAGCCCACACGCACCCGCCGGGGAGCCGCCCGGTGGAACGGCAGGGCGAGGGCGAGCAGGAGCGCGGTGACGCCCACATAGACGGCCGGCGTACTGAAGTTGTACGTCGTCGGCAGCAGGCGGGCCAGCAGGTCCCGCGCCGCCACCGGCACGAAATGCCCGTAGGTGCCCGGGGAGGCGTGCTTGGTGCCGAAGTACACGACCATCACCAGTGGTGCGGCCAGGCCCATGCCGAGTGCCACGGTGAGGACGGCGCGGCCCGCCGCCCCCAGCGCCCGGCGGCGCGGAAGTCCGGCGAGCAGCAGCCGCAGCAGCAGCACCAGACCGGCGCCGAGGGTGGCCATGTACGCGGTGTAGAAGTTGGCGGTCCAGGCGAGCGCCACGATCAGCACGCCGAGGACCCGGTGTCGTCCGTTCAGCGCCCATTCGCCGACCAGGCACAGCAGTGGCAGGGCGATGAGGCCGTCGAGCCACATCGGGTTGTACACGGCGGACGACACGCTCCAGCCGCACAGGGCGTAGGAGGTGCCCAGCAGCCCCGCGGCCCACCAGCGGCCGGGACGCAGGGTGAGCAGCAGCCAGGCCATGGCGGCGCCGGCGCACGCCGTCTTCAGCACCGTGATCACATAGACCGCGAGGTCGATCTCGTCGCGCGGGAACACCGCCACGAGCAGGGCGAACGGGCTGCTGAGGTACGTACCGAGGTCGGGCAGGAAGCTGGAACCGTACCCGGACTGCCAGTTGACGAGAAGACCTCCGTCGCCCCTTCCGTGCAGCAGGTCCCACAGGTGCGCGTGGAACGGGACGTACTGGTTGCCCAGGTCGTTGACGCTCCGGGTGTGGGGTCCGAACGGGTAGCTGCGGGCGACGGCGTCGGCCGCGCAGAACGCGGCGGCGGTGAGGACCGCGGCGAGCAGGGCGCCGGCCGGCCGGGGTCCGGTCGGGCGCGGCAGCCGGAGCCACGCACGGCGGTCGTGCTGAACGGTGAGGTTCACACCCTGTTCCTGTTCGGTCGGCGCCGCATGTTCCCGTGAGCGGCGTCACGTGCGCGAAGAGAGCCGACTGAGGGGAATACAGCGACTGCCCCGAATACCGGAGAAACGTCCGGTGAACGTGCAATGAACAGGGTCGAACACATCATTCTCGGCGAGCTCCGGAGAATTCAGGACGCATGGCGTCCGACCTGGGAATTCACTCCCAGGATCGACATGGATTCGCCGGTTAGACTGGCAGTGAATCCGAATGGTTGCGGCACCTCCGGAGAAATAAAGAACGAATTCCGAATTTCAGGAAGGTGTCGTGGCGGAGTTCACCCGGCGCCGTGCGCGGGCCGGCCGCGGCCATGCCCGTCGGGCGCGTCGGGCACGCTCACCGGGCACCGCTTGACCTGGAGCACGCTCCAGGTTCTACGGTCTTGTCATGACCAGCGGACAACTCCTCCCGCGGGATCGCCAACCGACCCTGACGATCGCCCAGGTCGCCGAGCGCACCGGCCTCTCGCACGACACCCTGCGCTACTACGAGAGGGCGGGCCTGATCGAGCGGGTCGGCCGGACCACCGGCAATCAGCGGCGCTACGACGCGGCAGACCTGGCCTGGCTGGAGTTCCTGCTGCGGCTGCGTGAGACGGGCATGTCGGTCGCCGACATGCAGCGCTTCGCGCAGCTGCGGGCGCAGGGGGACGCCACGGTCGCGGACCGGCTGGCGATGCTGCGGGAGCACCGCGCGGAGCTGGCGGAGCGGATCCGCGCACTGCGCCGCAACGCGGCCGCGCTGGACGACAAGATCGACCACTACGAACGGCTGCTCGGCGACATGCCCACACAGCCGGGAACGGATGAGCGGACATGAGCGAGAGCACCACCCGTGACGAGCGTTTCGCCCACGGCCTGGAGGTCCTGAGGAAGGTCGACGGCGAGGCCGGGCAGCGGGTCGTCGACTCGCTCGCCGACATCAGCCCCGAGCTCGGCCACCAGATCGTCGCCTGGGCCTTCGGCGACATCTACGACCGGCCCGGGCTCGCCCCGCGCGACCGCCAGCTGGTGACGCTGGGCATGCTCACCGCGCTCGGCGGCTGCGAGGCCCAGCTCGACGTGCACGTGAACGCGGCACTGAACGTGGGCCTCACTCCCGAGCAGATCGTCGAGGCCCTGCTGCACTCGGCGGTGTACTGCGGCATACCGAAGGCGCTGAACGCGACCTTCGCCGCGAAGCAGGTCTTCGCCGAGCGCGGGCTGCTGCCGCTGGGGCAGCAGCCCGCGCAGACCGCGGCTACCTCTGCCTGATCCTGAGGAAGGCGATCTGGGCGTTGCCGACCTTGACGACCAGCTCACCGGTCCTCGCGTCCCGGGTGACCAGCTGGCGGAACGGGCTCGGCCGGCTTGTCGTCGGTGAAGGTGAGAGAGGCGGCATGATCGCGTCAATGGGCGTGGAGAAAGGGACAGGAGGACAGGGAGCCATGGCGGTGGACGCCTTCTGGCCGGTCGAGGACGTGCTGGCCCATCTGGCCGGGCGTTGGCACGTGGAGCGCGTCGTGCGGGATCTCGCGAGCGGCGAGGAAGGCCGGTTCAGCGGGACGACGGTGTTCTCGCCGCGGGAGGGCGGCGGACTGCTGCACCACGAGTCCGGCACGTTCCTCTGGCAGGGTGCGTCCCGGCACGCCGAGCGGACGCTGCTGTTCCTGCCCGGCGCCTCGCCCGGGGCCTCGGACGTCGCGTTCGCGGACGGCCGCCCGTTCCACGACCTCGACCTCACGACCGGCCACCACGTCGTCGAGCATCCGTGCGCGGCAGACCTCTACCGAGGCGAGTTCACCGTGTACGACGAGGACCGCTGGCGCACGGTGTGGCGAGTCGGCGGGCCCGCGAAGGACCTGGTCCTGACCACCGACTACACCCGCGAGCGCCGGCCTCCGGGAACGTCGGAGGGCTGATGTGGCGCGGCTTCGAGGCGCAGGTTCCAGCGGCCCCCGCGCCCGGCCAGGGTCACCGTCGACAGGGGACGGACGTCGATGTTCCAGTACGACGACGGCTGCGCCCTCAGCGCGTACACCAGGGCCGCCCGCACCACCGACGGCTCCGCCACGGCGACGATACGGCTGCCGTCCTCCACGGGGCGCGTGTCCAGCCAGCCGCCCACGCGGGAGATGAACGCCAGCAGCGACTCACCGCCGTGCGGAGCGGAGCGCGGGTCCGCGAGCCAGGCGTCCACCGCCGAGGGCTCCCGGGCCATCGCCTCGCCCAACGTGAACCCGCGCCAGCGGCCCATGTCGCAGTCCCGCAGCGCCGGTTGCACCAGCGGCGCGTACCCGAGCGCGTCCCCGGTGGCCCGGCTGCGCGGCGTGGGCGAGCAGTAGCGCAGCTCGGCCGCCGCCAGCGGTACCAGGTCGGGGGCGACACGTTGCACCTCGTCCCAGCCGGCCTGGTCCAGCGGCCGGTCGTCCTCGAAGCGCTCCGCGAGCAGCGAGGAACTGCGCGCGGCGGCGACGAACGTGACCCGAAGATGCATGCGGCGATCGTCGAGCGCGCAAGTGCGCAGGTCAAGAGGGATTACCCAGGAGTTACCAAGGGTATCGCGGACGTCACACACGGACCTTGTTCGACGTGTCGAACCGGTGCACCATCCACTGGTCCGGCCGGTCGAGCGGCTCGAACCCGAGCTTGGCGTAGACCCCGTGCGCATCGTGCGTCGCCAGGAGGGCGCGGCGCAGCCCGAGCGGGGCCAGGTGGTCGCGGACGGCGGCGACCAGGGCGGTGCCGATGCCCTTGCCGCGCACCGAACGGTCGACGTAGACATCGCAGAGCCAGGCGAAGGACGCTTCGTCGGTGACCACGCGCGCGTACGCCACCTGCTCGCCCGAAGCGGTGTCGTACACCCCGAAGTTGAGGGAGTTCGCGACCGCGCGCTCGTGTCTCTCCCGGGGCCGGTCGATCGCCCAGTACGCGTCGGTCGCGAGCCAGTGGTGGGTGCGGTCGATGTCGATCCGGGCGGAGTCGGCGGAGAATTCGTAGCCGTCCGGGAGGCGGGGCGTGTCGGTGGTCGCTGTCATGACGGGAGACTCGCAGGTCGGGGCAGCACTGTCGAACGCATTCGGGCGGATGGCGTTGCGCTACCGGGTCCGGAACACCTCGTCGCAGGCCGCCCGCAGGCGGCGTACGCCCTCGGCGATCTCCCCTTCGCCGGCGGCGGCCGCGAAACTCAACCGCACGTGCGGGGCCGGGGGTTCGGCGCTGAAGTAGGGGCGGCCGGGGGTGACCGCGACACCAGCGCGCAGGGCGCCCGCGGTAAGGGCGGACTCGTCGGCGCCCTCGGGCAGGCGCGCCCAGAGGTGGTAGCCGCCGGACGGGATGTACGGCAGGGCGAGTTCGGGCAGGTGCAGGCGCAGGGCGGCGGTCATCGTGTCGCGGCGGTGCTTCAACTCGGTGGCCACGGCGCGCAGATGCCGCGGCCAGGCGGGCGAGCCGACGAGTTCCAGCGCGGCCTCCTGAAGGGGGCGGGGCACGAAGAAGGTGTCGACGATCTGGATGGCGCGCAGCCGTTCCAGGACAGGGCCGCGGGCGGCCAGGGCGCCGACCCGGAAGCTGGGCGAGGTCGCCTTGGTCAGGGAGTTGACGTGCACGACGACGCCGTCGAGGTCCTCGGCCGCCAGCGGGGGCGGCAGGGGGCCGGCGTCCTCGTGCACCAGCCGGCGGACGAAGTCGTCCTCGATCACGAACGCTCCGGCGTCGCGCGCGATGCGCAGCACCTCGCCTCGGCGTTCGGGGGCGAGGACCGCACCGGTCGGGTTCTGGAACAGCGGCTGGCAGACGACGACACGGGCGCCGGTCGCGCGGAACGCGTCGGCGAGCAGAGTGGGTTTGACCCCGTCCGCGTCGACCGGCACGGGTACGGGCCTGAGGCCCGCCGCGCGGGCGATGGCGAGCATGCCGGGATAGGTGGGCGACTCGACCAGGACGGGGGCGCCGGGGGGTGCGAGGGCCCGTAGCGCGGTGGTCAGCGCGGACTGGCCGCCCGCGGTGATCAGCACGTCGGCGGCGGTCGTCGCGCCGCCGATCGCCCGCGCGAACCACTCGCGCAGTTCGGCGACGCCCTCGACGGGTGGGCGGGCCCAGACGCCGGGGCGGCGGCCGGCGCGCGACAGGGCCGCGGCCATGGCCCGCTCGGGCTGCAGTGAGGGGTGCAGATAGCCTCCGGTGAACTCGATGACACCGGCGGGCGGGGCGGCCAGCGAGACGACCACTCCGGACGCGTCGACGCTGCGCGGCACGACCTCGGCGGAGGCATCGGCGCTGAGCGCGACCTCCTGCCAGGCGGTGTCCCCCACGGCCGGGGCCGCCGCCCGCGGCTCCGCCCGGAAAGCCCCGGCTCCGGGGCGCGTGACCACCAGCCCCTCGGCGGCCAGTTGGGCGAGCGCGCGCGACACGGTCACCGGACTCACCCGGAACCGCTCGACGAGCACACGGCTGGACGGCAGCTTCTCTCCCGGGGAGTAGCGATTCAACTCATGCCGGAGGCGATTCGCCAGCTCAACGACACTGCTACTCTCTTGCATGAGGACACAGGATAGCGCTACTGCTCCTACCGCGATAGCAGTGACCGCGGCCGTCACGGAGGCCGACACGGCCCGCCGCCGCACCGGCACCCTTCCGGCCGCCCTCGGCGTCGTCGCCTTCTCACTCACCTTTCCCGCCACCGCCTGGGGACTCGAGGGCTTCGGCGCCTGGTCGCTCGTGGCCGCGCGCAGTGTGCTCGCCGCCCTCATCGCCGGCGGGTGCCTGCTCGCACTCCGCGTGCCGGTGCCCGCGCGGGCCCACTGGGCGGGGCTGGCCGTGGTCGCGGCCGGCGTGGTGCTCGGCTTCCCGCTGCTGACCACCCTCGCCCTGAAGACCTCGACCACCGCGCACGCCGCCGTGGTCGTCGGGCTGCTCCCCCTGACCACCGCACTCCTCTCCGCGCTGCGCGTGCGCACCCGGCCCTCCCGCACCTTCTGGCTCGCCGCCCTCGCCGGCGCCGCCGCCGTCATCGCGTTCACCGTGCAGCAGAGCGGCGGAGCGCTGACCGGCGCGGACGCCTACCTCTTCGGCGCCCTGCTGATCTGCGCCGCCGGCTACACCGAGGGCGGCCGACTGGCCCGGGTCATGCCCGGCTGGCAGGTCATCGGCTGGGCCCTGGTGCTCTGCCTGCCGCTCACCGTGCCCGCCGCGGCCGTGGCGCTGTCGTACGAGCCGGTCCACCTCACCGCGCACGGCGTGGCCGGGCTGTTGTGGGTGGCGGCCGGCTCGCAGTTCCTCGGGCTGGTCGTCTGGTACCGGGGCATGGCCTCGATGGGCATCCCCAAGGCCAGTCAGTTGCAGTTGGCCCAGCCCCTGCTCACACTGGTGTGGTCGGTACTGCTCCTCGGTGAGCACCTCACCCCGGCCGCACCGCTCACGGCCGCCGCGGTCCTCGTGTGCATCGCGGTCACCCAGCGGGCGCGGGGCTGACCGGGGTGGGGGCGGACCGGGACGTCCGGCGCCACCGGCCGTGGCTCGCGGCCGCAGCCAGTGAGCCGAAGGCGCTGCAGCCTCCCGGAGGCGAGCCGCCTTGAAAACGGGACCGACACTCCCGCTACGCGACGAGGAGGGCCCAACAGATGCGCGCAACTGTGGGCGACAAGCTGGTGCAGCACGGCAGGATCGTCGGGCAGCACGACAAGGTCGGCGAGATCGTCGAAGTGATGGGCACGGACGGCAACCCGCCGTACCGCGTCCGCTTCCAGGACGGGCACGAAGGGGTGTGCTCACCCGGCCCGGACACCGAGATCCGTCACAAGGAGAACGCCGGCCGGCCGATCGGACAGTAGGGACCGGAGTCAGCGCGGGGGCCTCGCCGGCTGCCCGTAGTGGTCGGCGACGACCCGCGTCATCGCGCCGATCGGGTCCTCGGACACGTCCTTGGCGGCGAAGAAGACGTGCCCGCGGACCTGCGGGTGACGGCTGGCCAGAGCAAGGTGCAGGGAGAGTTCGGCCGGGTCCTGCCAGGCGCCGGACTCGGCCGATGCACCGGCCTTGTACAGTGCCTCACCCACGTACAGCTGTACGTCCGTGCCCTGGACGACACCTGCCCACCAGGGCACGAGTCGCGCGTAGTCGGCGGCGGCGTAGCCGATGTTCCAGTAGATCTGCGGGCAGACGTAGTCCAGCCACCCCGACCTCACCCAGGTCCGCGTGTCCGCGTACAGGTCGTCGTACGTCTGCACCCCGGCCCGGGTGTCCGAGCCGCGGGGGTCGGTGCCGGCGTTGCGCCACACCCCGAAGGGGCTGATCCCGAAGCGCGCGGCCGGTCTGGTCTGCCGCACACGGCTCGCGGTCTCGCGCACCAGCCGGTCGATGTTGTCCCGGCGCCAGGCGGCCCGGCTCGGGAAGTCCTCGCCGTACTCCTCGTAGGCGTCCTCGTCGTCGAAGTCCTCCCCGGCGACCGGGTACGGGTAGAAGTAGTCGTCGAAGTGGACGCCGTCGACCGGGTAGCGGCGCACGGCGTCCAGGATGGCGTCCTCGACGAAGGCCCGGACCTCGGGCAGTCCGGGGTCGTAGTACAGCTTTCCGCCGTAGGGCACGACCCAGTCGGGGTGCTCGCGGGCGGGGTGCCGGGCGGCGAGCCGGGAGGGGTCGGCGTGCAGGGCGATCCGGTACGGGTTGAACCAGGCGTGCAGTTGCAGGCCCCGCGCGTGCGCCTCGGTGACGGCCGTGCCGAGCGGGTCCCAGCCGGGATCCCGCCCCTGGACGCCGGTCAGGTACTGGGACCACGGCTCGTACGGGGAGGGCCACAGGGCGTCGGCCGTGGGGCGCACCTGCAAGAACACCGTGTTCAGCCGGCGCCGCACGGCCACGTCGAGCAGGGCGCACAGCTCGGCGCGCTGCGCGGACGCCGTCAGACCGGGACGTGAGGGCCAGTCGCGGTTGGCCACGCAGGCCAGCCACATGCCCCTCATCTCCCCGGCCGCCGACCCCTGCGGTGCGGCCGCGGCGTCTCCCGCCGGCACCAGGCTCGCCAGCGCGGCCACCGTGAACGCCCGACGTGACAAGCGGCCCATCGGCACACCCCCGTACTCTGCGGACCCGCCTCGTCACGGATCGTCCCGGTGCCCCAGCATGCTCCCACCCGGACGATCGATCATCGATACTTGGGAGTAACGTGCACGATCGGAGCAGGCGACCGGAACCCGATCGGACCTGCCAGCCGTAGATCAGCGAAAGGGACGATGTGACCGACATCGAACGCGTCGGAGTGGTGGGCTGCGGCCAGATGGGCGCGGGCATCGCCGAGGTGTGCGCCCGCGCCGGCCTGGACGTGAAGGTCGCCGAGACCACCGGCGAGGCCCTGGAGATCGGCCGGACTCGCCTGTTCAACTCCCTGTCCAAGGCAGCCGAGCGCGGCAAGATCTCCGAGGAGGAGCGGGAGGCGACGCAGGCGCGCCTGACCTTCACCACCGACCTCGGGGAGTTCGCGGACCGCGACCTGGTGATCGAGGCCGTCGTCGAGAACGAGCAGGTGAAGACCGAGATCTTCCAGGTGCTCGACCAGGTGGTGACCCGCCCGGACGCCATCCTCGCCTCCAACACCTCCTCGATCCCGCTGGTGAAGCTGGCCGTGGCGACCTCGCGGCCGGACCAGGTGATCGGCATCCACTTCTTCAACCCGGCCCCGGTGCAGAATCTCGTCGAGCTGATCCCGGCGCTCACCACCTCCGAGGGCACCCTGAGCCGGGCCCAGCTGTTCACGGAGAAGCTCCTCGGCAAGCACGCCATCCGCGCCCAGGACCGCTCGGGCTTCGTCGTCAACGCGCTGCTGGTGCCGTACCTGCTGTCCGCGATCCGGATGTTCGAGTCGGGCATCGCCGGGCGCGAGGACATCGACAACGGCATGGAGATGGGCTGCGCCCACCCGATGGGCCCGCTGAAGCTCGCCGATCTGATCGGGCTGGACACCGTCGTCTCGATCGCCAACTCGATGTACCACGAGTACAAGGAGCCGCTGTACGCCGCTCCCCCGCTGCTCCAGCGCATGGTGGAGGCGGGCCGGCTCGGCCGCAAGACGGGCTCCGGCTTCTACTCGTACTAGCGAGTGCGGCGACGCCGCCAAGTGGCGCTGTTCAAGGGCGAATTCACCCGGACCAGCGCCCACGGCGGCGCTGCCTTCTTGGCCTCGTGGCGCTCGCCAGGTCCTCATCCGCGCGGTCCTCGCCTGCACGGATCGCAGCATCGCGCAGCGCCAAGGGGTGGCGCGAGCCATCGAGCATCTCCACAAGGAGGCCAGCCACGGGGGCTACGAACGCGTTCCACAGCGGTTCGTCTGCCTCCATCACGATCCGTGCGCCAGACCCGAATCAGCTCAATGGCTCCCCACCACCGACGACTAGGGCGGCGGGCTGGGATGCATTGACACAACTGTGGTTCTGCGGTTGTTCCCGGGGCGTGTTCCATGTAGCGGTCACGGTGAAGCTAGCCTCTCCGCCGCTCGCAACTGCCATCTTCAACCCAGCAGTGAGCTTCACGCCGAATTCGACAGACAGTTCATCCGGTGCGTTGCCCATCCTGAGTGCTTGATCGTGGATGCCCGACAGGATCGGCACCAGCGGGGCGAAGGCGTCGTGCAGCAACTGACCCGACCGCTGGATCACCCGGGAACCAGCGCCGACCGGTCCGACGGGCGAGTCGTCTTCCCACTGGCCATCACCGCGGGCATTGAACCGCGATCAACGCCGCTGCCGTCTGGGACGCCGAGGAGGAACGCTGGATCTCCGACGCCGAGATCGCCTATGTCCCCTTCACTGCGTTCACCAGCAAGAAGAAGGCATTCCAGGCCACCGCCCGGCTGATCGTGCGCCGGGTCAAGCGCCTGAACCCGAAGAGCATGCCGGGGCAGGCCGAACTGTTCGGCGTCCGGCGCCACCACCTCACATCCGCGCCGTCGGCCACCTCGCCTCCGCCTTCCACGCCAGAGCGCGAACCGGCACGATCCGCCGCCACCTGATCAACATCCCCGCTCGGATCGCCACCGGCGCCCGCCGCCTCACCCTCCACCTGCCCCAACACTCGAGCTGGGCCGACGATTTCACCGACCTATGGACGGCGACCGGACAGCGCATGGTCACCTGAGCCGCACGACCGCCCTGCCCGTCCACGACCCGAAATAACTTGGAGACCCCGCACCGGACGGCGATCCGGCGATCACCGCTGCCCGCACCCCAAAGGAACACCCGGAACCCGCCCGAACCCGTGCTCAGAATTCAGGCTGCGGATCAAGGCCAGGGCGGCTTCAAAGTCTTGCGGATCAAGGATCCGTGCTGGTCACGGCATCATGACGATGGGGTCGCGGGCCGCCCCGTATGCAACGAAGCTCCGGTTGATGCCGGTGACCTACCAAGTCGCCTGTATCGCCCGGAGCTGAAAGCTTCAGGAGGGCTTCACTTGCGTCATCGTGCCTGGCTGTGGGCGAGCCAGCGTTCGGCCCACTGCCGTTGCGCAGGCTCGACGTGCTCGTAGGATGCGATGCGCTTCGCGTGCTCCCGCAGCGTCGCGATGCGTTCAGGGTGCGAAGCGAGAGTGAACCCGATACCGACCTGCCAGTATCCGGCAACCATCACCACGTCACCGCTCAACGACGTCGCGGCGAAGGTCGGGTTGTTCTCACCCGATCCGAAGACTCCGTTCGCACAGCCGACGCCGGCGATGTCCCATTCGTCGCGGAGCAGGACACGCACCCATCGATAGGCGGGAGGATTCTCCTCGTCTTCCGCATCCGGCGCATCGGCCGATATGTCCAAGCCGAGCAGAAATTCCCGTCGACCGTCACTCGCTGTCGAGAACAAGCCGCACTCCTGGGCCGCACGCTCCCATTCCGCGTTGAACCTGGCGCCCAGGTTCGGTTCGTCATGTTCGATGATGACGTCCGAGCGGCCGTCTTCCGACTGCAGGTACGTCACATACCGCGCGACGAGATAGGGCACGAGATCGTCCCGAGTGTCGACCACTTCCAGGAAAGTGAATCCGGCGCGGGAGAGCTTGTCCGCAAGTTCCTGTGGGAAGTCGGCCGTCACTCTTTGTTCCTTCTTTCTTTCTTCGGTCGAACCGGCGGGCGGGCCGTCTTGTGCGACGGCCCGCCCGCCCTCAGATCAGTTTTTCGTCTGGTACTTGTAGTACCTGGGATCTCCGTATTGGTGTGTCCCGTTCCTGATCGGGAACCAGGCGATTTCACCCGTCTTCGGGTGGACCATTATGCGTACCTGGCTTTACTTACCCAGGGGCTCCATATCGTAGATCTTCGCCCCCTTCCAGTCTCCCCAACCCGCGACATTCGACCTGTTCTGCCAGAAGTCGGGCACCAGCGTGTTGGTGTTCGGGTCCCTGGTGAGTCGCTGAGGGTAGTTCGGGTCAGATGCCACCTTGCGCGCCAGATAGTCGTGGTCCTTGGTCAGTTCCGACTGACTCTTCCACTCGTTGTGACGCTCATCGATGGCCTTCTTCGAGTACTCCGGGTCAGGAGTCCAGTCACCGCCGTCCTCGTCGCAGTTGTGGACCAGTACCGGCGTGGCTCGCGCCAGCACATAGTACGTGTGCTATGCGGCACCCCTCTACCTGCTTTTATGCAGGTCAAGCGCGTTTGCTGGTCCGGTGAGGTGCGTGGGTGTCCGTGGTTGTGCGGGGTTGTTGCCGTCAGCTACTGCCGTCAGGCGGTTCAGCCCAGGTACGGCGTCTCCCGGTGTTCCAGGAAGTGCTGGAGTCTGAGTCGTTGGGTGTGGTGCATCGGCAACTGTTCGATCTCTTCGGGCGGTACGAAGCGGAGTTCGGTGGATTCGTCTGAGATCTCCAGCTGGCCGCCGGTGATGCGGGCGGTGAAGCAGACGTTGAACTGGCGGCGGACCTCGCCGTCGGTGTAAGCGATGATGTGTTTCGGGTCGGTGTAGGTGCCGACCAGGCCGGTGATCTCGACGTCGAGGCCGGTTTCTTCCTTGACTTCGCGGACGGCGGTGCCTGGCAGGGAGTCGGTGAGGTCCATGCCGCCGCCGGGCAGTGCCCATAGGTCGTTGTCGCGGCGGCGCTGGAGGAGGATGCGGCCGTGGTCGTCGGTGACGACGGCGGATGCGGCGACGACCATGCTGTTCGGCTTGGGTGCGGTGGGGTCGTCGTAGTACTCGGTGCGGGCCACGGTCAGCCTTCCTCTCGTACGGGGGTTGCGGTCGCCCACACGGCGTCGAAGCTGTCGGCGTAGGTGTCGAACATGCCGCCTGTCTCGTGACGGCGAAGATGCCACACGGGGGCGGCGTAGGCGTTGACGCCCCAGACGTGGGCGTTGACGAGTTGCTGGTCGTCGGCACGGTAGAGGGCCACTTCGATGGCGAGTCGACCGAGTTCACCCTCGAACTCGCCCTCCACGGAACACCGTTCCAGCGCGCGGTGTGGGCGCAGCTCCCCGTGGTCGGCGGCGACACCGACGAGGCCGGCGGCGGGCTGCACCTGGAGGCTGCTGCCCACGGCGATGAACACCTGGCAGGCCGTGGCGATCGCCACGGCCTGCCCCAGCACCTGGGGGTCCAGCCGCTCACCGAACATCACGGTCGCGGACTTCAGGATCCCGCCGCACCCCAGGCACGCCGGGTCCTCCTCGCCGGCCTCGACCCGGGCGAGCGCTTCCTCCATGGGCTCGCGGGCGTGACACCGCGTGCACACGACGCTGCGTGCGGTGCCGTGCAGCTACAGCACCTTGCGGGCGGGCATGCCGGCGAGCTGGTGCAGCCCGTCCACGTTCTGCGTGATGACCCGCACCGGGATCCCGGACTTCTCGAGCTCCGCGACGGCGAGGTGCGCGGCGTTGGGCTCGGCCTTCAGGGTCCGGTTCTTGCGCCGGAGCTGCCATGACCTGCGCCGGATCTCCGGGTCGCCCATGTAGTACTCGTACGTCACGAGCTTCTCTGCTTCCGGATCCCGCCGCCACAGCCCGTTCGGGCCGCGGTAGTCCGGGATTCCCGAGTCGGTGGAGATACCCGCTCCGCTGAGGATGGCGACGAGTGGCCTGTTCATGGGGCCGAGCGTAGGCCGGGCGGCCGCCCGGGGCGAACGGATATCGGGAGACCGCGCTGGCAGGATGGCGCCATGGAACGAGTACTGGGAATCGGTGGATATTTCCTGCGGGCGTCGGACCCGGCGGCCCTGAGCGAGTGGTACCGCGACTGCCTCGGCCTGGACGCCGACGAGAACGGTCTGTGGCGGCAGGGGGAGGGGCCGACGGTGTTCGCGGCGTTCGAGGCCGGCACCGACTACTTCGGGTCCCGCACCCAGCAGAGCATGCTCAACTTCCGCGTCCGCGACCTGGCCGCGATGCTCACGCAGCTGCGCGCCGCAGGCGCCGACGTGGCCGAGGAGACCCAGGAAATGAACGGCGTCGGCCGCTTCGGCTGGGTCACCGACCCGGAGGGCAACCGCATCGAACTCTGGCAGCCCGCCTGACGGCTTCCGCGCGGCGTGCGCGCACCCGGTGATGCCCTGCCGCTTCCCGGCTCCCGGTTGCATCTCGCCGTCGAGGTCGTGGTGCCGGTAGACCATCCCGCATTATCGGTTGGACCTCCCCGCCGAACTAGAAAACGGCCCGCCGGGGATCCGGCGGGCGTCACCGGGTACGGGCTAATTGGCGCTCAGGCTGGATCTTCGTAGAAGTATGCTTCTTCGGAGACTTTCTCGGCCTCGTCCACTCCTGCGGTGCCTTCGAGTGCATCGGAAAGATCCTCGCGCAGCCGTGTAATTTGCTGTATCACTTTCCGGTTGACCATGGAGTCGGCCAGGACCGTCTCCATGGGCGGAGAGCAACCACCGCCCGAAGGCGTGAACGCTGCACATCCTGGCGGCTTCTCTGCGCCCTGAAAGTCGAAGCCGGGTGTGCCGCCCAGCATGAAAGCGGCACACCCGGCTACCCAGCGGCCGCCCCGTTAGGCCAGCCTCTTCGCTGCCTCCTCAATTGCCCATTGCATCAGCTTGACACTCACCGGCTGGTCGATGAGTCGGATAAACAACTCCTCCGACCCCTCGTTTCGGAAAACCTCAAGGATTTCCACGATGGCCCCGTGATCGTCTCTGGTGCGAAACTCGACAATGATCTCATCCGAGTCGATCGGCGAGAATTTCGCGACTTGAACTTCGTGTCCGCGATGGCTTTCGAAACTCACCGAGTAACTCCTAGTCGAGGAATCCCATGAACCGCAACTTTCCGTCGGTGACCCAATATCTAATCCCCCTTCCGTCACTGCTTCGTATGTCAAGCAGATTACTCTTGTACTTTCGGGAGTAGTAGTGCTCTACCGTATCGACGCTGCCCAATATCTCGTCCTGCACCCGCCGCCCGAGGGAGTTCCACGCCGCTGGGTTTCGCTTTCCCTCAGGAATGGGCCACCGGCCCGGAACGTAGGACTCACGACCTGGCCCTGAGTGCTTCTCAAGCGCGCGCCCCGCGCTCTCGTATTCCGCCCGCTTGTCCTTCGGGTCGATGCGGGTACCGGAATCCCGCGCCTCGGAGAGAAGGTCGTCGTAGACGTCGCAGTTGTGGACCAGGACCGGCGTGGCCCCTGCCAGCACATAGTACGTGTGGAGTTCCTGGACGGTGAGGTTCCAGCGGTCTGCCTCACCAGGGGTGATCCGGGTGGTGACTACGTAGACGTGCCCGTTGGTGGCCGTGTTGAGGACATCGCCGTGGTGAAGTTCACCAGCGGGGACCCAGGCGTGGGTGGTGTCGTTCCAGAAGGGATGGTTAGACGTGGTGTGGAGGGTGGCGGTCTTGCCGCCCTTCGTGCGGACGGTCAGGTCGAGCAGGTCACGGTCGTGGTTGACCCACACGTGCTCAACATCGCGGGCGCCTTCGTGCTTACCCGTCTTGGGGCTGGCGGACTCGACCTTGTCGCCGACCTTGATCTTGCCGATCGCCTTGGTCTTGCCGTCCTTCATCAGGACCTTGGTGTCCGGGGAGAAGCTGCACGGACAGGTGCACGAATTCCCCTGAGACGACTTCTTCGGTGCCTTGAGGCCACCGCCCTCGCCGCCCTCGTCGACCTTGGCACCTCCGCCGGCCCTGGCGGTTCCTCCGGCCGACCTCGGCGAGGCAGAGCTGACCGACTTGGCCGCAGACGAACCTGCTGCCGCTTCCTCGCCCGCAGCCGACTCGACCGCGAGTGCGCCTCCGCCCGCTGTGGCTGCGACGCCGGCGCCGATGAGGGCTGAACCGCCTTCCGCGATAGCGGCTGTGATGCCACCGGCGAGTGCGCCTCCGGCGCCTGCCATCGCGACGCCCTCGAGCATGGCGCCGCCGATGGCTCCGATGCAGGCGCCGGCGGTGGCGACGACACAGACGGCCGCACCGACCACCGCCAGGGTGACGAGCGTCGCGACGATGGCGGTCTTGTGCTTCTTGATGAACTTGTCCGCGGCCCTCTTGGCCTTCTTCAGCGCACCGCCGACCGCCTTGGCGGCGTGTTTGAGCTGCTTGACGGCGCTGTGGTAGTGCCTCGTCGCGCTCTTGATCGCGCGGTGCACGTAATGCCGAACGCGGTGGTAAGTGTGGCTGACGTAGTGGTAGATGGCCGGATGGTGGTCACGGACGTACTTGACGACCTTCCTGGCGTAGTGCTTGGCGACCTTCTTGATCGCGGCCTTCAGTCCGTGCTTCTTCACCTGCTTCACGAAGTTCTTGACGTGCCTGGCGGCCGACTTCAGGTGACGGCGCAGACTGGAGTGGTGCCAGGCGTGGGAGGCCTTCTTCTTGATGGACTTCACCGCGCCCCACAGCGACCAGTGGCCGGTGGGGTCGGTGTTGGTCAGCGGGTTGTCGTCGCCGTAGGCGAAGCGGTCCGCGTCGACCGAGTCGGGGACGGGGTTGTTGCTGACCGTGTCCCGGGAGGAGAACTGGCCGATGTTGGGGTTGTACCAACGCGCGGCCATGTCGACCTGGGAGGTGTCCGGGTCGGTCCACTCCGACTGGTAGCCCAGGGCCCCGACCATGCTCTGCGTGGCGAGGACCTTGCCGAACGGGTCGTAGGTGGTCGATCCGGTCAGCGCCGTGCCGGCGTCGGTGAACTGGCCGACCACGTCGTCGTGCACGTCGGTCATGGCCAGCACCTTGGTGCCGCCCGCGTTGATGCCGATCAGTGCGCCATCGGGGTCGCGACTGTAGGTGGTGGCGCCGTCGGAGGCCAGATCGTTGGCGATACCGGTGTAGGAGAAGGTCTGGTTGGCGGCCCCGTTGCCGGCGGTGACCATCCGGTCCAGTCCGTCGTACGCGTACGTCTTCACACCGGAGGTGATCACCCGGTTGAAGGCGTCCGCGGTGGTGCTGGTGGTCTGGCTCTGTGCGTTGACGACGGAGCGCAGGGTGCCACGGGCGGTGTAGCTGTAGGTGCTGTGGCTGTCCGACGTCAGTTCGTTGCGGGCGTTGTACGTGTAGGTGTCCGCGCCGACTCTGGTGCGGTTGCCCGCGTTGTCGTATCCGTAGGTGGTCGTGGTGGTGCCGTTGTTCCAGGAGGAGAGCCGGTCGGCCCAGTCGTAGGTGTAGGTGTTGGTCGCGGCCCCCGAGAATCCGGTGGTGGTCTTGGAGGTCTCGTTGTCGTTCAGGTCGTAGCCGTAGGTGACCGACGCCTCGGTCCCGCCCGCCGGCTTGGTGAGGGTGTCGCTGGTGAGCCGGTGCGCCCAGTCGTACTGCAGGGTGCGGTTCGCCTTGCCGGTCCCGTAGGAGATGGACGACGGCAGCGACATCGTGTTGTAGCTGACGGTGGCGGTGGACCCGGTGGCGGCGTCAGCGATGGTCTTCAGCCGGCCCGCGGTGTCGTAACCGTAGGTGGAGGTGCCCGCCGCGTCGGTACGCCTGGTCATCTCCCCGTCGCCGCCGTAGGCGAAGGACGAGGTTCCCGACGGTCCGGCGGTGGTGAGCAGGTTGCCACGGTCGTCGTAGGTGAAGGTGTCGTCCGTGTTCGGAGCGGCGGCGGAGGTGACGCGGCCGTCGGCGTCGTAGCCGAAGGTGTGGTCCGCGGTCGCCGCCTCGGCACCGGTGCCGGTCTGCCTGGTCAGGTCTCCTGTGGTCGAGTCGTAGGAGTCGACGACGGACACGCCGCCGGGGGACATCTGCTGCGTCACCCGCGCGTCGGCGTCGTAGACGGTGGTGTAGGTCCGGTCCGCGACCGCCGGGTAGGCAGGCGTGGACGGCTCGATCTGCGACTCCGGCAGGCCCCACTTGTTGTACGTGGTCAGCCAGTCGTGTCCGGCGACGGGGTTGCCCGAGGCGTCGTAGCCGTTGCCGTCGGTGAACCGGGTGATGTTGCCGACCGCGTCGTATCCGAACGAGGTCGTGATCGACTGTCCGGCCGCGACCGGCTGTACCTCCTTGGTCACCATTCCCGTCGCGTCGTAGGCGAGGGTGGTGGTGTGGCCGTTGCCGTCGGTGGAGGACGTCAGGTTGCCCTCCGGGTCGTACTGCGCGGAGGTGGTGCGGCGCAGCATCGAGGTGGCGTCGTAGTCCGCGGTGCCGACCGCGTTGCCGAAGGCGTCGTACGTCGTCGTCGAGAAAGTGCCGTCCGGGTTGGTGACCTTGGTCTGGCGGCCGTCCAGGTCGTAGGTGTACTGGGTGGTGTTGTTCGCCCCGTCCACGACCGTGGTCTGCTCACCGGCCGCGTTGTAGGTGAACGACGTGGTCACACCGTCCGGCGACACCGACGACGACAGCAGGCCGCCGGGGGCGTCGTAGTGGTTGGTGGTGGTGTACGCGGCCTGCGACGGCCGGCGCTCGACCTGCGTGGAGGTGAGCTGGTGGCCCAGGTAGTCGTACGTGGACTGGCTCACCGCGCCGGTGGGGTCGGTCACCGACAGCAGGTCACCGTTGGTGTCGTAGGCGGAGTGCGTCGTGCGTCCGCCCGGCAGCGTCTCGTCGACCTGGTCGCCGAGCTGGTCGTAGGTGTAGGACGTGACCTTGCCCAGTGCGTCGGTCTCGGAGGTGATCTGACCGGCGGCGTTGTACTGCGTGGAGCTGACCGGGGTGATCGGTGTCGAGGAGCCCGGCGGCGTGTACGTGGGCATGGTCTGCGAGACCTGCTGACCCAGCGCGTCGTAACCGATCGTGACGACGTTGCCGTTCGGGTCCTTGGTCTCCGCCACCTCGCCGAAGGTGTTGTAACCGTTGTAGGCGACCGCGTGCGAGGCCCCGACGGCCGAGGTGCCCGTCGCCGCGTCGACCGTCTCCGAGTTCGCCGTCGGCGCCGTCGTGACCGCGGGATTCCCGGCCTCGTCGTAGGCGTAGGACGTGACGTTGCCGTTCGCGTCGGCCGCCCAGAGGGGAAGTCCCCGCTGGTCCAGGTCCTCCCGCGTGGTGTGCACGGTCGAGTTCGCCACAGGGAGCGTCCCGCCGTACAGACTCGAGACCTGCGTGGCGGACAGTGCGCTGGAGTAGGCCTGGACATCGGATATCGAGCCGTTGGCGTACTCGCCCCAGGTGCCCGCGGACTTCTTCCGGGCGATGTCGAAGGTGCTGGTGGCGTTCCACGGGGTGGTGAAGGCCTTCGTGCCGGCCAGAGCACCGTTGACGTAGAGCTCGAACTGGCTCGCCGCGGCGTTGTAGACACCGGTCAGGTGGGTCCACTGACCCACGACAGGAGTGCCGCCGTACGCAGCGGTCCAGACGGCGCCGGTGGTGTCACTGGCGTGACCACCGAACGCCCAGGCGTTGGACCCGGAGGAGTAGTACAGCTGGAAGCCGCTGGTGGTGGTGCCGTTCTGGGAGACGAACGTGGAGTTGCTCGCCGAGGAGCCGAGCTTGACCCACGCCGAGACGGTGTAGCCCGTCGCGGTGTCCACGACCGGACTCGCGGTCTCCGCGTACGACGTGGACGTGCCGTTGAACACGGCGCTGCCGCCGTGGTCGGTCGACCTCGTCACACCGCTCGCGGCGGTCGCGGGGTTGTTCGCCCCGGAGGAGTCGGCCGCGTTGGTTCCGGACGTCTCGTTCAGCTTCCAGCGGCCGACCGGCGCGGTGTTGGCGTCGTGCACCGTCGCCGAGAGGGTGTTGCCGAGCGCGTCGTAGGAGTACGACGTCGTCTCGGGCGTACCGGAGGCGCCGGTGTGCGTGGACGTGACCACGTGGTCGTCCGGGTCGTACGACACCGTGTCGCTGCGGTTCAACCCCGTGGGGTCCAGCGTCGTGGTGGTCGTGCGGGACGCCGCGTCCACCGCGAAGGTGGTCGTGGCCGCGCCGTCGTCGGAGACCTGCTTGATCAGGTTGTCGGCGGCGTCGTAGGTGTTGACCTGGTCCACGAACGACTTCGGGTTGGCCGGGTCCGTCACCGCGTCCGTGCGCGTGATCGTCGCCGGGAGCCCGTTGTCCGTGTACGTGTAGGACGTCGTGAAGCCCATCGAGTTCGTGACCGAGGCGAGACGTCCCGCCGGGTCGTACGCCCGCGAGTCCAGCGTCAGGGTGCGTGCGGGGGACGGGTTGTCCGGGTCACCTGTGTAGCCGGGCTGCGTGGTGGTGATCCCACGGTTGTCGGCGTCGAAGGTGTAGTCCGTCTCGTTCCCCGACGGGTCGACCTCGGTGACCACGTTGCCGTACACGTCGTGCGTGTAGGTCGTGGTCAGGAGCGTCTTGTCCGAGCCGTCCGCGTTGAAGGCCGAGACCTCCGACTTGGTGGCCATGCGGTTGCCCGAGTCGTAGGTCCACTCGGTGCGGCGCTGTCCGTCCCCGCCGGTCAGGTCCTTGATCGTCTCGGAGAGAGGGTTGCCGTCGGTGTCGTAGACCGTCGTCGTCTGCGCGGTGTGGGTCGCGCTGGTCACGCGGTCGAGGACGGGCGGGGCGGTCTCAGAAACGACCTGGTCGTCCTTGTCGTACGTGTACGACGTCGTCAGACCCGCCGGGTAGCTGTCCGATATCTCGGTGCTGCTCAGCTTCCGGCCGATGTTGTCGTAACCGAAGTTGACCGACGCGCCGTTGGCGTCCGTCTGCCGCGCCAGGTCACCGTTGTGGTTGTAGGTGTACGTCGTGGTCGCGCCACCCGGCGTGACGACGGACGCCTCCAGGTACGCCGGGGCGTACCCGGTGTCCGCGGCGGCCGTGGTCGCCGTGGTGTAGGTCGTCGTCGTGGTCCGGCCGGCCGGGAAGCCCGGCACCGGCGGGGTGGTCACCGTCGTCTGGTTGCCGTACTGGTCGTAGCCGTAGCTCGTCAGGTACGTGTTGTCCGTCGGACCGGAGGAGCGCCCGTCCCGCTCGGTGAGCATCAGGTCGTTGCGCGGGTCCGGCGTCGGGTTCGCCGTCGTGTCGTCCGGATAGTAGGTGTAGTACTCCGTCGAGCACAGGTTCTGCGACTGGTCCTGGCACGTCGTCTTCGACACCACGTTGCCACGCACGTCGTGACCGGTGGTGGTCGTGTTCCCGTCCGGGTCCGTGGTGGTGTAGAGGAAGCCGGAGGTGTCGTAGCCGTAGGTGGTGCGGTTGCCCAGGGCGTCCGTCTGGGAGAGGACCCGGTCACCGTTGTCGACGTCGTAGCCGTAGGTGATGTACTTCGTCGACCCGTCGGTGGTCGGCACCTGGATCTGCACCGTCCGCACCGGCGCGACACCGGAGGATGCCTTGTACGCCGACCACTGCTGCGTCACCTGGGCGGCGCTCAGGGCCGAACGGAAGACCGCGACCTCGGCGAGCGATCCTTCCCAGTGGTCGCTCTCGTTCCCCGCGTACAGGGCGCGTCCGATCTGCAGGGCGCCGGTCGCGGACCACACGTTCGGCCGTGCGATCGTGCCCTGGAGCGTGCCGTTGACGTAGAGCGCGAGCTGGCCGCTCGTGGCGTCGTAGCTGGCCGCGAGGTGGGTCCACTGGCCGGTCGCCGCGATGGCGGTCGAGTACACGGCCTGCGTGGTCAGGTTGCCGCTCGAGGAGTCAGCCGTCGGAACCCGTAGCGCCCACTTGTTCTGGGTGTGCTCGTAACCGAGGTAGAACCCGGCGTGGTACGTGCCGTCCTGGCTGACGGCCGTGTAGTTACGGGTGGTGGAGTTGAGGTTCACCCACGCCGAGACGCTGAAGCTCTTGGAGGTGTCGACCTCCGACGTGCCGGGGCTCGCCCAGGAGCCGGAGGCGTTCGCGAACGACGCCGCCTTCACGTCACTGGCGCCGAACGGGCCGGCGGCGTTGAGGGTGACGTTGTTGTAGGTGGCGTGGCCGGTGTTGACCTCGTTGGCCCCGGCGGAACCCGAGGTGTCGCTCAGCCGCCAGTAGCCGGAGGGTCCGGCACCCATCACCGCGGAGCGGTAGACCTGCGAGGATCCGGTGACCGTGGGCGGGCTCAGCTTCCAGACGCCGCCGTTGTTGTCCGTCTCCTGGGAGATGGTGTCGTCGACCGCGTTGTACTGCACGCTGTTCTGGGTCTTGCCCGAGGGCAGCGTGATGGTCTGCAGCACCTTCGCGGACGTCGTGGCCGCCGAGTACTGGTTGGTGATCGTCGCCGCGTCCAGCGGCTGGTTGAAGATCGCCGCCTCGGCCATCAGACCGCTGTAGTGGCCGAGGGTGTCGGCGGGCATGTCGGGCCAGCCGTGGGTGTCCACACCCGCGCCGAAGGTGACGTACGGCTGGTTCCAGGACCACAGGCTGCCGGCCATGGTTCCGGCCAGGGCGCCGTCGAGGTACATCGACTGGGTGTTGCCCGCGGAGGTGAGGACCACCTGGTGCCAGGCGTTGTTGTTGACCGTGGTCGCGGACTGGATCGGGGTGTTGCAGCCGGCGGCCATCGCGAAGCAGCCGTGCAGCTTGCCGTTGGTGCCGATGTAGATCGCCGGGGTGTTGTACTTGGTGTTCGCGACCGGGTCGGAGTCGGTCAGCGGCTTGTCACCGTAGTAGAACAGCACGCCGCCGGCCTGGGACGTCTTGAACCAGAGCGACACCGACGCGTACGTGCGCGTCGCGCCCGGCGTGCCCGGGATCGACAGGTACGAGCTGGTGCCGTTGAACGACGCGGCGTGGCTGCTCGCCAGCGGCCCGGTCGAGCCCAGGGTGACGTTGTGATAAGTGCCGTTGAGGTTGCCCTCGTTGGTGTCCACACCGTCGGCGGCCGTCGTGCCGGACGTCTCACCCATGCGCCAGTACGCGAACGGGTCCGCGTCCAACACCGTGGTCCGGTAATGGTTGCCGGCGGCGTAGCCGTAGGTGGTGCAGTGCGTGGGGTCGGCAGGCGGGCAGACGGAGGTCAGGTTGTCGCCGCTGTAGCCGTAGCTCCAGGTCTCGATCGTGCTGGAGTTCCCCGCCGTCGCGGGATCGGTCGCCACCGTCGCCACGTGGGAGACGGTCGCGCCCGCGGGCTTCGACCAGGTGAAGTTCAGCGTGCGGCCCGAGACCTGCGAAGTGATCTTGGTGAGCGGGCCGGAGCTGTAGTCGAAGGTCTCCGCGCGGCCGGCGTAGTCCGTGATCGAGGTGATCGCGTACGCGCCCGTCCTGCCCGTGATCCCCTTCTGGAAGAGGTATGCGGTGTCGTCCTTGTCCACCAGCTTGTAGCCGGCCGGCGTGGTGGTCGCGGTCAGGGACGCCCAGCGCCCCGGCGGCGGGGTGAAGGAGCCGTCGGCGTTCTTGCCGAAGCCGACCTGCGAACCGTCGGGGTAGGTGATGTTGACACTCGCCAACGCGCCCGAGGAGTCCTTGACCTCCGCGGCCTCCATGTCCGCGACCGTCGACCAGCCCGCGCCGAACGCGCCGTCCACCCGCGGGTCCAGGGAGTTGTAGTCACGCTCGACCGACAGCGACGGGCCGACCGTCTGCACGTCGGCGTCGGTGTCGGAGGTGGTGTAGTTGCCGACGCTCGGATCGAAGTCGTGTCCGTCGGTGTTCTGCGACAGACCCGAGGTCACCACGGGCTGCGGCACCACGGCCGTGAGCTCGCTCTGCGTCCACGGCGAGTACAGCAGGCTGTCGTAGGTGCGCACCTGCCACAGGTAGGTGCCGCCCCAGGTCATCTTCCCCGAGGGGACGGTCCAGTCACCACCGGTGATCAGCCCCGAGTCGGAGATCACCGCACCGGTGGAGGCGTCCAGGAGCTGGAACTGGTACTTCAGCGCCGAACCCGGGTAGTTGTCCGAGTCGTAGCCGTACGCCACCAGTTCGGGCTTCAGCGTCTGGGTGTTGTAGTTGTCCGGCGGGTAGGAGGCGTCGATCTGCGGGGCGACGTTCCCGTTCAGCGTCAGGTCCAGGTAGGGCCGGTAGCTGGTGGGAGCGTTGACCGAGTCGAACTGCTTCCAGTGCAGGGCGTCGGTGTTCGTCGAGTACAGCGCGAGACCGTGGTTGCTGACCGTTCCGCCGGCGATGCCGTTGAACCAGGTGGTGTTCAGCGGCACGTTCATCCACGTACCCGTGGTCCGCGAACCGCCGGAGTTGGTGCACGCCGCACCCGGGTTGGCGGTCAGCTGTCCCAGCGCGGGGCTGTCGTACGCCGGGCCCGGGTAGGACGTGACCGCCGAACCCGTCCACGAGGCACTGATCGAGGCGACGGAGAACGGCTCAGCGGTACAGGTCGCGGCCCAGATGTCGAAGAGGTGCAGGCTCGCCGCCGACACGGTCTGACCGGTGATCATGCCGGTCAGGCCCGTCAGGTGCAGGAACGAGTTGGCGCTGTGCGTGCCGGAGTCGTACGAGCCGACCTTGAGCACGTCCTCCGTGGAGTGGTCGCCCGAGAGGTTGCTCTCGGCGTACGTGCTGTCGCTCACGGCCAGCGTCGGGTCCACCGTGACCGGCCACACCCGGTTCTTGGCGCCCAGCCACGAACGGTCCGCCGTCATGGTCAGGATCCAGTCGTCGCCGGACCGCGAGAGACCGTACTCCACCGCCTGCGAGGTCGTCGGCTCGCCGGACCTGCGGTTCACGCTCGAGTCCTGCATGAACGCGTGCGGAATCCGCTCCACCACGGCGCCCGAGGCGTCGGTGAACTCGACCGACCCCTGGTCGGCGAGGCGCGGCGTCAGACCCGAGGCGTCCAGCTTGAACGACCACGACGTCGGCGCCTTCGCCGAGGACAGGACGATCTTCTCCTTGACGCCGTCCGCCAGCGGTACCAGCTTCAGGTCCGTGTCCGGCAGCACGCCGGCGTAGGAGACGGTGCCGTCCGCGTCCGTGACGCCCGGCACGTCCTGCGCGCCCTTCAGCGCGTACGCCACGTTGTGCCCGGAGCCGGACTCCACCGACGCCAGCCGCTCGTCGCCCGCCACACCGGCGAGGTCGACCGCCACGTCGTTGGCCTTCTCCCGCCAACGTCCGCCGGACTTCACCGGCGTGGTGTCGATCGGCTTCCAGGAGCCGTCGGGGGCACGGAAGTTGTGGCGGGAGAAGTACACGCGCCTGGTCGTCGTGCCGTTCGCGTTGCGGAACACGTCGACCTTCGCCGACGAGGCGGCCGCGTCGCGCTTGCTGGTCGCCGCGACGAAACCGTCACGCCCCTTGACCACCGCGGCGCCCGTGGTGTGTTCCTTCGTGGCGCGGTGGTGCCGGGTGTCCGCGGGCAGTTCGCCCTTGCCGGAGCCCGGCTTGTGACCGTGGCCGCCGTTCGCGCGCGTGCGCGCCGCCGACGCGGTGTGGGCCAGCCCGCTCGCCGAACCGCCGAGCTGCTTGGGCAGCTTGAGCGGCGAGGTGTTGAGCCAGTCCCAGAGGCCGCTCAGGGTCATCTTCGGCATGGTCAGAGCCGGGAGCGTCATTCCCTGCGCCATCGCCTCTTCGGCGGACGGTATGAACGCGAGCAGGAAACTGACCATCAGGGTGACGCCACGCGCCAACCAACGGCGGCGCAACCACCGTGGTTGCCGCGCTGAGCGGCGACGTTGAACGGAGGACATGATCGATCCTTAAAGGAAACATTGTGAACACAAAACAAGATCAATGCTTCCTTGGTGATCACGTTCTGACCACAGTCAGTCGATCTTTTTACATGATCCTTACTGGGTATGAGGCAACTGGTGTCCGACCAGCCCAATATGCCTGGGTCATAAGCGGATTGAACTCCTCGAAGGGGATGTGTCAGGACGCTCGGGTCAGAGAGGTGAGAAGTTCACGCACGTGCTCCCTCACCTTCGTCCGGTCGCCCTCCCGCACCACCGAGACGTTCGCGGAATCCACTCCGTCGCCCACGACGACGAAATGCACATCCTTCTGACGGGGCGCCACCGCACGCACGGCGTTCACCGGCGTCGAGCCCACGGCCACCACCACCGAGCAGTGCTCCTGCACCAGGGAGTTGACGTACGGCACGACGTTCGCCTGGGTGTCCGGCCCCATCGCCGACAGGAAACTCGCCCGCGCCTTGGTCGCGAGGGAGGCGTCCTGCATGCCGGCCCACACCGGCGCCGCCGGTAGACCCGGCGAGATTCCGCGGCTGTCGGTGAGCAGACAGGCGTCCACGTCGCGGTAGGCCCGCGCCGTCGGCATCACATCGTCCTTCCCCGTGGACGGCCACAGGAAGACCGCCGCCACCGCGGCGGCGACCACGACCCCGAGTCCCACGCCGAAGACGACCGGACGCCCACGCACCGCCCCCTGCGAAGCCGACCAGATCCGCCCCAACCACTGCCACGACCACTGCATGTCCGTGTCCTTCCGGAATCCCGGAGTGACCATCACCCCGTGCGGAGGCGAGAATAGAACAGTGTTCCGACCTCAAGGACTCTGCGTCAGCCGGGGCTCGACCAGTGGATGAGTCGCTTGTTGCGCGGGTGCGGCTGCTTGATCAGCAGGGTCGGTCGGTGAAGGCGATCGCCAGGGCGATGGGGATGAGCGCCGCAGACGTTGTCGGGGTGCTGAATGGCGCGGTCGCGGCCTCGGGGCCGGGTCGCGGCGAGCCTCGTTGCTGGGTGAACGCCGGCTGGAGCCGCAGTGTGGATCTTGAGGGTGCGCCGCAGTGGGCAGGCCTTGACCCCGGCGCTTCCGACGCGGAGGAGGTGCGCGGCCTGGTCGCGGTGCTCGTCGCCGCGGACAGCACGCGTTCAACGAAGGCGCAGGTCGCGGGGTTCCTGCTGGGCGTGTGGTGTCTGGGGGTGAAGAACGCGCTCGCTCCGGAGCCGATGAGTGAAAGTCGGCTGGCCAGGCACCGGGGGGGCTCTACCTCAGCGCCTTCGAGGGGCATGTGCAGGTTCCGGCCGACCTCGCCCGCGCTCTGGTGTTCGGGGCCGCCGACTACGCGCGCGGCTTCGGCTTCGAACCCGAGGGGGAGCTCGCCGAGGAGTTCACGCAGGCCGCCGTGCTGCTCGGCGAACCTGCGGGCCCCAGCCCGATCGGCTTTGGCCGGGGGTCGAAGCGGGTCGGCCGGGGCGCAAGACCGGCTCGGGTTTCTACACTTACTCCTGACCACCCGGCGTCAAGACCCGGCTCGCGTGGGCCCGGCACCGTCGGACGGTGCCGGGCACACGCCGTTCACACGGCGTGTGCGGGACGAACCCGCATATGCCGCTCGCACACTCTCCTCACCCGCCCACCAGGCGAGTTGACTCAGCATGCGCATGCAAGGGATGTGAGACGACTACGGAAAGGAGCGGACTTGTGACCGCCGATCCCGAGCATCCCGTCGTCCATGGAGAACTCGCAGAGTTACGCCGCCGACTCGACGTGGCCTACACGCGCGTCGAGGGTGGGCTGGCGCTGCTCAGCCATCGCACCGAGGAGACGGCCAAGGAGCTGGACGAACTGCACACCCGCCTCATCACGCTGGAACAGGCACGCTGGCCGCTGCCCGCCGTCGCCACCCTCACGGCGGTGGGCGCGCTCGTCGTGGCCGTCTGGCAGGCCCTTGGCCACTAGAGCCGGACGCACGTGGCTCAGGACATCGCGTCCTGCCCGAGCCTGAGGTGATGCAGAAGCAGTAACGCGGCCGCCATGTTGGCGGCCGGGACCTCCCCACGGGCGACCATGTCGGGGACGAGTTTGAGGGGAACCCATTCCCGGCGATCCGACTCGAAGTCGTCCACGGGGTGCCCGACGTACTCGCCCTCGTCCGCCCAGTAGACATGGTGCCGGGCGTCGGTGAGTCCGTTGGAGGGCTCCACGCTCATGAGATGCCGCAGAGGTCCCGGCCGCCAGCCGGTCTCCTCCTCGAGTTCACGGGCCGCCGCGTCGGCGATGTCCTCGCCGTCCTCGACGACGCCCGCCGCGAGTTCCCACCCCCAGCTGTCGGTGATGAAGCGGTGCCGCCACAGCAGCAGCACCTCGTTGGCGTCGTTGACGACGGTGGCCACGGCGACGGGCCGCAGCCGTATCAGGAAGTGGTCGAGGTGCCGGCCGTCCGGCAGCTCGACATCCGCCAGGTTGACGCTGAACCAGCGGTTTTCATACACAGTTTGTTCGTTCTGTTTCGTCCACTGCATGGTTCTGCCACCTTCCGCCGAGTAAGGGGCAATATCGCAGCAGGAGCGGCGACTCAGCAGGCTCACAGCGGCGCACGCCCGGCGCAGCGGCGGGCGCAGTCGTCCGTGCCGGCGGACATCGCGCGGCACTCATGCAGTGGTGGGGCGGTGACTACAGCGGTACGCGCAGGGCCCCGTCGATGAGTTCGGCCGCCTCGGCCGTTCCGGCGCAGCCACTGCGGACGAGGTGTTCGCGCACCGCCCGGAGTCTGTCGCGCAGGCGCATGGACTCCATTCCGCGGGCCCGCTCCGCCATCTCCACGGCGGTGGCCACCGCCTTGTCGGCGTTGCCCTGGCGCAGTTCGATCTGGCTGAGCATGGCGAGCCGGTGCACCCGGCCCCGGTCGTGCGCGGGCGTACCCACCGCGGCCGCGGCGTGCTCCCCGGCCGCCGTCAGGTCGCCAAGGCTGAGCAGCGCCTCGGCGACCTGGACGTTGACGAGGCCGGGCTGGACGTAGCCGGTCTCGTCCGGTTCGTGGCCGCGCCGGATGCGCTCGGCGGCCGACTCGGCCCGCCGGATGCAGGACAGCGCGCCCGACACGTCCCCGAGGTGCGCGTACGCCTTCGCCTGCATCGCGTACAGGTCGGAGGCGAGCGCCGGGGTGATCTGCTTGCCCGCGGCGCGGAGCGCGGCCTCGGCGAAGGCCACGGCCTGCCGGTACTCCCTCATGAGCAGCGACTGGTTGACCAGCAGGGCTATGACGTACGCGCCGAGCCCCCGGTCCCCGCTGGCCTTGGCCAGGCGCAGGGCCTGGTGGAAGTAGCGCTGGGCGAGGCCGTGGGCGTCGGAGTCGTACGCACAGATACCGGCGATCGCGACAAGTCCCCCGGTGGCACGGTGCAGTTGGCGGCCCATCGCGTCGGTGTAGCCGCCGCGCAGCAGCGGTGCCGTCTCGGCGTTGAGGAAGCCGACGATACGGGCACGGGTGGCTATGCCGCCCGCCTTGCGGTACATCTGCTCGTAGTGGGCGCGGGCCGCGCGCAGCATGTCGATGTCGGCGGGGGTGACCCGGTGGCGGCCGCCGCGGGAGACGTCCACGTCCTCGGGCGGGTTCTCCCACTCCCACACGGGCATCACGGCGGGCGTGCCGGTCACGGCCGGGGCGCCCAGGACGTGAGGGCGCTGCTGTTCGTCGGAGCGCCACAGGGCGGTGGCCCGCTCGACGAACCCGGAGAGGCTGGAGCCGTGCGGGGCGGCCGGTTCGCCGGGCACGCCGAGGCCGATGTCGTCGAGGGTCACCGGGCGGTGCAGCCGGGCCGCGAGCACCTCGCAGATCAGGTCGGGCACCTGGCCGCGCGGGCGCTGGCCCTTCAACCACCGTGCCACGGCCGTGTGTTCGTACCTCAGCGCGAGGCCGCGTGCCCGCCCCGCCTGGTTGACGTGCGCGGCCAGTCCCGCGTGGGAGATTCCCGCCTCGTCGAGGATCGCGTCGAGCAGAGTGTTGGGCTGCATGGGTGCACTCCGGTGGCTCGGTTTCGCCAGGGTAGTGCGAACCACTTCACACGGGGTGTGAACGGAGTGCGCGAATCCGCGCTGTGCGTGCGCTGTCGCGGAGGGTTTCCGGCCGCTTGACTTGAAATCCCTCGCAAGAGGCCGGCCGGGCCGCCGGCTCCCCCTCGTACAGTGCGGCGGCCCCTCCACGCCGTCCGACCGGCTGCCTGCCCGACACTCCGTGGCCGGCGGACGGCGTGGCCGTGCCAGGCGCTTCGCTGGAAGCGCCGGGTACCCCAGTTCGTTCGTCGGGCGCGGGCTCGTCGTGGTTTCTCGCGCACACGCGGACGCGCCGAAGCCGCATGATGTCGCAGCTCCGCGCCCCTGAAAGGGGCACGTTTGCGCGAGCTCGACACGGACGCGCCCCGATAGGGGCGCGGGGAACTGCGCGACCAGCCACGGACGGCCCGCGACCGGCGAACAACCCGCAGTTCCCCGACACTCCCCGGCGGAGCTAGCTCCGCAGCACTGCCCCCGTGCGCTCAGCGGCCAGCGCCACCGCCGCGTCGCGCGCGGCGGACGCCTCGTCCACCGTGAGCGTCCGGTCGGCCGCCCGGAAGCGCAGCGCGTACGCCAGCGACTTGCGGCCCTCCCCCAGCTGCTCCTCGTTCTCGTAGACGTCGAACAGCCGGATGGACTCGAGGAGTTCACCGGCGCCCTCGCGCAGCGCGGCCTCGACATCCGCCTGCGGCACCGGCTTGTCGACGACGAGCGCGACGTCCTGCGTGGCGACCGGGAAGGTGGAGATGCCCGGTGCCTGCGGAGTGCCGTCGCCGACCGCTTCCAGCGCGTCCAGGTTCAGCTCCATCGCGCAGGTGCGCTCGGGCAGCCCCAGCGCCTTCAGAACGCGGGGATGCAGCTCGCCCGCGTGGCCCACGACCCGCTCGGCACCGTCCGTGACGACGGCGAGCTCGGCGCAGCGGCCCGGGTGCCACGGCCCGTACTGGCCCTTGCGGACGATCAGCTCGGCCCCGGCCTCGCGGGCCACGGTCCGGGCGGCCTCGACCGCGTCGGCCCACTCGGCCGGGCGGCCCTTGCCCCACCAGCCGGCCTGTTCCCGGGCGCCCGCGAGGACGACGGCCACGTGGCGCGGCTGCTCGGGCAGCACGGCGGTCAGCGCGGCGATCTCCTCATCGGTGGGACGCCGGTCGACCGGCAGGTGGGCGGCCACACGCCGCTCCTGACGCGGGTGGAAGACCAGCCCGGTCTCGAACAGCGCCAGGTCGTGCGAGCCGCGGCCGTCGTTGCGGCGCAGCGCGCCGAGCAGGCCCGGCAGCAGCGTCGTGCGCAGCGCGGGCTCCTCGTCGCTGAGCGGGTTGACCAACTTGACCGCGCGGCGGGCCGGGTCGTCGCTCTCCAGACCGAACTGGTCGAAGACCTGCTCGCTGACGAACGGGTAGGTCGGCGCCTCGACGTAACCGGCCCCGGCCAGGGCCCGGCCGACGCGGCGGTGCAGCCGCTGCCGGTGGGTCAGACCGCGCCCGGACGGGGGCTTGGGCAGGGTGGAGGGCAGGTTCTCGTAGCCCTCCAGCCGGATGACCTCCTCGGCCAGGTCGTTCGGCTCCGCCAGGTCCGGCCGCCAGGACGGCACGGTGACGATCAGCTCGTCCTGGCCGTAGACGTCGCAGCCGACCTCCTGCAGGCGGCGTACGACGGTCTCGCGGCCGTAGTGCACGCCGGCGACCTTGTCCGGGTGGTCGGCCGGCATGGCGATGGTGTGCGGCGCGGACGGCGCGATGATCTCGGTGACGCCCGCGTCGGCGGTACCGCCCGCGAGCAGCACCAGCAGGTCGACCGTGCGCTGGGCGGCGGCGGGCGCGGCCAGCGGGTCCACACCGCGCTCGAAGCGGCGTGACGCCTCGGAGGACAGCTTGTGACGGCGCGCGGTACGGGCGATGGAGACCTGGTTGAAGTGCGCGGCCTCGATGACGATCTCGGTGGTGGCGTTCTCGACGTCGTCGTGGTCCGCGATCTCGGTGTTGGCGCCGCCCATGACGCCGGCGAGGCCGATCGGGCCGCGGTCGTCGGTGATGACGAGGTCCTCGGCGTGCAGGGTGCGCGTCACGCCGTCGAGGGTGGTGAACTTCTCGCCCTCCTCGGCGCGGCGTACGCCGATCGTGCCCTGGACCAGCTTGCGGTCGTAGGCGTGCAGCGGCTGGCCGACCTCCATCATCACGTAGTTGGTGATGTCGACGGCGAGCGAGATCGGGCGCATGCCGACCTTCTGCAGCCGGCGCTGCAGCCAGATCGGGGAGCGGGCCTCGGGGTCGACGCCGGTCACCGTACGGGCCGTGAAGCGGTCGCAGCCGAGGGGCTCCGAGATCTTCACCGGGTGGCCGTACGCGTTCGGCGCCGGCACGTCGAGCAGCGCGGGGTCGCGCAGCGGCAGGCCGTAGGCGATGGCGGTCTCGCGGGCGACACCGCGGATCGACAGGCAGTCACCGCGGTTGGCGGTCACCGCGATGTCGAGCACCTCGTCGACCAACTCGAGCAGCTCGATCGCGTCCTTGCCGACCTCGGTGCCGGGCGGCAGCACGATGATGCCCTTGGTGCCGTCGTCGCCCATGTTCAGCTCCTCGCTGGAGCAGATCATGCCGCGCGACATCCGGCCGTACGTCTTGCGCTCCGCGATCGCGAAGTCGCCGGGCAGGACCGCGCCGGGGAGGGCCACCACGACCTTGTCGCCGACGGCGAAGTTACGGGCGCCGCAGACGATCTCCTGCGGCTCGCCGGTGCCGTTGGCCTTGCCGACGTCGACGGTGCAGTAGCGGATCGGCTTCTTGAAGCCCTCCAGCTCCTCGATGGTCAGCACCTGGCCCACGACCAGCGGACCCGTGAGGTCGGCGCCGAGCTGCTCGACGGTCTCCACCTCGAGGCCGGCCGAAATGAGCTTGGCCTGGACGTCACGCCCGGTCTCAGTCGCCGGCAGGTCGACGTACTCCCGCAGCCAGGAAAGCGGGACCCGCATCAGATCTCCATCCCGAACGGCCGGGTGAACCGGACGTCACCCTCGACCATGTCTCGCATGTCTTCGACGTTGTGGCGGAACATCAGCATCCGCTCGATGCCGAACCCGAAGGCGAAGCCGCTGTACTTCTCCGGGTCGACGCCGCAGGCGGTGAGCACCCGCGGGTTGACCATGCCGCAGCCGCCGAGCTCGATCCAGCCCTCGGAGGAGCAGGTGCGGCAGGGTCGGTCGGGGTTGCCGACGGACTCACCGCGGCAGACGTAGCACACCATGTCCATCTCGGCGGACGGCTCGGTGAACGGGAAGAAGTTCGGCCGCAGCCGGGTCTTCATGCCCTCGCCGAACAGCGACTGGACCATGTGGTCCAGCGTGCCCTTCAGGTCCGCCATGGTCAGGCCCTCGTCGACCGCGAGCAGCTCGACCTGGTGGAAGACCGGGGTGTGGGTGGCGTCCAGCTCGTCGGTGCGGTACACGCGGCCGGGGCAGATCACGTAGACCGGCAGCTCGCGGTTCAGCAGGGAGCGGATCTGCACGGGCGAGGTGTGGGTGCGCAGCACGACACCGGACTCCGAGCCGCCGTCGGGCGCCTGCACGAAGAAGGTGTCGGCCTCGCCGCGGGCCGGGTGGTCCGGGCCGATGTTCAGGGCGTCGAAGTTGAACCACTCCGCCTCCACCTCGGGGCCCTCGGCGACCTCGTAGCCCATGGCGACGAAGACGTCCTCGATGCGCTCCGAGAGCGTGGTCAGCGGGTGCCGGGCGCCCGCGGGCACGCGGTCGTAGGGCAGCGTGACGTCCACCGACTCCTCGACCAGCACGCGGGCGTCCCGCTCGGCCTCGAGTTCGGCCTGGCGGCCGGAGAGGGCCTTGTTCACGGCGCCACGGGCCTGGCCCACGCGCTTGCCGGCGTCGGCCTTGGCGTGTGGGGGCAGGGCGCCGATCTCGCGGTTGGCGAGAGCCAGCGGCGAGGTGGGGCCGGTGTGGGCGACCTTGGCCTCGTGGAGCGCGTCGAGGGAGTCCGCGGCGGCGAAGGCGGCGAGCGCCTCGTCCCGCATGCGCTCGATCTCTTCCGGTTTCAAGGCCTCGACCTCGACAGGGTCGTACGACTTATTGGGTGCCGACATCTCTTCCCGTGCTTCCGATTGGCTGGCTGACGGTCCCCGTCACCGACTCGCGGACGAATCGTCTCCGGATATTGGGACGCAAAGGCGCCAATGGCCGAGTCTAACGGGGCTGGGGAAAGTGAATGCGCCCGTGGGTTGCTCAGGCCAGGTAGGCCGGTGCCCCCACGGGCAACGTAAATCGGAATTCGGCGCCGCCGCCGCGGGCGCGGCCGACCGTGATGGTGCCGCCGTGGGCCTCGACGATGCCCTTGACGATGTAGAGCCCGAGGCCCGTGCCCCCGCGCTTGCTGCCCCGCCAGAAGCGGGTGAAGACGCGGTTCATGGACTCCTCCGGGATGCCGGGGCCCTCGTCGCTCACCGTGACCGACGTGCCGGTGTCCTCGCCTTCGCGGGGCGACACCGAGGGCGTGATGTCAATCGTGACGGTTCCCTCCCCGTGGCGCACGGCATTTTCGAGGAGGTTGCTGAGCACCTGGTCGATCTTGTCGGGGTCGGCCCACAGGGCGGGCAGGGGTTGCTCGATGCGCAGCAGGAAACGGTCGGCGGGCTGGCCGGCGGCGACGTAGGCCTGGATGTGCCGTCCGACGGCCGCTCCTATGTCGACGGGCTGACGGCGGACCTCCAGCCGCCCGGAGTCGATCCGTGAGATGTCCAGCAGCTCGGCGATGAGCCGGGTGACCCGGTCCGCGTCGGCGTCGACGGTCTCCAGCATGAGCCGCTTCTGGTCGTCGGTGAAGCGTTCCCACTTGGCGAGGAGGGTGGCGGTGAAGCCCTTGACGGAGGTGAGCGGGGAGCGCAGTTCGTGGGCCACGGTGGCGATCAGTTCGGCGTGACTGCGTTCGGTACGGCGGCGGGCCTCCGTGTCGCGGAGGGTGACGACGACGCGACGGATGGGTCCGGCGGGGCGGGTGCGCACATAGCGCGCGGAGACGAGGACCTCGCGCCCCCCGGGCAGCAGGAGGTTGCGCTCCGGCTGCCGTACGCGGATCGCGAGCCCCCCGTAGGGATCGGTCAGCTGCCACCAGCGCCGCCCCTCGAGATCTTCTAATGGCAGGGCTTTGTCGAGCCGTTGTCCGAGGGCGTCGGCGGCGCGGACGGCGGTGATGCGCTCGGCGGCGGCGTTGAAGCAGATCACGCGGCCGTGCTCGTCGGCGATGACGAGTCCGTCGGGGAGTTCGTCCGGGTCGATGCCGAGCTCGGCGAGATCGCCGTGCCGGGGCCCGGGGGCGCGGTGCGCGTCCCGTGCCTCCGGTGCTCTGCTCGTGCCGACCCTCATCCCCGTACCCCACCTCTCGTCAGGCCGTGGGCCCCGAGCCCGCCACCCTACTAGCCGGGAGTGACGGAGCGGCACCCTGCGGGGGCGCGCTGTGCACGGGCGGACGCATAGAGACATACGGCCGCGGCGGTCGCGAGGTTCAGGCTCTCGGCCCTTCCGTGGATGGGCACACGGACGACGGCGTCGGCCAGCTCCCGCGTCTCCTCGGGCAGTCCCCATGCCTCGTTGCCGAACACCCAGGCGGTGGGCACGCCCATGGTGCCCTTGTCGAGTTCGTCGTCGAGGTCGTTCTCGCCCGCGCCGTCGGCGGCGAGGATGCGCACGCCGGCGTCCTTGAGCCCGGCCACGGCCCGCTCGACGGGGACGCCGACGGCGACGGGCAGGTGGAAGAGGGAGCCGACGGAGGCGCGGACGGCCTTGGGGTTGTACACGTCGACGGAGGCGTCGGTGAGGACGACGGCCTCGGCACCGGCGGCGTCGGCGCAGCGCAGGACGGTTCCGGCGTTGCCCGGGTCACGCACGTGGGCGAGGACGGCGACCAGGCGGGGGCGGGCCCTGAGGATCGCGTCGAGGTCGGTGTCCAGGAACCGGCAGATCCCGACGAGGCCCTGCGGGGTGACGGTGGTGGAGATGTCGGCGATGACCTGCTCGGCGGCGAGGTGGACGCGGGCGCCGGCGTCATGGGCCGCCCCCACGATGTCCGGGTACCGCTCCGCCGCGTCCGGGGTGGCGAACAGCTCGACGAGGGTCGCCGTACCCCCGCTCCGGTGCCCCGCGGCCTCCCGCACGGCCTGCGGCCCCTCCGCGAGGAACAGCCGCTCCTTGCCCCGGAAGTTCCGCTTCGCCAGCCGCCGCGCGGCGCTGACGCGGGGAGAGCGGGGAGAGATGAGCTCGGGGGTGGCCGAGGGCATGCTGTTCACCTTCAGTACTTGTCGCCGCCGCAGCGGCTCAGCCACGACGGCGGACTTCGGCGGTGCCGAACTGCCGGATACGACGCGCAGTGCGTGCCGCAGCGCCGCACCGGGGGACTTGCCGACTCCAGCCGGCCCGGACACAACCGGACCCGCAGGCTTCGTAGCCTGCGGGTCCGTTCAGTCACTTCGGCCTGAGCCGACGCGGTGCCGTCGCGTCACGCGGCCTTGGGCGCGTTCACGTCCGACGGCAGGGCCTTCTGCGCGACCTCCACGAGCGCGGCGAACGCACCCGCGTCGTTGACGGCCAGCTCAGCGAGGATCTTGCGGTCGACCTCGACGTTGGCCGCCTTCAGACCCTGGATGAAGCGGTTGTAGGTGATGCCGTTGGCGCGGGCAGCGGCATTGATGCGCTGGATCCACAGCTGACGGAAGTCGCCCTTGCGCTTCTTGCGGTCGTTGTAGTTGTAGACCAGCGAGTGGGTGACCTGCTCCTTGGCCTTGCGGTACAGGCGCGAACGCTGACCGCGGTAGCCAGAGGCCTGCTCGAGGATCGCCCGGCGCTTCTTGTGGGCGTTGACTGCCCGCTTGACGCGTGCCACTTGTTAACTCCTTGTAGCGGGGCCGTGGTGGTCTTCACACGGCCCGAAACGATTGGGTCCCGGTCCTGACGTACGTACGGCGCGGACTGATCAGAAGATCGAGCGCCGTGGCGTCACTTGCCGAGAAGCTTCTTGATCTTCTTGGCGTCGCCCGGGGCCATCTCGGCGTTGCCGGTGAGGCGACGCGTCAGACGGGACGACTTGTGCTCGAGCAGGTGGCGCTTGCCGGCGCGCTCACGGAGCACCTTGCCGGAGCCGGTGACCTTGAAGCGCTTGCTGGCACCGCTGTGCGACTTGTTCTTCGGCATAGCGCCGTTCTCTCCTCGTCGGTGGCGCTCCGGTGCCCGGTCGCTAAAACCGGGCACGATGAAGCGTCGCTCTTGTATCGGTTACATCCTGGGACTGGCGTCCCGGGCTTTCCGGGGTCCGCACGTCCGCCCTGCGGCGGTCGTACGTCCGTGCGTCCGGCTCCCCCGGGGCTCACGCCCCGGGATCAGGCCTCGGCGGAAGCCTCGGCCGGTGCCTCGGCGGTCTCGGCGTCGGCGGCATTCTGCGAGCGGCCGGGGTGGGCCTTCGCTTCGGCCTTGCGGGCCTCCTGCGCCTGACGGGCCTCGGCCATCGCCTCGGTCTTCTTCTTGTGCGGACCGAGAACCATGATCATGTTGCGGCCGTCCTGCTTCGGGTTCGACTCCACGAAACCGAGGTCCTGGACGTCCTCCGCGAGGCGCTGCAGCAGTCGGTAGCCCAGCTCGGGGCGGGACTGCTCGCGGCCACGGAACATGATCGTGATCTTGACCTTGTCGCCCTGCTTGAGGAACCGGACGACGTGACCCTTCTTGGTGTCATAGTCGTGCGGGTCGATCTTCGGCCGGAGCTTCATCTCCTTGATGACCGTGTGCGCCTGGTTCTTGCGCGCCTCACGGGCCTTCATGGCCGACTCGTACTTGAACTTCCCGTAGTCCATGAGCTTGCACACGGGCGGACGGGCGTTCGCCGCGACCTCGACCAGGTCCAGGTCGTACTCCTGCGCAAGCTCCAGTGCCTTGGCAAGCGGCACGATGCCGACCTGCTCGCCACTGGGACCGACAAGTCGCACCTCGGGAACGCGAATCCGGTCGTTGATGCGGGGCTCGGCGCTGATGGATCCTCCTCGGTAGCACCTACGGCCGCCTGGCGGACGGCCGCGTATATGTCTGGGTTGACATAAGGACCAACCATCACGGCGCATGAAAAATGCCCCGGACGGGACACAGGCGGGACTCCGAGCTTTCCGGAGCACCGCCGCGGTGGACCGCGGGGCGCGCTTTCGGGCGACTCCACCGTCCGTACGGAACGGTGGTGGCCGCCTGACCGGTGACCCGCCGCCCCTAGGGGCAGCCAGGTGGGAGATCGGAGCCTCCACTTGTGGGCCGGGCAACCAAGTGTCCGGCCGGTCGTCAGTCAAGGCTAGCAGCTTCGGTCGGCCAGGGCTAATTCAGGCGAACGCACGTCCGGCACCTATCGTGTGGTGCATGAGTGACACCTCCCCCTCGGAATCCGAGGCCCCCACGGAACACCCGGATTCCGCCGCGCAGCCCGACTTCGACGCCATGACCCGCGACATCGCGGAGGTGCCCGCGGTCGAGGTGATCGTGACGGTCGCCGTCAACCTGATGAGCGCCGCCGCCGTAAAGCTCGGTCTCACCGAGGAGGGCGACAAGTACAAGGACCTGGACGAGGCCCGCAAGCTGGTGCACGCCCTCGCCGGGCTGCTCGACGCGAGCGCGACGGAGATCAGCTCCTTCCACGCTGCGCCGCTGCGCGACGGCCTGAAGTCGCTGCAGTTGGCGTTCCGCGAGGCGTCGGTCGTCCCGGACGAGCCGGGCCAGGGCCCGGGCGAGAAGTACACCGGGCCGATCTACGGCTAGGGCGAACCCGCGACCATACGGAGATCGTTCACGAACGCACGAACAGGGGCTCGCCCGGAGGCGTCGCTCCGGCCGGCAGGACTGCCAGGTCGAGGCCGCGCACCAGGCGGGCCCTCAGTGTGTCGTCGGCGGCCATCCGCTCGGCCACGGCGCGCGCGGCCTCGCCCGGGCTCGCCGCCGGGTCCAGGACGAGCGCGAGGATGCCGTCCGCCCGGCCCGGGCCGAGGTAGGCGCGCCGCACGGCGGGCTCGGCGGCCACGGCGGCCCGTACGGCGCCGGTGACGGCCGGGTCGGCGAGCGGGTCGGTCGTCGTACGGCCCTCGGCGAGGGCCAGCAGCGCGGGGCCCGTCAGTTCGAACGGCACCGGCCCGGACAGGTCCAGCACGATCGTGTCGGCCTTCTCGTGCGCGGCGGCCTGCAAGGCCTGGTGCAGCGGGACGGCGACCGGGCGGGCCTCGGGGTCCCAGCGGGCCAGCGCGTGTGTGGAGGTGAAGGCGGGCAGGGCGGTGCGGCCACCGGCCTTAAGGGTCGGTACGGCCATCTCGCTGGTCTTCTCGCGGCGCAGCCCCTTCTCGTCCTCCTCCACCTCGCCGAGGATCGCGACAACGGGGACGAGGAGCCGTGCGCTTTTCAGCGCCTCGAGGACGGGCCCCACGGCGGTGCGGTCCTCGGCCCAGGCGGCGAGCGCCGCGCTCAGCCGGGGGTCGGCCGAACCGTCGTCATCGGAGAAGCCGGAGTCGGGAATGTTCTTGTTCGCCACGGTCACCGACCCTATCGGGGGGTCTTCGCCGGGGTCGTGGCGCCCCTGAGTCACGGCGGTCACCGCTCTCACCGATTTCTCAGCGCCTCCTGACGCACCTCTCACGCCCGTCCCACGGCGCGCACAGCACGGGTGAAGACCATCGGCGGCCATGGAGTCCCGAAGAACCCACCGTCGCCGCCACGCCCGCGCCTGTAGGCGCCGGTCGTTCTTCTGTACGGCGCTGGCAGCAGCCGTCGCGGCCGGCGGTACGGCGACGGGGACGGTGTACCTGAGGGAGCGGGCACACGCCGACGCGGGCGCCGTATCGTCGGTGGCGTCGGTGACGCCCTCGGCGTCGGCCTCGTCGAGCCGGGAGGCATCGGTGGAACCTGCCGCGGAACCCTCGGTGGTCCGGGAGGCGCTGCTCAAGCGGGCGATGACGTCGGTGGCCGTGGAGGACGCGGCGGACGTGGCCGTGGCGGTCCTCTCGATGGACTCCGGGGAGAGCGCCGCGTACGGCGACGGCACCTTCGACACGGCGAGCATCGTGAAGGTGGACATCCTGGCGGGGCTGCTGCTCCGGGCGCAGGACGCCGGCCGGCACCTGACCGCGCAGGAGAAGGCGTACGCCACCGCGATGATCGAGACCAGCGACAACGCGTCCGCCTCGGCGCTGTGGAACGCGATCGGGCGCGCCGACGGCCTGGACAGCGCGAACAAACGCTTCGGTCTGACGGACACGGTCGGCGGTGACGGCACGCTGTGGGGGCTCACGCAGACCACTGCGGCGGATCAGCTGACCCTCCTCCGGCAGGTGTTCGGGGACGACTCTCAGCTGAGCGAGGCCTCGCGGTCCTATCTGCGGGGGCTCATGGGCGACATCGCCGAGGATCAGCGGTGGGGGGTTTCCGCAGCGGCGGACGGCTCCGCGTGGGCGCTCAAGAACGGATGGCTGGCGCGGAGCACGACCGGGCTGTGGGACGTCAACAGCATCGGACGGGTCACGGCCGACGGACGCGACTACCTGGTGGCGGCGCTGTCCGACGGGAACTCGACGAAGGAGCAGGGGATTTCCGTGGTGGAGGCCGCGGCGCGAGCGGCCGTGGCCGCGTTCGGGTGAGAGCGCCGTAGCACCGCGGGGCGCCTACGGGGCGCTTGCGCGGCTCCTCCACAGCAGTACCGAAGCCACCAGCAGTGCCACGCCCAGGGCGCCCGCCAGGGAGCTCGCCCAGCCCGGGGAGTCCGAGGCGGCGGCGGCCGCGTCCGGGCCGGAGCCGAAGTATTCCTTGCCGTACGCCGCCGGGCGCAGGTTGTCCGGTCTGAGGCCGGCCGCCGCCTTGATGGCTGCCGCGGGGTCGATGAAGCCGAAGCCGCGGGAGTCGTCCCGGCCGCCGGTGGGGACGTTGCGGGCGGTCTTCTCCAGGAGTTGCTTGATCTGGGCCGGGCCGAGTCCCGGATGGGCGGCCTTGATGAGCGCCACGGCGCCCGAGACGAAGGCGGACGCCGCGCTCGTGCCCCATCCCTCGTAGTACTTGCGGTCCGGGTCGGCGATGACGACGTCGACGCCGGGGGCGCTGACCGTGGCGTACCAGCGGCGGGTGGAGAAGGAGGCGCGGGTGCCGTCGCTGTCGACGGCGGTGGCGGCGATGACGCCCGGGTAGGCCGCCGGGTACGAGGTGTGGTCGCCGAGCTCGCCGCCGTTGCCGGCCGAGGCGACGACGACCGTGCCCTTCTTCAGCGCGTACTGGATCGCCTCGTCCTCGGCCGCTTCGGGGTGCGCGGAGTCGGAGTCGTCACCGAGGGAGAGGTTGATGACGTCGGCGCCGTGGTCGGCGGCCCAGCGGATGCCTTCGGCGAGGGCGTTGCCGCGGGTGTTGCGGGCCTTCGCACGGGCCGGGTCGCCGTCCTCGAGGATGACGCGGACGGGGAGGATCTTCGCCTCGGGGGCGACGCCGATGACGCCGTCGGTGTCGCCGATGCCGTGGCCGTGCCCGGCGATGATGCCCGCCATGGCGGTGCCGTGCCGGGCCCAGGGGCGGTCGCCGCGCCGGGCGCCGAAGCCGACCAGGTCCTTGGCGGGGAGGACGTTGCCCGCCAGGTCGGGGTGGGTGTCGTCGACGCCGGTGTCGAGGACGGCGACGGTGATGCCCTTGCCCTTGGTCGTCTGCCAGGCCTGCTGGATGTGCAGGGCGTCGAGGGCCCACTCCTGGGCCCGGATGCCGTCGGCGTGGGCGGCGGTGGCGGGCAGCACGCAGAGGGCGGCGGTGAGGAGGAGGGTGAGCAGGCGCGCGCCGGTCGTACGGGCCCTCATGAGGGCTTCTCCGTGGCCGAGGTGAAGGTCTTGCGCAGGGCCGCCTCGACACGGTCGGCGAGGCCGGCCGCGTCATTGCCGAGCCCCGCCTGTGCGGGGGCCGTGGTGGCGCCGGTCTTCACGGCGTTCTCGGCCGGCTCGGGTTCGGTGACGGTGCGGCCGTCGGCGAAGCCGGAGACGGCGTAGACGACGACGGGGGCGTCCGTGAGGACGGATATCGTCCAGGACGCGCGCTGGGCGTCGCCGAAGCCCGCCGCGACGGTCCCCTCGGCCGCGTACGGGCGGGGCATGAGGTCGGTGCGACGGTCCAGGCCCTCGTCCTTGAAGCGGCTGGCGAGGGCGCCCATGGCGGCGGCGTCGGCCCGTGTGAACAGCAGTCCGACGGTGGTGACCTGACTGCGGGTCGCATCGGTGTAGGTGGCGCGCAGCAGGCGCAGGCAGCCGACGGGGGCCAGGGCCTTGCGCAGGAGCGGGTCGAAGGCGTCCGCGCAGCCGCTGTCGGGGGCGACGGCGATACGGGTCCAGGTGCGGTCGGCGCCGCCGGGGCCCGCGCCCGGGCCGTTGACGGTGGGCGGGAAGAGCCGGTCGACGGGGACGCTGTGCCACAGGGTTCCGGCGACGGCGTACGCACCCCGCGCACCGTTCGGTGAGTCGTCCCCGGTGAGCCAACTGCCGGTCACGGCACCGCCGATCAGCCCGAGCCCGAGGACGAGGCAGGCGGCGGACGCGGCGACCCGGGGGCGGACGCGGGCGCCGAAGGGCAGCCGCGGCCTGGGGGGTTCGACACCGCGGGTGTCGGGCTGCGCGAGGGTCACGAAGGGCCGCGCCGGTTGGACGGGCCGCAGCCGCGCGGTGGTCTCCACGATGCCGGGGGCGTCCGCGGCGGGGGCGGCGCCGACGGCCGGGGGCGCATCGGGGAAGCGTGCGGTGGCCGCCGGCGGGGGCGGACCGGGGGCGTCGGCGTGCGGGTCGCGCTGGACGTCCGCGAGCCGGCGATACTCGGGGGCGGGCCGCGCCGACGGTTGCCCGTCACCACCGGGTCCGCCCTGGGGGACGTCGGCGGGCCGCTGGGGCCCGTCCGCGCCGAGCCTGAACGGCCGCGCGACGGCACCGGTCCGGGCGGACGCACCGACCGCACCGGGACCGGCCGGGGGACGGGCCGTACCGGAAGGGGCCGAGGGCCCGGCCGCGGCGGAGTGCCCGGGGGCGTCCGCCGTGTCCGGCCGGCGAGAGGTGCCCTCCGCACCGGAACTGCTGAAGAACTCGTCCGTACCGGGCCGCACCGGGGCCCCGGCCGCGCCGGACCCGGTCGCGGTCTGCCTCCGGGGCGGCTGCTCGGGGCGGGACGGGACCGGCGGGAAGGGCGCACGGACCGGCGGCGTTCGCCGCGGTGCGGCCGGGACCTGCGGGCCGGACGGGGGTGCCGCCACGGGCGGCTGCTCCGGGCGGGGCGGGATCGTTCCGGCGGAGCCGTTGCGCTGCGTCGGCCGAGATCGGTCGCCTCCGGGCGCCGAAGTGCCGTTCGCCCCCACGGGCCGGACACCCGGCGTCGTCGTCGACGGGCGCGGCGCAGGCACGGAGGCGTCGGAGCGCGTCGCCGGGCGGGGCGGAGTCGCCGGCTCGTCCGGTGCCGTCGACGGACGGCGCGCAGTCATGGGGTCGCCCGGCGGCGTGGCCGGGCGGGGCGGGGTCGAGGGGCGCGGAGGGATGGAGGCGCGGTGCGCTTCCGTGCTCATGCACCCCCCGTTTCGTTGTAGCCGGACCTCCCGGGACGTCCCGGGTGTTCGACCGCCCAGGGCGGACGGCCGGTGGGCGTGGTGCGGACGCCGGCCCGCCCTGGGCAGACATACCCGCGCGAGCGGGCGCCCATCCCAGGCGTACGCGCCCGAGCGGAGCAGCCGCTTGCCCACGTGCGCGTCACTCTACGGGTTGATCCGCCTCGAACGGGAACCGGTCCACGTCACCGGCGGCATCTGCCCGGATCGTCCCCCTACCCTGCGGTAATCGCATCTGGCAGGCTGCGTCCATGACTGCCCGCGCCGCAGACCGGGCCCGCTACGACCGGGCCACCGCTCATCTCGACGCCCCTGTCGCCATCGTGGACCTGGAGGCGTTCGACGCGAACGTCGACGACCTGCTCCGCCGGGCCGGCGGCAAGCCGATCCGTGTCGCCAGCAAGTCCGTACGCTGCCGCGCTCTGCTCGAACGGGTGCTCGCCCGGGACGGTTTCGCGGGCATCATGTCCTTCACGCTCGCCGAGTCCCTGTGGCTGGCCCGTTCCGGTTTCGACGACGTCCTGCTGGCCTACCCCTCGGCCGACCGCCAGGCGTTCGCCGAACTGACCGGCGACCCCAAGCTCGCCGCCGCCGTCTCGGTGATGATCGACGACCCGGCCCAGCTGCGCCTCATCGAGGACGCCCGCCGGGGCGGCACCGAAGAGGTGCGTGTCTGCCTGGAGTTGGACACCTCGCTGAAGCTGCTCGGCGGCCGGGTCCGCGTCGGCGCGCGCCGCTCGCCGCTGCACTCCCCCGAACAGGTCGCCGAGATGGCCCGGACGGTGGTCCGCACGCCTGGTTTCCGGCTGGTGGGCATCATGGCGTACGAGGGCCATGTCGCCGGTGTCGGCGACGCGGTGGCCGGGCGTCCGGTGCGGTCGCGGGCCATCCGGCTGATGCAGGCCACGGCGCGCAGGGAGCTCGGCAGGCGGCGCGCGGAAGTGGTGCGCGCGGTCCGGGCCGTGGCGCCGGACCTGGAGTTCGTCAACGGAGGCGGCACAGGCAGCGTCCAGCACACGGCCGCCGAGGACGCGGTGACCGAGGTAGCGGCGGGGTCCGGGCTCTACCAGCCTCGGCTGTTCGACAACTACACCTCGTTCCACGGCCGTCCGGCCGCCCTGTTCGCCCAGCCGGTGGTGCGCAGGCCCGGCGTCGGGGTGGTGACCGTGCTGGGCGGCGGCTACCCCGCGTCGGGCGCCGCGGGCCCCGACCGGCTGCCCGTGCCGTATCTGCCCGAGGGGCTGAAGTACGACCCGCAGGAGGGGCCCGGCGAGGTGCAGACGCCGCTGCTGGGCTCGGCCGCCGACGACCTGCTCATCGGCGACAAGGTGTGGTTCCGGCACGCCAAGGCGGGCGAGCTGTGCGAGCGTTTCGACGCGCTCCACCTGGTCGAGGACGACCGGGTCACGGCGACCGTGCCGACGTACCGCGGCGAGGGGCACACCTTCCTCTGACGCTGCCACCGGCACCGGCGCCAGGCGCCGGTGCCGCCACTCGGGTCGCCCTGATGCCGCCGTGACCCGGTCACGAGGCCGAGGCCCGCTACAGGGGCGTGACGTACGCGCCCGCGATTCCGCCGTCCACCAGGAAGTCGGTGGCGTTCACGAAGGACGAGTCGTCGCTGGCGAGGAACGCGACCGCCGCGGCGATCTCCTCCGCCTCCGCGAACCGGCCGACCGGGATGTGCACCAGACGGCGCGCGGCCCGCTCGGGGTCCTTGGCGAACAGCTCCTGCAGGAGCGGGGTGTTGACCGGCCCGGGGCACAGCGCGTTGACCCGGATGCCCTCCCGCGCGAACTGCACGCCCAGCTCGCGGGACAGGGCGAGGACGCCGCCCTTGGAGGCCGTGTACGAGATCTGCGAGGTGGCCGCGCCCATGCGGGCCACGAACGAGGCCGTGTTGATGATGGAGCCCTTGCCCTGGCGCCGCATGTAGGGGATGGCGGCCTTGCAGCACAGGTAGACGGAGGTCAGGTTGACCTCCTGGACCCGCTTCCAGGCCTCCAGGCCGGTCTCGAGAATCGAGTCGTCGTCGGGCGGGGAGATGCCCGCGTTGTTGAAGGCGACGTCGACGGACCCGTAGGTGTCGTAGGCCGCCTCGAACAGCGCCTCCACCTGCTCGGGATCGGTGACGTCGACCTTCACGAACAGCCCGCCGACCTCCTCGGCGGCGGCCTTGCCGCGGGTCTCGTCGATGTCGCCGCAGACGACATGGGCTCCCTCGGAGGCGAGCCTGCGCGCACTGGCGAGACCGATGCCGCTGCCGGCACCGGTGACGACGGCGGTACGGCCGGCCAGGCGGCGGCAGACGGTGTCAGGGATCTGAGCGGTCACTGTGCGGGGCCCTCCGTGCTGATGAAGACGTTCTTGGTCTCGGTGAAGGCGGTCAGGGCGTCCGGGCCGAGCTCGCGGCCGATCCCCGACTGCTTGAAGCCGCCGAAGGGGGTCCAGTAGCGGACGCTGGAGTGGGAGTTGACGGACAGGTTGCCCGCGCGGACGGCCTGGGAGACGCGCAGCGCGCGGCCGACGTCCCGGGTCCAGATGGAGCCGGAGAGCCCGTACGGCGTGTCGTTGGCGAGCCGGATCGCGTCGGCCTCGTCCTCGAAGGGCAGGACGACGGCGACCGGGCCGAAGACCTCCTCGACGGCCACGCGCGCGCGGGGGTCGACGCCGGTGAGGACGGTCGGCGGGAACCAGAAGCCCGGCCCCTCGGGTGCCTTGCCGCGGATCCCTTCGGCGTCCGCGGGGACGTACGAGCGGACGCGCTCCAGCTGTGTCCTGGAGATCAGCGGGCCCATCTGGGTGTTCTCGTCGGCCGGGTCGCCGACGAGGACCGACTCGACGGCGGGGGCGAGCAGGTCGAGGAAGCGGTCGTAGGCGGAGCGCTGGACGAGGATACGGGTACGCGCGCAGCAGTCCTGGCCGGAGTTGTCGAGGAACGACATGGGGGCGGTGGCCGCGGCGGTCTCGAGGTCGGCGTCGGCGAAGACGATGTTGGGGCTCTTGCCGCCGAGTTCGAGGGTGACGCGCTTGAGCAGGGCCGAGCCCTTCGCCAACACCTGTTTGCCCACGGCCGTCGACCCGGTGAAGACGATCTTCGTCACGCCCGGGTGCTCGACGAGCGCGGCACCCGCGACGGGGCCGTGGCCGGGCAGCACCTGGAACAGACCTTGTGGCAGGCCCGCCTCCAGGGCCAGTTCGGCCAGGCGCAGGGCGGTGAGCGGGGTCGTCTCGGCGGGCTTGAGCAGCACCGCGTTGCCCGCCGCGAGCGCCGGGGCGGCGCCCCATGCGGCGATCGGCATCGGGAAGTTCCAGGGCGCGATGACGCCCACGACACCGAGCGGTTCGAGAATCGTGACGTCCAGGCCGCCCGGGACGGGGATCTGGCGCCCGGTCAGGCGCTCGACTCCGCCGGCCGCGTAGTCGAGCAGGTCACGGACGTTGCCGGCCTCCCAGCGGGCGTTGCCGATCGTGTGGCCCGCCTCGCGGACCTCCAGCTCGGCCAGCTCCTCGAGGTGTTCGTCGACGGCCCGGGCGAACCGGCGCAGCAGCCGGGCCCGGTCGCCGGGCGCGAGCGCCGCCCACCGGGACTGCGCCCGCGCGGCCGTTACGACGGCGGCGTCCACGTCGGCCGCGGTGGCGACGGGGACGGTGGCGACGACCTCCTCGGTGGCCGGATTCAGTACCTGCAGATCGAGCTCGTTCGACACGACGTTCGGCACGAAAGAACCCCTCACATGCGTTCGAAGGAGCGGCGCAGCTCCCAGTCGGTCACCGCGGCGTCGAAGGCGGCCAGTTCGACGCGGGCCATGTTGCTGTAGTGCCCGACCACCTCGTCGCCGAAGGCGGCCTTGGCGAGAGCGCTGTTCTCCCAGAGTTCGGCGGCCTCGCGCAGGGTCGTGGGCACGTGCGCGTACTCGGCGGTGTAGGCGTTGCCGGGGCACGGCTCGGGCAGTTCCAGCTTCTGCTCGATGCCGTACAGCCCGGCCGCGACCATCCCCGCGACGGCGAGGTGCGGGTTGACGTCGCCGCCGGGGACCCGGTTCTCGAAGCGCGTGGAGCGTCCGTGTCCGACGACCCTCAGGGCGCAGGTGCGGTTGTCGTACCCCCAGGCGACCGCGGTCGGGGCGAACGATCCCGGCTGGAAGCGCTTGTAGGAGTTGATGTTCGGCGCGTACAGCAGCGAGAAGTCGCGCAGGGCGGCCAGCTGGCCGGCGAGGAAGTGCCGCATGAGCTGTGACATCCCGCCGGGGTCGCCGGGCTGGCCGGACATGGCGTTGTGGCCGTGCTCGTCGGCGAGCGAGAGGTGGATGTGGCAGGAGTTGCCCTCACGCTCGTTGTACTTCGCCATGAAGGTGATCGAGACGCCTTCCTGGGCGGCGATCTCCTTGGCTCCGGTCTTGTAGATGGCGTGCTGGTCGCAGGTCACCAGGGCGTCGTCGTAGCGGAAGGCGATCTCGTGCTGGCCGGGGTTGCACTCGCCCTTGGCGGACTCGACGGTCATCCCGGCGCCGGCCATTTCGTTGCGGATGCGGCGCAGCAGGGGCTCGATGCGACCCGTGCCGAGTACGGAGTAGTCGATGTTGTACTGGTTGGCCGGGGTCAGGCCCCGGTAGTTCGCGTCCCAGGCCTGTTCGTAGGTGTCCTTGAAGACGATGAACTCCAGCTCGGTGCCGACCTGGGCGGTGTGGCCGAGGGCGGCCAGGCGTTCCAGCTGGCGGCGCAGGATCTGGCGGGGCGCGGCGAGCACGGGTGAGCCGTCGTTCCAGGCGAGGTCGGCGATGACCATGGCCGTGCCCTCGTGCCAGGGCACCCGGCGCAGGGTGCTCAGGTCCGGGCGGAGGGCGAAGTCGCCGTAGCCGCGGTCCCAGGAGGACATGACGTAACCGTCGACCGTGTTCATCTCGGTGTCGACGGCGAGGAGGTAGTTGCAGCCCTCCGTGCCGTGCTCCAGCACCTCGTCGAGGAAGAATCGCGCGGCGAACCGCTTGCCCTGGAGGCGCCCTTGCATGTCGGGGAAGGCCAGGACGACAGTGTCGATCTCGCCGCCCGCGACGAGGGCGTGCAACTCCTCGAGCCCGAGCGGGGATGTGCGGTCTGCCACGGGAGGTCTCCTTCGGGTCCGCCGGAAGTCATAAGGTATTTCCGAGAACCATTGCTTGGGAAGGGGGCACGGCCGGATGTCGCAGGCGGAACCCGACGGCCTCGCCGCCGGCGTGCGGGACCGGTTGACGCCGGTGCTGCGGCCGGTGCGGGCGGGCAACGGCTTCGAGGAGGCGCTGGAGCAGATCCTCCAGGTGGTCCGCCTGGGGCTGGTGCCGGGCGGCGAGCGGCTGCCCGCGGAGCGGGAGCTGGCGGAGCGGCTGGGGATCAGCCGGGTGACGCTGCGCGAGGTGCTGAAGGTGCTCCAGGACCAGGGCCTGGTGGAGTCGCGGCGCGGGCGCTACGGCGGCACGTTCGTCCTGCCACGGGTGGACGCGGGCGGTGAGGACGAGCTGCGCCGGCGCATCGACAAGGTCGACATCGAGGACGTGCTGCGCTTCCGCGAGGTGCTGGAGGTGGGGGCGGCGGGCCTGTGCGCGACGCACGGCCTCACGGACGAGCAGGCGGCACGGCTGCGGGAGGCCCTGGCCGGCACCCAGGAGGCGCCGCTGACGGAGTACCGGCGCCTGGACACGCTGCTGCACCTCACACTGGCGGAACTCGCCGGGTCACCGTCACTGACGGCGCAGTACGCGGCCGTACGGGCCACGGTGAACGACCTGCTGGACTGCATCCCGCTGCTGGTCCGCAACCTGGAGCACTCGCAGCGGCAGCACGAGGCGCTGGTGGAGGCGGTGCTGGACGGGGACGCCGACGGCGCGCGGGAGATGATGCGGGAGCACTGCGCGGGGACGGCGGCGCTGCTGCGGGGCTTCCTGGCCTGAGCCCCGCCCTTGTAATGGTATTACCGTTGGCCATTGGAGCTCTGGGAGGCCCGTATGACCGGACGGCCGCTGATCGGCGTGAGCACGTATCTGGAGGCCGGGGCACGCTGGGGCGTCTGGGAGCTGGAGGCCGCGCTGCTGCCGGCGGGTTATCCGCGGCTCGTGCAGCGGGCCGGCGGGCTCGCCGCGATGCTCCCGCCGGACGATCCGGCGCAGGCGGCGGCGACGGTGGCCCGGCTGGACGGTGTGGTGATCGCGGGTGGTCCGGACGTGGACCCGGCCCGCTACGGCGCTGACCGCTCCCCGCGCACCGGGCCGCCCGCGCCCGAGCGGGACGCCTGGGAACTTGCGCTGATCGGGGCGGCGCTGGCGTCCGGCACGCCGCTGCTCGGCATCTGCCGCGGGATGCAGCTGCTCAACGTCGCCCTGGGCGGCACACTCGTGCAGCATCTCGACGGGCACGTCGTCCAGGTCGGCACATTCGGCGGGCACACGGTCAAGCCGGTGCCGGGCACGCGCTACGGGGAGTTGGCGCCGGAGTCGGCGTCGGTCCCGACCTACCACCACCAGGCCGTGGACCGCCTCGGGGACGGACTGGTGATCTCGGCGTACGCGGAGGACGGCACGCCGGAGGCGGTCGAAGTGCCGGGTGCCGCCTGGGTGCTGGGTGTGCAGTGGCACCCGGAGATGGGCGAGGACGTCCGGGTGATGCGGGCACTGGTCGAGGCGGCGTCCGCCCGCGCCTAGGCCGCGCGCCATCCTTGCGCTCATCTTCCACGTCGGCCGTGGCCTCATCCCCGCTTCGGCCCTGGCTTCGTCCCCGCTTCGGCCCTGGCTCCGTCCCCGCGTCGGCCCTGGCCTCGCCCCGCGTCAGCCCCGGCCTCTGTGCCGGTCAGCCCTGCCCGCTGTGCCGCGTCAGCCCCAGCAGATCCCGTCCCGGACCCGTCGGACGGTGCCCGGTGCGCCAAACCGCTCGCAGCGCGCGGTCCAGGCGTACGCCGTCGACCGGCACGCTCACCAGGCGGCGGGCCGAGAGTTCCTCGCCCACGGCGAGTTCGCTGAGGACCGCGGGGCCCGCGCCGCTCACCGCCGAGGCCTTCACCGCGGTGGTCGACGACAGTTCGAGCAGGGGGCGGGCAAGGCCGCCCAGGGCCGCGGCCAGGACCTGACGGGTACCCGAGCCCTCCTCCCGGAGGATCAGCGGCGTCGAGGCCAGTTCCCCGGCCGTGAGCGGCCCGCGGCGGCGCGCCCACGGGTGCCCCGGCGCCGTCACCACGATGAGCCGGTCCCGGGCCACGACCGCCGCGTCCAGGCCCGTCGGCACGGAAAGCCCCTCCACGAAGCCCAGGTCGGCCTCGTCCGCGAGCAGCCGTTCCGCGACCGCCGCCGAGTTCCCGGCCAGCAGCGACACCGCCGTGTCGGGCCGCTGGGCGCGCAGGGCGATCAGCCAGCCGGGCAGCAGGTACTCCGCGATCGTCATGCTTGCGGCCACCCGCAACCGTGAGTCCCGCCGGCCCCGGAGCGCCTGTGCCCCCGCGTCGAACGCCTCCGCCGCCTCCACGATCCGCCGCGCCCAGTCGGTGACCAGCGCCCCCGCGTCCGTCAGCCGGGACCCCCGGGGCGAACGGTCCACCAGGGCCACCCCGAGCTGCCGCTCCATCGACCGGATCCGGCTGCTGGCCGCCGGCTGGGTGATCCCCAGCTCCCGCGCGGCCCGCCCCAGGCTGCCCAGCCGGGCCACGGCGAGCAGCAGCTCCAGTGCCCCGAGATCCGGCACCCGGTGCGCCAGACCCGCCCCCGGAAGTCCCGCCTCAACAGCCTCAGCCATAAACACAGCTTATGCCCACATAGAAGCGTGATCCCTGGTGCCGGCCACTATCCGGCGGGACCGTGCATCCATGGTCACCGCAGCCCAGCCTCCAGGGTCCTTCTCACCGAGATCCGTGAGAGACGCCCTCCCCCTGCCCACCCGCCCCCGGCGTGCTCACGCCGTCCGGCACCTCGGACCGAACTGGTACGCCTCCGTGATGGGCACCGCGATCGTGGCGACCGCCGGCTCCGGTCTGCCCGGTGCCGCGCACGTGCCGGGGCTGCGGACCGTCTGCACGGCCGTCTGGGCGCTGGCGTCGGCCCTGCTCGCGGCCCTGCTCGTCGCCCGCGCCCTGCACTGGGTCCACCACCGCGACCAGGCCCGCGCGCATCTCCTGGACCCCGCCATGGCGCCCTTCTACGGCTGCCTGGCCATGGCCCTGCTCGCCGTGGGCGGCGCCACCCTGGCAGTCGGCCGGGACTGGACGGGGCCGGGCCCCGCCGTGGCCGTGGACGCCGTCCTGTTCACCGCGGGCACTGTCATCGGTCTCGTCGCCGCCGTCGCCGTGCCCTATCTGATGGTCGCCCGGCACCGCATCGAGCCGGACCAGGCAAGCCCCGTGTGGCTGCTGCCCCTGGTCGTCCCCATGGTCTCCGCGACCCAGGGTCCGCTGCTGGTCCCGCACCTGCCCGCCGGCCGGCCCCGCGAGACGCTGCTGCTCGCCTGTCTCGCCCTGTTCGGGTCGAGCCTGCTGGCCACGCTCGTGACCCTGCCGCCGATCCTGACCCGGCTCATCACCGCCGGACCGCTGCCACTTCCCCTGACACCGGCCCTGTTCCTGGTGCTGGGCCCGCTCGGCCAGTCCGCCACCGCCGTCGGCACCGCCGCGGATGTCGCACGCGGCGCCGTACCCGCCCCTTACGCCGAGGGCTTCGCCGTCCTCGCCGTGCTGTACGGCGTCCCGGTCATGGGCTTCGCCCTGCTGTGGCTGGCGCTCGCGGCCGCGCTGGTGGTGCGGGCCCTGCGGCAGGGCATGGGCTTCGCCATGACCTGGTGGGCGTTCACCTTCCCGGTCGGCACCTGTGCCACCGGCGCGGAGGCGCTGGCCCGGCGCACGGGGCTCGCCGGCTTCGACGGTCTCGCGGTCGGCCTGTACGCGCTGCTCGTCGCCGCGTGGGCCGTGGCCGCCGTCCGGACCGCGCGGGGTGTCGTCAGCGGCGAGCTGCTCGCAGCGCCCGGGCGAGGACGTGTGGCGCCTCGGTCAACGAGGGCCCGTACCAGGTGAGGTGGCGCCCGCTGAGCAGTGCGCACGGCAGCCCTTCGAACGCCTCCGGACCGTCGTCGGCGCTGAAGCGGTACGGCTCGTCGGGCAGCACCACCAGGTCGGGGGCGGCGTCGCGCAGCTCCTGAAGGGGCACCTTCGGATAGCGCTCCGGGTGCGTGCGGTACAGGTTGCCGACGCCGAGCCGGGCCAGGACGTCCCCGGCGAAGGTGTCCCGGCCCAGCACCATCCAGGGTCTGCGCCAGACAGGGACGACGGCGGTCCTCCGGGTCCCCGGCTCCGGCAGCCGTGACCACGCCGCCTCCGCCTCGTCCAGCCAGCGGGGCCGGGCCGACGCGCCGCACGCCGCCACCACCCGCTCCAGCTCGCGGAAGGCCTGCGGCACGTTCCGCACCTCGGTGACCAGGACGTTCAGGCCCGCCTCGCGCAGGGCGGCGAGGTCCGGTCCGCGGTTCTCCTCCTCGTTGGCGAGCACCAGGTCGGGGGCGAGCCCGACGATCCGGTCGACCTTCGGGTTCTTCGTGCCGCCGATCCGGACGACGTCGAGGCCGGCCGGGTGGGTGCACCAGTCGGTGGCGCCGACCAGTGCGCCCGGCACGGAGACGGCCACGGCCTCGGTCAGCGACGGCACCAGTGAGACGAGCCGCATCCTGCCTCCTCGGGCCCCGACGGTAGCGGCAAGCAGGTCAGCGTCGGCGCGGCCGGTCCTCGACCGCCTCGATGTGGTCCGCGACCGCGACCACCACCACGCGGGTGTCCGGCACGGTCGCCCGCCAGCGGTGCCGCACTCCCCCGCTCAGGTACAGCGTGTCCCCCCGCCCGAGCCGGTGCGCCCGGCCCTCCGCCTCCATCTCGACGGCGCCCTCGACGACGTACATCAACTCGTCGTTGCGGTGCTGGAATTCGCGTCCCTCGTCGTGGTCCCCGATGAACTCCATCGCGTGCAGTTGGTGGTGCCCGCGCACCAGCGGGCGCACCCGGGCCTGCCCCGGCGGAACCGCTTCGTCGTCGGCGCGCAGTACGTCCACACTGCACGCCGGGTCGGCCGCGGCCAGCAGGTCGACGGCGGTGGTCCGCAGGGCGTCGGCGATCCGCTCCAGGGAGGGCCGGCTGGGACGCGCCCGCTCGTTCTCCACCTGGCTCAGGAAGGGCACCGACAGGCCGCTGCGCTCGGCCACGACGGCGAGGGTGAGCTCCAGCGCGCGGCGCCGCCGCCGTACGGCCGCGCCGACCCGAAGGGGCTGCTCTTTGTGGTCGCCCATCGCTCCGGCTCCCTCCCTCGCTCGTCGGTCCACTGCTTTTTCTGAGTTGTCTGCACCCTACGCATGTTCGGCAAACCGTTTCATGCGCCCGTCACATCGGTGCCATATACAAGAGTGGTGAAGGTCAGGGTTCGCGCCACTGGACGAGCCGTCCCGCCTCCCCGCGCACGCCGCGTTCACCTGCGAGGAAACGGCTGACCAGAGGCGCGGGGCGGCCCGCGCGAGGTGCCGGAGGCGTCGCGGACCGGTCAGGGAAGAGAGCCGTACGGTCACGATCGGTGAATTGGGCCGTTGCGGGGTCGTCCGGATTCGTCTCGTGCAGCCTCGTACGGCGCCCGTACGGGAGTACGGAGCCGCCCGGCGCGGTGAGGGCGCCGGGCGGCTCGTTGGTCCTGGGAGTGCTCCGGGTGTCCTCCCGGAGCACCACGGGCGGGGTTACTGCGGGGTCATGCGCTGCACGATGTCCGGGTGCCGCTGGACCCACGCGGCCACGGCGGCCTCCTCATGGCCCTGGCCGCGGTTCTTGATCTCGCTCTCCAGGCTGCCCAGCTCCGCCTCGCTCATCCTGAAGTTCCTGATCCACTTGGTGAGCTGCGGATACCGGTCCGGGAACGCCCGGGAGGCGATGGTGCGGATCGTGTTGCCCTCGCCGAACAGTTTCCTGTCGTCCGCGAGCTTGGTGAGCTTGTACTCGCTGTACGCCCAGTGCGGCGACCACAGGACGACGGCGACCGGCTTCTTCTGCTCGTAGGCGCGCTTGAGCTCGGCTAGCATCGCGGGCGTGGAACCGTCGACGACCTGGTACTCCTTGTCCAGCCCGTAGCCGGGCAGCACCTTCGTCTTGAGCAGGTTCATCTCCCCGGTGCCGGGCTCGATGCCGATGATCTTCCCGCCGAAGGTGCTCGCCTTGCCCTTGAGGTCCTCCAGGGACTTCACGTCCTTGACGTAGGAGGGCACGGCGATCTCCAGGGAGGTCGGCTGGTACCAGGTGCCCAGATCCGTGAGCCTGTCCTTCGTCTTGTCCCAGTAGTTCTTCTGGGCGTACGGCAGCCAGGCGTCGAAGTTGAGGTCGAGGTCGCCGCCCGCCAGTCCCGTGTAGACGGGGCCGACGTCCATCTGCTTCAGGTCGAGCCGGTAGCCGCGCCGCTCAAGGACGTTCTTCCACAGGTAGGTGACGGCGACGTCCTCGTCCCAGGGGAACCAGGCGACGTTCAGCGGGCGCTTCGCCTCGGCCGGGCTGCCGGCCGCGGACTTCTGCACCGGGGCGAGCTTGTCGACGACGCCCGGGTTGTTCTTCAGCCAGGCCTGCACGGCGTCCTGCTGCCTGCCCTTGCCGGCCTTGTTGATGTCGGCTTCCAGGCTGGTGAGCTGCTTCTCGTCCATCCTGAAGTTCTTCAGCCAGGTCCCGACGACCGGGTTGTCCTGGGCGAAGCCCTTGCGGGCGAGCGTGTGCACCGAGTCGCCCTTGCCCCAGGCGCCCCTGGGGTCCTTGAGCTTCTTCAGCGCGTAGTCGTTGTACGCCCAGTGCGGCGACCAGAGCGTGACGACGATCGGCTTCTTCTGCTCGTAGGCGCGCTTGAGCTCGGCGAGCATCGCGGGCGTGGAACTGTCGACGACCTGGTACTCCTTGTCCAGGCCGTACTTCTTGAGGACGGTGCTCTTGAGCAGGCCCATCTCGCCGGCGCTGGACTCGATGCCGGTGATCTTCCCGCCGAAGGTGGCCGCCTTGCCCTTGAGGTCCTCCAGCGAGTCGACGCCCTTCATATAGGAGGGCACGGTCAGCTCCAGCGACGTGGGGCCGTACCAGGAGCCCAGGTCGTCGAGCCGGCTGCCGTACTTCTTCCAGTACTGCTGGTGCGTGGTGGGCAGCCAGGAGTCGGTCTCGAAGTCGATGTCGCCCTGCGCGAGCGAGGTGTAGAGCGGACCGGCGTCGAACTGTTTGACGTCGACCTGGAAGCCGCGCCGCTCCAGGACCTCCTTCCACAGGAACGTGGAGGCGACGCCCTCGTCCCAGGGGATGTAGCCGATGGTGATCTTCTTGCCCTGGCCGACGTTCTGCGCGTCGGCCGCGGTGGCGGACTTGCCGCCGCCCGCGAAGACGCCCGTGCCGCCGGCGACCAGCGCGAGCACGACCACGCCGATCACGGCCACGGCGGGCCGGGGCCGGTAGGACCAGATCTTCAGGCCGTGCGCGGCGCGCAGCCGGGCGGCGGCGCGGCGGCCCAGCGGGGAGACCTGGGTGCCGAGGGCGCTGGTCATACGGTCCAGGTAGATCGCCAGGATGACGATGGCGACACCGGCCTCGGAGCCGAGGCCCACGTCGAGCTGGCCGATGGCCTCGTTGACGTCGCCGCCGAGCCCGCCGGTGCCGACCATGCCGGCGATGGCCGCCATGGACAGACCCAGCATGATCACCTGGTTGACGCCGGCCATGACGGTCGGCAGGGCGAGCGGCAGCTGGACGCGCAGCAGCGTGTCACGCGGAGTGGTCCCGAACGCCTCCGCGGCCTCCACCAGCTCCCTGTCGACCTGGCGGATGCCCAGCTCGGTCATGCGGACGCCGGGCGCGAGGGCGAAGATCAGGGTGGCCACGATGCCGGCGGGGGCACCGGTGCCGAAGAACAGGATCGCCGGGATGAGGTAGATCATCGCGGGCAGCGTCTGCATGAAGTCGAGCACCGGCCGCACAAGGCCGCCGACCCGGCTGGAGCGGGCCGCCCAGATGCCGACGGGCACGGAGACGACGAGCGCGATCAGCGTCGCCACGAGGACGAGCGACAGGGTCACCATCGCGTCGTCCCACAGCTGAAGGGAGTCGATGAAGGCGAAACCGGCGAAGGCGAGCACACCGGCGGCCGTGCCGCGCAGCCAGAACGCGATCACGGCGAAGATGCCCGCGAGCAGCAGCGGCTCGGGTGCCTGCAGGACGGCGTTGATGCCGTCGAAGGCGCCCAGGAAGACGGTCTTGCAGAAGTCGAACAGCCACGCCATGTGGTGCAGCAGCCAGTCGACCAGGGAGTTGACCCAGTCGCCGAACGGGATCCTAGGCACGGGCGGCCACCTTCCCGCCGTGGGCGTCGCGCCGGTTGTCGCAGGGGGCGGGGCCGGCGGCCTCGTTGCCCATGAAGCCCACCAGCCGCTCCCGCGGTACGACACCGATGAGCCGGTTGCCCTCGTCGACCACGCCGACGGGATGGGAGAGCCGGGCGCTGATCGCGCACAGCTCGGCGAACGGCGTGTCGGGGGTCGCGGTCTCGCAGCCGCAGCCCGGGTCGTCGCCGGTGACCGTGGTGTCCATGACCGCGCCGGCGGTGAGCACCCGGGACCGGTCGACGTCCTGGGTGAAGGAGGCGACGTAGTCGTCGGCGGGCCGGACCAGGATGTCCTCGGCGGTGCCGATCTGCACGATGCGGCCGTCCCGCATCACGGCGATGCGGTCGCCCAGGCGCATGGCCTCGTTGAGGTCGTGGGTGATGAAGACGATGGTCTTCTTCAGCTTCTGCTGCAGTTGCAGCAGCTGGTCCTGCATGTCGCGGCGGATCAGCGGGTCGAGCGCGCTGAACGACTCGTCCATCAGCAGCAGGTCGGCGTCCGTGGCGAGCGCCCGGGCCAGGCCCACGCGCTGCTGCATACCGCCCGACAGCTCGTCGGGCCAGGACTTCTCCCAGCCGGCCAGGCCACACAGGGCGAGCGCCTCGTCGGCGCGCTTCAGGCGCTCGGCGCGGGGCACGCCCTGCACTTCCAGGCCGTAGGCGGCGTTCTCGCGGACGCTGCGGTGCGGGAAGAGCGCGAAGTGCTGGAAGACCATGCTGATCTTCCGTGCGCGGACCTCGCGCAGCTCACGGGGACCGAGGGCGGTGAGGTCCTGACCGTCGAAGCGCACGTGTCCGGCGGTGGGCTCGAGCAGACCGTTGAGCATGCGCAGCAGCGTGGACTTGCCGGATCCGGACAGGCCCATGACGACGAAGATCTGGCCGGGCTCCACCGTGAAGGACGCGTCGATCACAGCCGCGGTGGCCCCGTCGGCGCGTAGTTCCTCACGGTCGGCCCCCTGCCGGAGCCGTTCCACCGCCCGATCCGGTCGTCTGCCGAACACCTTGTACAGGTGCTCGGTCTCAAGCCTGGAAGACACAGGTACCTCTCGTCTCGAAGCCTCCGAGCCGCTGCAAACGTTGAAACTGCAACTGGCATCGCTTCGAGGCGCCCCTGCCCCCGGTCGCCAAGGCCAAACGCAGGGGTGGCCCAGTTCACAAGGCGTTTACTTCTGCCACGCATGTGCACGCCACACCCACGGACGGGGCACTGTCGGCGCCGTACGGCATGATGCGGAACGTGACGCAGAGAACTCGACGGCTCATGCTCCTCGACACCGCCTCGCTGTACTTCCGCGCCTACTACGGCGTGCCGGAGTCCGTGAAGGCCCCCGACGGCACGCCCGTGAACGCCGTGCGCGGGCTGCTCGACTTCATCGACCGCCTGGTGAAGGACCACCGCCCCGACGGCCTGGTGGCCTGCATGGACGCGGACTGGCGCCCGCACTGGCGGGTGGAGCTGATCCCCTCCTACAAGGCGCACCGCGTGGCCGAGGCCCACGAGGCGGGACCGGACGTGGAGGAGGTACCGGACACGCTGACCCCGCAGGTGCCGGTGATCGAGGAGGTCCTGGACGCGCTGGGCATCGCACGCGTCGGCGTCGCGGGGTACGAGGCGGACGATGTGATCGGCACCTTCACGGCGCGCGCCAAGGGTCCGGTCGACATCGTCACCGGTGACCGCGACCTGTACCAGCTGGTCGACGACGCGCGCGGGGTGCGGGTGCTGTACCCGGTCAAGGGCGTCGGCACGTTGCAGCTCACCGACGAGGCGGCACTGCGCGAGAAGTACGGCGTGGACGGGCGGGGCTACGCGGACCTGGCGCTGCTGCGGGGCGATCCCAGCGACGGGCTGCCGGGCGTGGCGGGCATCGGCGAGAAGACGGCCGCGAAGCTGCTCGCCGAGTTCGGCGACCTGGCCGGGATCATGGCCGCGGTCGACGACCCGGCGTCGAAGCTCACACCGGCCCAGCGCAAGCGGCTCGCCGAGGCAGGCCCGTATGTCGCAGTCGCGCCCTCGGTCGTCCGGGTCGCCGAGGACGTACCGCTGCCGGAGGTCGACACGGCGCTGCCGCGCACGCCGCGCGACCCGGCCGCACTGGACGCCCTACAGGCCCGCTGGGGTCTGGGCGGCTCACTGCGCCGCCTGCTCACCACGCTCGGGGCGTGACGGTTCCGGGAGGAAGTGTCATCCCGTTCTCGGGGGAGAGTCGGGAAAGAGGTGTTGACTGGCAGGAGATGCTAACTTAGGTGAACCTAACTCAGGGAACCGGGAGGCCGTCATGGCAGAGCGCCCCGCAGGCAAGGCGCGCAGGGCCCACACCGCGCAGGTCGTCCGCACGCAGCGGCTGACCCCGCACATGCAGCGGGTGGTGCTCGGCGGTGAGGGGCTCGCCGGCTTCGCGGCGGGCGGCTGCACCGACCACTACGTGAAGCTGCTCTTCCCCCCTGCCGAGGGCGTCGCCTATCCGGAACCCTTCGATCTGCAGCGCATCCGCGAGGAGTTGCCGCGCGAGCAGTGGCCCGTGACCCGGACCTACACCGTGCGTGCCTGGGATCCGGAGCACCGCGAGCTGACCCTGGACTTCGTGATCCACGGCGACGAGGGGCTCGCCGGACCGTGGGCGTTGCGGGTGCAGCCGGGCGAGAGCGTGCGGTTCATGGGGCCGGGCGGCGCCTACGCCCCGGACGCGAGCGCCGACTGGCATCTGCTCGCCGGTGACGAGAGCGCGCTGCCCGCGATCGCGGCGGCCCTGGAGGCGTTGCCGGACGGCGCCCGGGCGCACGCGTTCGTGGAGGTCACCGGCCCCGAGGAGGAGCAGAAGATCGACTCCGACGTGGAGGTGGTCTGGTTGCACCGTGGGGACCGGCCGGTCGGCGAGGCGCTGATCGAGACCGTTCGGGCGCTTGAGTTCCCCGAGGGCCGGGTGCACGCGTTCGTGCACGGCGAGGCCGGTTTCGTGAAGGAACTGCGCCGGCTGCTGCGCGTCGAGCGCCGGATTGCGCGCGAGGACCTCTCCATCTCCGGCTACTGGCGCCTCGGGCACAACGAGGACGGCTGGCAGGCGTCCAAGCGGGAGTGGAACGCGCGTATAGAGGCGGAGCAGGAGGGCGCGTCCGCCGCATAGGGCACCGCGGCCGGCCACCCAGGGCGGCGGCACTCCGGGGATGCCCGGGGTGCCGCCGCCTTGTCGTGCGGTGCTCTCGCGAGGGCGTGAGGACTTGGGTCCGACCCCGACACCCCGGCGTGACGCCGGTGAAACAGGTGCTCCCTACGTTCGGTCGCCCGACAGCAATTTCTGTCGCTCGACAGGAACTCTCGCGCGCAGTGCGAAAGCAGGTTGCCGCCATGACGAGCACCGCCCCCGCCGACGTCCGCCCCGACCCTCCGGGCCCCGAGGGAGCCGCCGATCTGGCGCGCTTCGGCTACCGCCAGGAACTGCACCGCAGCCTGGGCCGGTACGCCTCCTTCGCGGCCGGGTTCTCCTTCATCTCCGTCCTGACGACCGTCTTCCAGTTCTTCGCGTTCGGGTACGCGTTCGGCGGGCCCGTCTTCTTCTGGACCTGGCCGGTGGTGATGGCGGGCCAGGTGCTGGTGGCCGCGTGCTTCGCCGAGCTCGCCGCCCGTTATCCGATCTCCGGCGCCATTTACCAGTGGTCCTCGCGCCTGTCGAACGCCGGCTTCGGCTGGTTCGCCGGCTGGATCATGGTCATCGGGCAGATGGTCGTGGTCGCCGCGGCGGCGCTGGCGCTGCAGATGGTGATGCCGCCGTTGTGGTCGGGCTTCCAGCTGGTGGGCGGCGACCCGTCACCCACCTCGCCCACGGGCGCGGCGAACGCGGCGGTCCTCGGGGTCATCCTGCTGGTGCTCACCACGCTCGTGAACGTCGTCGACAACCGGGTGATGTCCGCGGTCAACCGCATCGGGGTCACCGCCGAGATCATCGGCGCCTGCCTGATCGTCGTGCTGCTGCTCACCCATTCCCGGCGCTCCCCCGGCATCACCTTCCACACCGGCTCCGGCTCGGGCGGGCTGTTCGGGGCGCTGCTCGTCGGGTCGTTCACGGCGGCGTACGTGATGATCGGGTTCGACAGCGCCGGTGAGATGAGCGAGGAGACCCACAACCCGCGCCGCACCGCGCCGCGCACCATCCTGACCGCGCTCGGCGCGGCGGGCCTGCTCGGCGGGCTCATCGTCCTCGGCGGCATTCTCGCCGCCCCGAGCCTGACGGACGGCCGGCTCGGCACCGACGGTCTAAGCTATGTCCTGACCAGCAGCCTCGGCGACGGGGTGGGCCGGGTGCTGCTCGCCGACGTGGTGGTGGCGATCGCGGTGGCGACGCTGGCGATCCAGACGGCGGCCTGCCGGATGCTGTTCTCGATGGCCCGCGACGGCCGGCTGCCGTTCGCGCGGCGGCTCGCACGGGTCAACCCTCGCACGGGCATGCCGAGCGCGCCCGCCCTGGTGGTCGGCGTCCTCGCCGCCGCCCTCCTGCTGCTCAACTTCGCCTCGCCGGACGCCTTCCTGGCGATCGGCACCACCTGCATCGTGATGCTGTACCTGGCCTACGCGATGGTGACGGGCCCTCTGCTGCTCCGACGCCTGCGCGGCGGCTTCCCGGCCGGCGGCACGGACGAGGTGGGCGCCCCGCTGTTCTCGCTGGGCCGCTGGGGCATCCCGGTCAACGCCCTCGCCCTCCTCTACGGCCTCCTGATGACCGTCAACCTGGCCTGGCCCCGAGCCGCCGTGTACGACCCCACGGGCGGACACTGGTACTTCCGGTGGTTCACGCTGCTGTTCCTCACGGTGACGGTCGCAGTCGGCGCCGCCTACCGGGTCTACCGGAGGCAGACCCCCGCTTCTGCCCCCGTACCGGAGGCGGCGGTGCAGGAGGCGACCGCCTAGGCTTTCGCGCCCCGCTCCGGCCGCCTCGTACGCTGGAGCCCCATGAGCCGCCGACCCCGTACCCCGCCCTCTCCCCTGCCGCAGCGCAGCGGGGTCGATCCGGTGCGGGTGCGGTTGCCGTTCGACGGGGGATGGGCCACCGTGCGGGAGCATCTCGTGGCGCGGCTCGCGGCCGGGGACGGGGTGATCGACGGGATGCTCGAGGCGGGGCTGGTCGTCGGGGCGGACGGGCGGCCCGTCGCCCCGGACGCGGCGTATGTGCCGGGCATGTACGTGTGGTTCCACCGTGCGTTGCCCGACGAGCCGCGGGTGCCGTATCCCGTCGACGTGGTGTACCGGGACGAGCACATCGTCGTCGCCGACAAGCCGCACTTCCTGGCCACCACGCCGCGCGGCAGCCATGTCGCCGAGACCGCGCTCGCCCGGCTCCGGCGCGACCTGGGCATCCCGGCGCTGACCGCCGCGCACCGGCTGGACCGGCTCACCGCCGGGTTGGTGCTGTTCACCGTGCGGCCCGAGGAGCGCGGCACCTATCAGTCGCTGTTCCGGGACCGGCGCGTCACCAAGGAGTACGAGGCCGTCGCCCCGTACGACCCCGAGGCCGCCCTGCCCCGCACCGTGCGCAGCCGGATCGTGAAGGAGCGCGGGGTGATGACGGCCCGGGAGGTGCCGGGCGAGCCCAACGCGGTCAGCCGGATCGAGCCGCTGGAGCACCGCGCCGGGCTCGGACGCTACCGGCTGCTGCCGTACACCGGGCAGACCCATCAGCTGCGCGTGCACATGAACGCGCTGGGCCTGCCGATCCTCGGGGACCCGCTGTACCCGGTGGTGGCCGACCCCGTGCCGGCCGGTGACTTCCGGCGCCCGCTGCAACTGCTGGCGCGGGTGCTGGAGTTCACCGATCCGGTCACGGGGCGCGCGCACCGCTTCGTCAGCGAGCGGGTGCTCAAGGCCTGGTCGGCGTACGAGGCGTGGGAGGGGTAGCGGCTCAGCGGCCCAGCCACCGTCGCAGCATCCGGCGCCACAGCCCGGGCCGGGGCCGCGGCTCGGCGGCCGGTTCCGAGGGCGTCGGCACGGCGGCAGGCGGCGGGAGCGGAGCCGGCAGCGGCTCCGGGGCGGCAGTGGCGCTCCCGGCGGCGGAGGCCGTCGTGATCTCCCAGTCGCTGCGCTGCGCGGGCGCCGGCCGCAGCGACGGCTGCTGCGTCACGTCCTGCGGCGGCTTCGGCTGGAACCGCACCGGCAGCTGCACCAGGTGCCGTGACGCGATGGACGCGGTCCAACGCAACTCGTCCTCGCCGCAGTCGAGTTCGAGGTCGGGCAACCGCGTCAGCAGGGCGTCGATGCCGGTGTCGGCGATGGCACGCCCGATGTCCTGGCCGGGGCACTCGTGCGGGCCGCCGCCGAAGGCGAGGTGGGAGCGGTTGCCCTGCATGTTGGCCGAGAGGTCGGGCCGCACCCGGGGATCCACGTTGCCGGGTGCGATGGCGAAGAGGAGTCCGTCGCCCTTGCGGATGCGCTGCCCGCCCAGTTCCGTGTCCTGCTTGGCGAAGTAGCCGAGGATGCTGCTGAACGGCGGCTCGTCCCACAGGGACTGCTCGACCGCCTCGGGCACCGTCATCTGCCCGCCCCTGAGCTGCGCCCGGAACCGCGGATCGGTGAGGATCATCCGCAGCACGTTGGCGAGGAGGTTGGCGGTGGCCTCGTAGGCGGCGATCAGGACCACCCGCAGGTGCTCCCTGATCTCGTCGTCGGTGAGCCGGGCGGGGTGGTTGATGAGGTGGGTGGTGAAGTCGTCGTCGGGATCGGTCCGGCGGCGGGCGACGAGCCGGCCGAGGGCGTCCACGATGTACTGGTTGCTGGCGATCGCGGTCTCGGTGCCCTTGAGCATGTCGCGGGCGGCGTGCACGATCCGGTCGTTGTACTCCTCGCCCATGCCGAGCACCTCGCACATCACCGCCATCGGGAGGTGGTCGGCGAACTGGCCGACGAGGTCGGCCCGGCCCTGTTCGCAGAAGCGGTTGACGAGGTACTGCGTCGCGCGGTTGATGAACCGGCGCAGGCCCCGGTAGTCGATGGTCGACATGGCGCCGGTGACCGCCCCGCGCAGCCGCAGGTGCTCGTCGCCCTCGGCGTGCGAGCAGATGGGCTGCCAGGCGAAGTGCGGCGTCAGCGGGTGGTCGGGCTTGACCTCGCCGCTCACCAGCGGAGCCCAGATGCGGCTGTCACGGGTGAAGTGCGCGGGGCTGCGCACCATGTGCAGGTTCTCCGCGTGCCCCAGCACCACCCAGATCGGCACGTCGTCGTGGAGCAGCGCGGGCGCCACGGGGCCGTGTTCGGCACGGAGTTTCTCGTACAGGGCTCCCAGGTCCTCCGCCTCGGGACCGTAGAGCCGGCGCACGCCGCCGGGGCCGAGGCCGTGGGCCGGACAGCCGGGCGGCGGGACGGCCGGGGAGGCGTCCGTGCCGGTGTGGTCGCTGCCGGTGTGGTCGCTTCCGGTGAGGGAGGGGGATTCAGGCGTCACGATGGTCGCTCCGGAACGTCAGGTCGAACCTGTGTCTAGGGGTGGGGATTCGGGATGGGTATGGGAATGTGCACGAAACACGGGGACGGCAACGCGGGCGCTCTCAGGCGGTCGCGATCGCCTTCACTACGGGGGCACGAGCACTTCACGCGGGGGCACGAGCGCCATTACCCGGGGGCACGAGCGCCATTACGCGGGGGCACGAGCGCCATTACGCAGGGGCGGGGCCCTCACACGGGGGCGCGGCGCATCGCCAGGGAGTGCAGGAAGCGCATCAGCGTCATCAGGACCTCACGGCTGGAGGCCCGGCGCCGGGCGTCACACTCCGTGATCGGGATTTCGGCGGGCAGATCGAGTGCCCCGCGCAGCTCCTCGATGGGGTGACGAGGCGCGTCCGGAAAGGAGTTGACGGCGACCACGAAGGGCACGCCGCGCTCCTCCAGCCGGCCGATGACGTCGAAGCTGACCTCGAGGCGGCGGGTGTCGAGCAGGACGACGGCTCCGAGCGCGCCCTCGAACAGGCCGTTCCACAGGAACCAGAAGCGTTCCTGGCCCGGGGTGCCGAACAGGTACAGCACCAGCTGCTCGGTGATGCTGATCCGGCCGAAGTCCATGGCCACGGTGGTGGCCGTCTTGCTGTCGGAGCCGTAGTTGTCGTCGACTCCGATGCCCGCCTGGGTCATGGTCTCCTCGGTCGTCAGCGGCCTGATCTCGCTGACGGAACCGACCATGGTGGTCTTGCCGACCCCGAACCCGCCCACGATGACGATCTTGACCGCGGCCTGCGTGGTGTGCGGCAGGTGATCCTCGGGGGACGGTCCCGGGACGGTGTCAGAGCTTTTGAAGTCCATGCATCACCGCTTCGAGGAGAGAACGGTCGGGCACCGCCTGCCGGACGATCGGGGCGCGTGCCTGAACCAGTTCGGCCGCCAGCAGGTCGGTGATCAGCATGGTCACCACACTGAACGGCAGACTGAGGTAGGCCGAGATCTCGGCCACGGACAGGGGGGCCTGGCAGAGCCGGAGCAGCGCCGACTGCTCCGGCGTGGCGGCGGGCGGCGGGTCGGCGCTGGTCACGATCAGGGTGACCAGGTCGATGGGGGCCCGTTCGCCCCCGTCGGCCGCGCCGGCGAGGATGTACAGCCGCTCGGGCTGCTTCCCCTCGCCTTCCGCCGCGCCGCCTTCGGTGACAGGCTCCGGGGGAGGCTGTTCCTGGGGATGGCGCCGGCGCCGTTGCGGAGGAGTCATACGGTCTGCCCGGTCCGTCGCGGCGGACTCGTCAGGTGGTCGCCGATACGGATGACGAGATCGCGCATGCGGTTGCTCATCAGGCCGGCTTCGGCCACCACGTCGGAGAGCACCGCCAGGTAGGCGTTCGGACCGGCCTCCATCATGTAGAAGTAGCCGCCGTCGATCTCGATGATGACCATGCGCATCCGGCCGTCGCTGTCCGGCATCTCGGCCGCGACCGCCCCGGCCAGGCTCTGCAGTCCGGCGCAGGCCGCGGCGACGCGGTCGGCGGCGTCCGGGTCGCCGCCGTAGCGGGCGATGCGCAGTCCGTCGGCGGAGAGCACCACGATCTGGTGGATGCCCGGCACGCCGTCGGCGAGTTCCTTCAGCAACCAGTCCAGGTTGCCTCGCTGCTGGATCACTTCGGGTCCCCCTCGTCGTCGGCCTGGGCAGCGGCCGGCTCGTCGGTGCTGGTGGTTGCGTGCGCGTCGTCGTCCGGTGGCCCGCAGGAGAAGGCGTTCGGGTCCGGGTCGGCCTTGAGCCCGGCGAAGAACGCCTCCACCCACATGCCGGGCGGCGGCTCGTCCTTCTTCTTGCGTTCGCGCTCCGGCCTGACGGGCGCGTGGCTCCTGGCCTGGATGGCCTGGGCGGCGGCTTCCGCGGCGGCCGCCTCGGCGATCTGCTGGCTCAGCGGGATCTTCACCCTGCTGCGGCGCTGCGGCAGGCCGCCCGCCGTCCACTCGGTGACCACGGGGACGTCGTCCTCCAGGGACAGCCGCTCCCTGACCCGAGGCCCGGTGGTGGGGCGGCGGGGCTTGTCCTTGCGCTTGGGCCCCTCCACGCCGTCGTTGTCCAGGGTCGGAATGGAGGTGATGCCGACGCCGTGGGCCTGCCCGGGGGCGGGGTCGGTGGTCGTCATGTCGTTCGGGACGACGAGGATCGCGCGGACGCCGCCGTAGGCCGATTTCCGCAGCGAGACCTCCATGTTGAACATCGACGACAGGCGCCCGACGACGGCCAGGCCCAGGCGGGGGGCCTCACCGAGCTGCTGGACGTCCACGCCGGCCTGGGCCTCGGCGAGCATCCTCTCGACCTTGGCGCGGTTCTCGCCGCTCAGGCTGACTCCGCCGTCCTCGATCTCGACGCAGACACCGGTCTGCACCTCGGTGGCGGTGACGTGCACCTTGGTGTTGGGCGGCGAGTACCGCGTGGCGTTGTCGAGGAGTTCGGCGGCGGCGTGGATGATCGGCTCGACCGACTCGCCCCTGATGTTCACCTTGGCGATGGAGTGCAGCTCGATGCGGCGGTACTCCAGGATGCGGCTCATCGCGCCGCGCAGACAGCTGTACAGCGGCACGGGCTGGGGCCACTTGCGGCCCGGACGGCCGCCGCCGATGACGGCGATGGAGTCGGCGAGGCGGCCGATGAGCGCGTTGCCGTGGTCGAGGCGCAGCAGGTCGTCGAAGACCTCGGGGGTCAGGCCGTGGTCCTCCTCCATCTCCCGCAGTTCGTTGGCCTGCTGGTGGACGATGGCCTGGACGCGGCGGGCGATGTGGACGAAGGCACGCAGGGCGGAGTCGCGCCGCGCGATCTCACGATCGATGACCTGCAGCACGGTTTTCAGCAACCGGCGCTGCGCGTCGGGGATCCCGCGGAACTCCGGGGTGCCGTCGACGAGCTGGGTGAGCACCTGTCCGGGCGAGATGGCTTCGCGCAGCTTGGCGACCGCCCTGGGCACGATCTCGGTGCGCAGGTAGTCGAGGTCGTCGTTCTGGGAGGCGATCCGCCGTTCCAGAAAGGCGGTGCGCTGCGCACACTCGGCGCGCAGCGCACGCAAGGCGCGCTCACGGTGGACCGCCACGGCAGCGACGGCGGTCACCAGGACCGTGGCGATGGCCCCGCACCAGCCGACGGCGGTCCGGGCCGGCCCGGTGAGCACGGCGACCGCGGCCCCCGTCGCCGCGCACATCAGTATGAACGGCGCCAACAGCACGCGTGCGTAGGGAAGTTCACGGCCACCAGGAGGCGATTGAACACTCACCATGTATGCCCTCTGAGACTGAATCGGCTGGATCGGGGGGTGCTTGCGGGAAAAGACGGGTAGGTACCGGATCGAAACGGGGTGACAACTGGATCTTCGGTATGTTTGGGAACAGGCGCACGAATACACCTCAACTCGGTGCGCCGCGGGCGAGCTTAGTCCGACCGGATCATCGCCATGTCATATTCGGCAAGCACCTGAAATGCCCATCGCGTCAGGAGTACGCTCGGCATTTTTCCTACGGTGCGCCGCCATTCGAACACACACCGTCACGGCGTACGAGCAGTCGAGATCGGTCCCCCGCACAGGGGAATTCGCCTGCGAGGCAGTGGACCTGATGACCTGCGACCTCGAGTCCCGGAGCCCCTGAGGCTCCGAGGCTCCGAGGCTCCGAGAAAGCCTCAGACTCCGGCGATGCGCAGCGCCGCGTCCGCCGTGGCCTCCGCGAAGACGGACACCGGGCGGTCCGGGTCGGAGCGGTGGACCAGGATGACGCCCTCGATCAGCCCGAAGACCAGATCCGTCCGCAGATCCAGCTCACCCTTGGCGAGGCCGGAGCCCGCGCGGGTGGCGGCGATCAACTGCCGGTAGGCGTCCTTGAGTTCGGCGCGCACGGCATGGAAGCCGGCGAACCGCTCGGAGCGCACCTCGGGCAGCAGGTAGAGACCGCCCAGGTTGTGCGGGCCGCCGCAGAGCAGCTCGACGTCGGTGCGGCACAGCTCCCACAACCGGTCCTCGGCCGGGGCGGTGTCGTCGGCGAGCAGGTCGCGCGCACAGGACAGCGAGGGCGTGACGGTGGACTCCAGCAGTTCGGCGAGCAGTTCCTCCTTGCCGGACACGTAGTGGTACATGGACGCCTGCCGCATCCCGGCCCGCTCGGCGACGGCGCGCGTGGTGGTCGCGGCATATCCGTGGGTGGTGAACAACTCGGCGGCGGCCGTGAGGAGCTCGTCGCGCGGCGACAGTCCGCTGTCGGGCCGCCGCTCCGCCCGCGGCCTGCCGACCCGCCGCCCACCACCGGTTCCCATGCGGTCGATCCTCGCACATGACGCGGTACGACGATCTCGGCGCTGTGCGACGACGGCCCCGCCCGGCGCCCGCGGTGAGGGACCGGAAACCGACCGGCAACGCCCGGGACACGGCGGCGACCCGCTCCCCGCCTAATTTCTGTCGAGCGACAGAAATAACCGTAGTCACCCGACCCCCGGAGGTCCCGCGATGGCGACAGCGACCACCTACGGAGCACGCGACCACGCCCGGGCACAGGAGGGCGCCCGTGCCGAAGCCATGCCCGTCGTGCCGGCGAGCGCCTGGCCCGCGCCGCCCTGCGAGGCCGGCCACATGGTATGGGCGGAGACCGTGGCGGGCGGCAACTACACGCACCGGGTGCTGGCCCGCGGCACCGAGATGCGCCTGACGGATCTGCGCGGCGATGCCTGTGCCCATCTGTTGCTGTTCGCCGACCGCCCGTGGGAGCGGCTGAACGTGGCCGACACGGTCAAGGTGCAGTGGAACGCGTACCTCGGTGAGGGACGGCTGCTCCTGTCCGACCAGGGCCGCGTCCTCGCATCGGTCGTCGCCGACACCTCCGGGCGGCACGACGCCCTGTGCGGCACCTCCGCGCTCGCCCGCAACACCGAGCGCTACGGGGACGGCACCCCGCAGTCCGCCTCCCCCGCAGGGCGCGAGCTGTTCAAGCTGGCCGCCGCGAAGAACGGGCTTCAGCCGCGCGACCTGCCGCCGTCGCTGTCGTTCTTCCAGGGCGTGGAGGTCCGCGAGGACGGCGCCCTCGACTTCACGGGCTCCGTCGGCCCCGGCGGCAGCGTCACCCTCCGCGCCGAGCAGGACGCCACGGTGCTCATCGCCAACGTCCCCCACCCGGTCGACCCGCGCCCGGACTACGTGTGCACCCCACTGGAGGTCCTCGCCTGGCGCTCGGAGGCGACCCGCCCCGGCGACCAGCTGTGGGAGGCCACCCCCGAGGGCCGCCGCGCCTTCCTGAACACCGTCGAATTCCTCGCCGCCAGGGGGCTCGCATGAAGACCGTGAAGACCGTCGTTCCGGCCCGTGCCGCCTGGTCGTCCGTCGTACGCACCGGCGAGACGCTGACCGTCACCGACCTGTGCGGCAACCAGGCCGTCGACTTCCTCGTCTACGACGCACACGACACGTCCGTGCGCTACAGCGCCCCCGACACGATCCACGCACAGGGCACCATCTTCCTGACCACGGGCAGCGTGCTGCTGTCCAACGAGCACACCCCGCTGATGACGGTCGTCGCGGACGACGTGGGCCGGCACGACACGGTCGGCGGCGCCTGCTCCAAGGAGTCGAACACGCTCCGGTACGGCCACCACACCTGGTCGCAGCACGCCTGCGTGGACAACTTCCTCGCGGAGGGCGCCAAGTACGGCCTCGGCAAGCGCGACCTGGTGTCCAACATCAACTGGTACATGAACGTTCCCGTCGAAAAGGACGGCACCCTCGGCATCGTCGACGGCATCTCGGCCCCCGGCCTCTCGCTGACCCTGCGGGCAGAGCGGGACGTCCTCGTACTCGTCTCCAACTGCCCCCAGATCAACAACCCGTGCAACGGCTTCGAGCCGACGGCGGTGGCGATGACCATCGGAGCCGGCCGGGGGGACACCGCATGAGCTTCGACACGCTGCTGGTCGCCAACCGGGGCGAGATCGCCGTCCGCATCCTGCGCACGGCCCGCGAGCTCGGCCTGCGCACGGTCGCGGTCTACTCCGACGCGGACCGCTCGGCACCCCACGTCCGTCTCGCCGACCAGGCGGTACGGCTGGGCCCGGCGCCCGCGAAGGAGTCCTACCTCGATCCGGACCTGGTGCTGAAGGCCGCCAAGGACACGGGCGCGGGGGCGATCCACCCCGGCTACGGATTCCTGTCCGAGGACGCGGCGTTCGCGCGCCGCTGCGAGGACGCCGGGATCGTGTTCGTGGGCCCGACCCCCGAACAGCTGGAGCTGTTCGGCACCAAGCACACCGCGCGGACGGCGGCCCGGGCGGCGGGAGTACCGCTGGCCCCGGGCACAGGCCTGCTCGCCTCCCTGGCGGACGCGCTGGACCAGGCCGAGGTGATCGGCTATCCGGTGATGCTCAAGGCGACGGGCGGTGGCGGCGGCATCGGCATGTCGGCTTGTCGATCCGCCGCCGAACTGACCGAGGCATGGGAGCGGGTGCAGCGGGTCGCCGCCGCCTCCTTCTCCACGGCCGGTGTCTTCCTGGAGCGGCTCGTCGAGCACGCCCGCCATGTGGAGGTGCAGATCTTCGGCGACGGCGCGGGGAAGGTCGTCACCTTCGGCGACCGCGACTGCTCCCTCCAGCGCCGCAACCAGAAGGTCGTGGAGGAGGCACCGACCCCGGGACTCCCGCCCCACATGCGGCGGCACCTGGCCGACTCCGCCCGCGACCTGTGCGCCTCCGTCGGCTACCGGTCCGCCGGCACCGTCGAGTTCGTGTACGACGCGGTTCGCGAGGAGGCGTACTTCCTGGAGGTCAACACCCGCCTCCAGGTGGAGCACCCGGTCACCGAGGAGACGTACGGCGTCGACCTGGTCGCCTGGATGCTGCGCCTGGCGCGCGGCGACCACGCCGTCGTACGGGACCCGGGCCCGCCCCGCGGCCACGCCGTCGAGGCCCGCCTCTACGCCGAGGACCCCTCCCGCGACCACCGGCCCGGCGCCGGACTGCTCACCCGGGTCGAGTTCCCCCAGGGCGTGCGCGTGGACGGCTGGATCGAGACGGGCACGGAGGTCACCACCTCCTACGACCCCCTGCTCGCCAAGGTCATCGCCTACGGTCCGGACCGGGAGCACGCGCTGCGGCGGCTGGACGAGGCCCTGTCCCGCACCCGGGTCGACGGCATCGAGACGAACCTGGGCCACATCCGGGCAGCTCTCGCGGCCGACGCCTTCCGGTCCGCCACGCACTCCACGGCGACCCTCGCCACCGTCACGGACCCCACCCCGCGTATCGAGGTCGTGGCGGCCGGAACCCTCACCACCGTGCAGGACTGGCCGGGCCGCACCGGCTACTGGCAGGTCGGAGTGCCCCCGTGCGGCCCGATGGACGACCTGTCCTTCCGGCTCGGCAACCGGGCGCTCGGCAACCCGGAGGGCGCGCCCGGCCTGGAGTGCACGCTGCAGGGCCCGACACTGCGCTTCACGCACGCCACCACCGTGTGCGTCACGGGCGCCCCCGCACCGGTCACGCTGGACGGTGCGCCGGTCGCGCAGTGGGAGCCGGTGACGGTGCCGGCGGGAGCGGTCCTGGAGATCGGGGCGCCCTCCGGACACGGGCTGCGGACGTACGTCCTGTTCGCGGGCGGCGGCCTGGACGTGCCCGCCTTCCTCGACAGCGCGGCCACCTTCACGCCGGGCCGGTTCGGCGGCCACGGCGGCCGGGCGCTGCGCACGGGAGACGTCCTGCACGGCGGCACGGTGACGACGGGCACCCCGGTGCCGGCCGCCGACCGCCCGGCCCTCACCTCCTCGTGGCTGCTGGGAGCCCTGGAAGGCCCCCACGCGGCACCGGAGTTCTTCACCGAGGACGACATCCACGACTTCTACGCCGCCGAGTGGAAGGTCCACTTCAACTCGGCCCGCACCGGAGTACGCCTGGTCGGCCCCAAGCCGCGCTGGGCGCGCCCGGACGGCGGCGAGGCGGGTCTGCACCCGTCCAACATCCACGACACGCCGTACTCGGTCGGCGCCGTCGACTACACGGGCGACATGCCGGTCCTGCTCGGCCCGGACGGCCCGTCGCTCGGCGGTTTCGTCTGCCCGGCGACGGTGCCCACCGGGGAACGCTGGAAGCTCGGCCAGCTGCGCCCGGGCGACACCGTCCGCTTCGCACCGCTGGCCGACGACGGCACGCCCCGGCCCGCCATCGTGGACGGCGGCGTACTGGCCCGCGACGGCGACGTGACGTACCGGCGCAGCGGCGACGACAACCTGCTGGTCGAGTTCGGCCCGATGCACCTGGACCTGGCGCTGCGGATGCGGGTGCACGCGCTGATGGAGGCGGTGTCGCGGGCGTGCCTGGACGGAGTCACCGATCTCACCCCCGGCATCCGCTCCCTCCAGATCCAGACCGACCCGCGCAGGCTCGCCCAGCCCGAACTGCTCGCGTTGGTGAGGGAGATGGTCGCGGCCCTGCCTCCCACCGGCGAGCTGGTCGTCCCGTCCCGCACGGTCCACCTCCCCCTGTCCTGGGACGACCCGGCCACCCGTGAGGCGATCGCCCGCTACATGGCGGGCGTCCGCGACGACGCGCCCTGGTGCCCGTGGAACATCGAGTTCATCCGCCGCGTCAACGGCCTGGACTCGGTGGAGGACGTGTACCGCACGGTCTTCGACGCCGAGTACCTGGTCCTGGGCCTGGGCGACGTCTACCTGGGCGCTCCGGTGGCCACACCGCTGGATCCGCGCCACCGCCTGGTGACCACCAAGTACAACCCGGCCCGCACCTGGACCGCCGAGAACTCGGTCGGCATCGGCGGCGCCTACCTGTGCGTCTACGGCATGGAGGGCCCCGGCGGCTACCAGTTCGTGGGCCGGACGACACAGGTCTGGTCGGGATGGCAGCAGCGGGGCGCCTTCGAGCCGGGCTTCCCGTGGCTGCTCCGCTTCTTCGACCGCATCAAGTGGTACCCGGTGAGCGCGGACGAACTGCTCGAACTCCGCGCGGACATCGTCTCGGGCCGCTTCGTGCCGCGGATCGAGGAGGGCGTGTTCTCCCTGGCGGAGTACGAGGCGTTCCTCACCGGGAACGCCTCGGCGATCGCCGAGTTCAGGTCCCGTCAGCAGGCCGCCTTCGCCGCGGAACGCGCCGCCTGGGAGGCGTCGGGCGAGTTCGCCCGAGCGGAGACGGCGACCGCGCCTGCGGCGCCCTCCGAGGTGACGGTTCCGCCGGGTGGCCGGCTCGTGGAGGCCGACTTCGCCGCGTCCGTGTGGCAGGTGAACGTGGAGCCGGGCGACGAGGTGACGGCAGGACAGCCCCTGTTGGCCCTGGAGGCCATGAAGATGGAGTCGAGGGTGCACGCGCCGGTGCCGGGCGTGGTGACAGAGATCCTCACGAAGCCGGGAGCCCAGGTGGAAGCGGGAACCCCCCTGGTGGTCCTCGGCCCCCCGCAGCCGACGGCAACGTGAAAGCGACCCGGTGGGTGGTGTGTGCCCACCGGCGACAAGCCGACGAACCCGCACCAGCCCGGGAGCACAGATGTCCACCCTGACCCGAGTCCGCCAGGCATACGCCCGCATCCAAGCCGTCGACCGTCCCGAAATCTGGATCGACCTCCGCCCCCAGGAAGACGTGGAAGCCGAAGCAAGCGCCATGGACGCCCGAGTGGCCGCAGGCGAACACCTGCCCTTGGCCGGCCGGCTCTTCGCGGCGAAGGGCAACATCGATGTCAGGGGCCTGCCCACCACAGCAGGCTGCCCGGCCTACGCGTACGTACCCGAAGCGGACGCCCCGGCCGTGGCACGCCTGCGGGAAGCCGGCGCCATGGTGATCGGCACAACGAACCTGGACCAGTTCGCAACCGGTCTGGTGGGAACGCGCTCCCCCTACGGCGCTGTCCCCCATGCCTACGATCCAGCAAGGATCAGCGGCGGCTCCAGCTCCGGCTCAGCCGTAGCGGTAGCGCTGGGCATCGTCGACTTCGCCCTGGGCACCGACACCGCGGGCTCGGGCCGCGTCCCGGCCGCCTTCAACGGCATCGTCGGCCTCAAGCCCACCCGCGGCCTCGTCCCCACCACCGGTGTCGTGCCCGCCTGCGCCTCGATCGACTGTGTGACCGTGTTCGCCCGTACGCTCCCGGAGGCCGAGCAGGCCCTGGCCCACATGTCCGCACCGCCCGACCGCGTGCTCCCGCCACTCCCCCAGCGGGCTCCGGGCCCGTGGCGCATCGCGGTCCCACCGCTCGCCGACCTCGGCGAACTGGACGAGGGCTGGGCGCAGGCCTACACCGTCGCGGTAGGCCGGCTCGCCGACGCCGGGGTCGAGGTGCGAAGCATCGACCTCGCGCCGTTCACGGAGGCGGCCGCGATGCTGTACGAGGGCGCGTTCGTGGCGGAGCGTTACGCGGCGGTCGGAAGTTTTGTCGACAAGTTGATCGCCGAGGGCGGGGAGGGTCTGGACCCGACGGTCGCCGGCATCATCACCCGCGCCCGCGGCATCCCGGCCCCCCAGCTCTTCGACGACCAGGCCCGTCTGGCCGCCCTGCGGGCCCGCGCCCTGACGGAACTGGCCGACGCGGACGCCCTGTTGCTGCCCACCGCCCCGGGGCACCCGACCCTCGCCGAGGTCGCCGCGGACCCACTGGGCGCCAACGCCCGTCTGGGCCGCTTCACCAACTCGACGAATCTGTTCGACCTTGCGGCGGTGGCCGTCCCGGCGGGCGAGGTGAGCGGGCTGCCGTTCGGCGTGATGCTGATCGGCCCGGCGTTCACGGACGAACGGCTGGCCCGGATCGCCCGAGTGCTGGAACCGGAGACATGTGTGGCCGTGGTGGGCGCACACCTGTCGGACCAGCCCCTGAACCCCCAGCTCCTGGCACTGGGCGCCCGGCTGGACCGTACGACGACCACGGCCCCGCTCTACCGCCTGCACGCCCTGTGCACGGACCCGCCGAAGCCGGGGCTGGTGCACGTCGGGGAAGACGGCGCGGCGATCGAGACGGAGGTGTGGCGCCTGCCCGCGGAGGGCCTGGGCCACCTGCTCACCGCTCTGCCCCGCCCGATGACGCTGGGCAGCGTGGAACTGGCGGACGGAACGCGCGTAGCGGGTTTCCTGTGCGAGCCCGGCGCCCTGACGGACGCACGGGACATCACGTCGTACGGCAGCTGGCGGTCGTATGTGAATCGGGGGTAGAGCGACGAGCTCAAGGGGCGCGGGGGTGAGTCGACATGCGGCTCCGCCGCGTGGGCGCGACCAGCCACAGACAACCCGCACCCGCCCGACGACTCTCACCCCACCGACGAGTAGGCGACAACACCCCGCAGCAACTGGTCAACCGCCTTGCGCGCGGCCTTGCCCACGGTCGAGCCCTCCACAGGAGAAGCCGCCGCGATCTGCCCGAGCACATCGATCACCTGCTTGCACCACCGCACGAAGTCACCGGCCGGCATCTCCGCCTCGTTCAGGACTTCGTCCAGCCCCTTCCCACTGGCCCACATGTACGCGGCCCAGGCGAACCCGAGGTCGGGTTCGCGCTGGCCGACGCCCTCGGTCTGGCTGATGCGGAACTCCTCCTCCAGGGCGTCCAGACGTCCCCAGATCCGCACCATCTCACCGAGCGCGGCCTTGGCCTTGCCTGAGGGCAGCTTCGGCGCCATCGCGTCGTCGCCGACCCGGGCCTCGTACACCAACGCGGAGACGCAGGCGGCGAGTTCGGCGGGGGCGAGCCCCTCCCAGACGCGCTCGCGCAGGCACTCGCTGGCGAGCAGGTCGAGTTCGCCGTAGAGCCGGGCGAGCCGCTTGCCGTGCTCGGTCACCTCGTTGCCGCGCAGGTAGTCCAGTTCGGTGAGCAACGCCACGATGCGGTCAAAGGTACGCGCGATCGTGTTCGTCCGGCCCTCGATACGGTGCTCCAACTGCTTGGTGTCGCGCAGCAGCCGGTGGTAGCGCTCGGCCCAGCGGGCATGGTCCTCGCGGTCGTTGCACCCATGGCAGGGGTGGGCGCGGAGCGCGGCGCGCAGCCGGGCGATCTCACGGTCGTCGGCCGCCTGCGAACGCCGCTTGCGCTGCCGCTCCGGCGGGATGTGCCCGGCCTTGGTGCGCAGCGCGGAGGCGAGGTCCCGGCGGGACTGCGGAGAGCGGGGGTTGAAGGACTTCGGGATCCGCATCCGCTCCAGCGGTTCGACGGGCACCGGGAAGTCCATCGTGGCCAGCCGTTTGACCTGCCGTTCGGCGGTGAGGACCAGCGGGCGCGGGCCGTCCTGGTACTCCAGGCCCCGGTGGCCGCCTACACGACCGGCGGGCAGGCCGGGGTCGAGGACCAGGGCCAGGCCCGCGTACTTGCCGGTGGGGACGTGGATGACGTCGCCGGGCTTGAGCTTCTCCAGGGCGACGGCGGCCTCGGCGCGGCGCTGGGAGGCGCCCTGCCGGGCCAGTTCGGTCTCGCGGTCCTTGAGTTGGCAGCGCAGCCGGGCGTACTCCTCGAAGTCGCCGAGGTGGCAGGTCATGGCCTCCTTGTAGCCCTCGAGGCCCTCTTCGTTGCGCTGCACCTGGCGGGAGATGCCGACGACCGACTTGTCGGCCTGGAACTGCGCGAAGGAGGTCTCGAGGAGTTCGCGGGAGCGGTGCCGGCCGAACTGCTCGACCAGGTTGACGGCCATGTTGTACGACGGCTTGAAGCTGGAGCGCAGCGGGTAGGTGCGCGTCCCGGCGAGGCCCGCGAGGTGCTCGGGGCTCATGCCGCGCTGCCACAGCACCACCGCGTGGCCCTCGACGTCGATGCCGCGGCGGCCGGCGCGGCCGGTGAGCTGGGTGTACTCGCCGGGGGTGATGTCGGCGTGCTGTTCGCCGTTCCACTTGACGAGCTTTTCCAGCACCACGGAGCGGGCGGGCATGTTGATGCCGAGCGCGAGGGTCTCGGTCGCGAACACGGCCTTCACCAAGCCGCGGACGAACAGTTCCTCGACGACCTCCTTGAACGTCGGCAGCATGCCCGCGTGGTGGGCCGCTATGCCGCGCTCGAGGCCTTCCAGCCACTCGTAGTAGCCGAGGACGTGCAGGTCCTCGGAAGGGATGGAGGCCGTGCGCTCCTCGACGAGGGCGCGCACCTGTTCCCGCGATTCCTCGTCGTTGAGCCTGAGGCCGGCGTAGAGGCACTGCTGGACGGCGGCCTCGCAGGCGGCGCGGCTGAAGATGAACGTGATCGCGGGCAGCAGGCCCTCGGCGTCGAGCCGCTCGATGACCTCGGGCCGGCTCGGTGTCCACACCCGGGCGCGCTGTCTGCGCTCCCGCTCGCGGTCGGCCTCGCGCATGGCGCGGCCCCGCCTGCGGTCCTGGAACATGGGGCGGCTGGCCTCCATGCGGGCCAGGCGCATGAGGTCGGGGTTGACGGCCTTCCTGTGGCCCTCGCCCTCCTCGAACAGGTCGTACATCCGGCGGCCGGCCAGCACGTGCTGGAACAGCGGCACGGGCCGGTGCTCGGAGACGATCACCTCGGTGTCGCCGCGGACGGTGTCCAGCCAGTCGCCGAACTCCTCCGCGTTGGACACGGTCGCCGACAGCGACACCAGCGTCACCGACTCGGGGAGGTGGATGATCACTTCCTCCCAGACGGCGCCGCGGAAGCGGTCGGAGAGGTAGTGCACCTCGTCCATGACGACATAGCCGAGGCCGAGGAGGGTCTGCGAGCCCGCGTACAGCATGTTCCGCAGGACCTCGGTGGTCATCACGACGATCGGCGCATCGGAGTTGACGCTGTTGTCGCCGGTCAGGAGGCCGACCTTCTGTGTGCCGTAGCGGCGGCACAGGTCGTTGTACTTCTGGTTCGACAGCGCCTTGATGGGTGTCGTGTAGAAGCACTTCTTGCCCTGTTCGAGGGCGAGGTGGACGGCGAACTCGCCGACGATCGTCTTGCCGGAACCGGTGGGCGCGGCCACCAGCACGCCCTTGCCGGCCTCGAGTGACTCACAGGCCTCGGTCTGGAAGGGGTCGAGGCCGAAGTCGTACATCTCGCGGAAGGAGGCGAGCGCGGTGGCCTGCTCGGCAGCGCGTCTACGTGCTGCCGCGTACCGCTCGGCCGGGGAGAGTTCCTCTGTCATCGTGCTTTCGAGCGTACCGGGAGCCACTGACAACAGGACGATCATTATGAGGATCGCGGACGCCGGCCGAGACGCGGACGGCCGTGGGGCCCCGCCGATGTCCTCGGCGGGGCCCCACGGCCGTCGGTCAGCACCTCACATGCCGCTTCCCGGCGGTCACGTCACGTCGTCATACCCGTTGACCTGGTCCGTGCTCGGCGCCTGGGGCAGTGCCCGGCTCGCGGTGACACCCTCGACCTCGCCGATGTCCTCGGGCGTGAGATCCAGTTCGGAGGCCTCGTCGTCGGCGGGTCCCTCGGCCTCGCGCCGCTGCTTGCGCCGGTCGTTGAGCAGCGAGAAGGCGACCGCGCCGAAGTACAGCACGCAGATCGGCCCGGCCAGCGCCAGCATGGAGAGGGGGTCGGTGCTGGGGGTGGCGACGGCCGCGAAGACCGTGATGCCCAGGATCATGGCGCGCCACCAGCCGAGCATGCGCGTGCCGCTGAGCACCCCGGTGAGATTGAGCATGATCAGCAGCAGGGGCAGCTCGAAGGACAGCCCGAAGACGACCACCATGCGCGTGACGAGCTGCAGCAGGTCGTCCAGCGGCAGCAGGTTGTCGACGCCGGACGGCGTGAAGTCGATCAGCACCTTCGCGGTGGTGGGCAGCACCTTGTAGGCGAAGAACCCGCCGCCGAGGAAGAGCGGGACACCGGTGCAGACGAACCCGTAGGCGTACTTCTTCTCGTGCCGGTGCAGCCCCGGCGCGACGAACGCCCACAGCTGGTAGAGCCAGACCGGCGAGGCGAACACCACGCCGGCCATCAGCGAGACCTGCAGGGCCAGGGTGAAGGGGGCGAGCAGACCGTTGATGGTGATACGCGCACACTGCTGGTTGTGGCTCGAGGACCTCGCCAGCTCCTCGAAGCTCTTCCCGCACCCGACCGAGTCGAGGATCGGCTGGGTGAGGAAGTTGATGATGTCGTTGTAGAAGAAGGCGGCGACGACCGTGACCACGATGATGGCCAGCATGGCCTTGGCGAGCCGGTTGCGCAGTTCACGCAGGTGCTCCGCGAGGGGCATCCGCCCCTCGGGGTCCTTCTCCTGTTTGCGGGCAGACTTGAGCAACCCACATCCTCATCTCGTGCAGTGGACCGGGAGCTCCGGTCCTCCCGTCAGCGCTGGGTCGTGTCCGTCGGCTCGTTGACCGGGCGGGCGCTCGTCACGTCGCCGGGAGCGGCCTGGATGGTGCGCTGGGCCGGGGGCTGCTCGTCGTTCGGCGGGCCGGCCGGCGCGGAGGGCTTGCCCTCCTCCTTCATCGCCTTTGCCTCGCTCTTCAGGATGCGCGCGGACTTGCCGAGGGAGCGCGCCATGTCCGGAAGCTTCTTCGCGCCGAACAGCAGGATGATGACGACGAGGATGAGAATGATCTCGGGGGCTCCGAGCCTTCCGAACATAAGTCTTTACCTTCTCACCGAGGCGGCATTGGGTGGGGGTGCTGTTCGATCAGTCGGACAAATGTCCGACAACCGTGCAGCGATCGTAACGCTCAGGGGTGAACGTGAGGCAATCCCTGTGCGTACTCCCGGTCTGCGGACCGCGCCTCGTTCTCCGGGCCGCGACCAGCAGCGTACCTGTACGCGGTGGGAAGTAGACAGGGCGAAGTGACTCATTGCGCCTCTTGCGGCCCTTCTTACCGGATCCACGGAACACCGTCGCGGTACGGCGTGTGGTGCAGAAGGGCATGCGCCGGAGGTAGCGGCGTGAGGCCGGTTGCCGACGTGAGGCGTAGGACCGGCGTGAGGCGTTACCGAGCTGCGGCGGGATTGCCTAGTGCTGTGGCCGGATTGCCGCGCTACGGCGGATTTCATATCCGGTCCGCGGCCCGCGCCGCGCCCACGGCCGCCCGCTCCAGGTCCTCCGCGGCACGGTTGATCCGGCGCGCCGAGTCGGCGACCTGCCGCCCGAGGCGCTGGGCCTCCAGGAAGACCCGGACGGCGAACACACCCAGAACGGCGAGCCCCAGGAACCCCAGAGCGATCGCGAGCATCGGCCAGAACATGACGTAAGAGCCTAGAGGGTCGAGTGCAGCCGCAGGGTCCGCACCCCGCCGCCGGTGAGCAGTTCGACGATGCGCTCCCCGGCCGGCTTGCGGACGGACGCGCCGCACTCTGGACACGTGAAGGAGTAGAACGTGGTCTTGCTGGTGGCGCCGATGGCCAGCCGCAGGGCGCTCGCCCCCAGCTCGAAACGGGCCCGGCAGTCCGGGCAGCCGGCCCGGAACACCACGTCGGCGACGCGCCTCATCCCGGCGAACGCCGTCCGCACCGACATCTCAGCGGCCCCTGGCGCCTGCGGCACACCGGCCGACGCTTCCGACTGCTCCGACGCACCAGACATCGCCGACGTGCTCACAGCTGCTGCTCCTGCCTGTCGTACAGCCCGTCCTGAACCGGATCCGGCCCGTCGTACGCCGCGAGCGCCTCGCGGGCCGCCCGTCGGGCGCTGTCCGCGAGATCCTGCGGCGACACGATCCGGCCGTCCCGTCCGAGCCGCAGCGCCAGCCGTCTGAGCGACGCCGGGTCGGGGGTCCGCAAGGTGATACGCAGCCCGCCGTCCGGCAGCTCATCCGCGCTGTCGTGCGGGTAGTACTCGGCGACCCAACGGCCACCCGGTCCGACCTCGACGACCACCTCGGGATCCTCGGCGGCGGGTTGGACCAGCCCCTCCGACAGGTCCCGCAGCTCGACCTCCGGGGGCGCCGACGGCTCGTCGAGGATCTTGATCTCGGCGACCCGGTCGAGCCGGAAGGTGCGGCGCGCCTCGGAGCGGCGGCACCACGCCTCCACATACGTGTGGCCGACGCTGACCAGGCGGATCGGGTCGATCTCACGCTCGGTGACCTCGTCGCGGGCCGGCGAGTAGTAGCGGATCCACAGGCGGCGACGCTCGGAGATGGCCCGGTCGACATCCGCGAAGACGCCACCCTCGGACTCGAACGTCACCGACAGCCGGGAGCTGGCGCCCGCTGCCTCGCCGGCGGCGGTCTCCACTTTGGCGGTGGCGCGCAGCAGCGCTTGCCGGTCGCTCTCCCGCAGTCCCGGCAGGGTGGCCACGGCCCGCGCGGCCACCAGCAGCGCGGTCGCCTCGTCCGCCGCCAGCCGCAGGGGCTCGGCCGCCTCCGCACCCAGGGCGGCCGGGTTGTGCCACCAGATGCGCTCGCCGTCGGTGTCGATGTCGAGGAGGTCGCCGCCGCGGAAGCTGGTGCCGCACATGGGCAGCACGTCGAGGTCCGAGACCAGCTCCTCCTCGGTGATCCCGAACGCCCGGGCGACGTCCTCGACGCGCGCGCCGGGGCGCTCCCGCAGATACGTCACCAGGGACAGCATCCGCCGGGTCTGGTCGATGGCGTTCGCCGGCCTGGCCGGTTTGCCTGCCACGTTCGTACGTCTCCCCCCTCAGCCCTTGGCCACGGCACGCAGCCGATCGACCACGTCGGCCCTCAGCTCCGTCGGCTCCAGGACCACCACGTCGGGCCCGAACTCCACCAGCCACGCGTCGAGGCCGTGCCCGTACGGAATCTCCAACTCGTCCCAGCCGTCACCGAGTTCCCGCACGGACGTGGCCTTCGCCCGAAGGGGGTACCCCGCGTCCTTGCGCAGCCGGATCCGCGCCGAACGGTCGGCGGTCTCCCCCGCCCAGCTCGCCACGGTCTCACGGACGGTGACCACGTCGGGCACCGGGGCGGTGAAGGCGCCGCCGCGGCTGCGCACCTTGCCGGTGATCCTGGAGAGCCGGAAGACCCGCTCGGCGCCCCGGTCGCGGTCCCAGCCCGCCAGGTACCAGTGGCCGCGCCAGCACTCCAGCGCCCAGGGTTCGACATGGCGCTGTTCGGGATGGGCGGCGGTGGCCTTGCGGTAGTCGAAGACCACGGGGCGGCGGTCCCGGCAGGCCAACATCAGCGGCTCGAACGCGGCCTCGTGGACGGGGATGCGGGGTTCCAGGGCGCCGTGGACCTCGTACGGGTCGACGTCCTCGGGCAGGCCCGCGGCGCGCAGCTTCTGCAGGGCGCCGCTCGCTGCACCGGCGAGCCGGGCCTGCTGCCACACCTTGGCGGCCAGACCGAGCGCGGCGGCCTCCTCGGCGTCCAGAGTGATGGGCGGAAGGCGGTTGCTGTCGCGGCGCGCCAGGTAGCCGACCTCGCCCTCGAGGTTCTCCACGGTCTCGATCACGAGCCCGAGCTCACGCAGGTCGTCCTTGTCCCGCTCGAACATGCGGTTGAAGGAGTCGTCGGACCCGGCTTCCAGATAGGCCTCGATGGACTCGCGCAGCTCACGCTTGCTGAGCGGCCGCCGCGTCCCGAGCAGACACAGCGCCAGATTCATCAGCCGCTCGGCCTTGGCAATGGCCATCGACGCCCTTCGCCTCCCCATGGTGCTTACGACCGACGACCGTACCGCCCGCGAGCACCCCGGCAAAAGCCGAGGGTCCATGCCCGCGCAGGCATGGACCCAGCTGGTCGTTTCCGGTCGCCTCCAGGCAGCCGCCCGCGTCGTCGGTGGCCGGCCCGGCCTCGGCTGCCCGGGAGCCTGCCGGAGGCACTCCGTGAAGCCGCCCCGCCGGGGGCGGCTTCACGGCCGGATCACCTGCGCAGCCGCCGGGTGCCCGCTTCCGCGGGCCCGCACAGCGGCTGCCGGACGGCCCCCGGCGGCCGACAGGGGCTCCGCCGCCGGGCTCCGGCCCGGCGGCGGTCGGTGGCTAGTACCTCGGTCAGACCGCGACCAGGTCGCAGACGAAGATCAGCGTCTCGCCCGGCTTGATCCGGGCGCCCGCGCCACGGTCGCCGTAGGCCAGGTGCGGGGGAATCGTCAGCTGGCGGCGGCCGCCGACCTTCATGCCCTGGACGCCCTGGTCCCAGCCCTTGATGACCTGACCGACACCCAGCTGGAACTTCAGCGGCGTACCGCGGTTCCAGGACGCGTCGAACTCCTCACCGGTGGAGAAGGCCACGCCCACGTAGTGGACGGAGACGGTGTCGCCCGCCTTGGCCTCCGGGCCGTCACCCTCCCAGATGTCCTTGATCTCGAGGTCGGCCGGGGGCTCGCCACCCGGGAAGTCGATCTCGGGCTTCTCGATGCTCACGTCAAAAGCTCCTGCTGTTTCGTGTTGAGGCCATTGCGGCACCACCGACACTCTCACATCCCCGCAGGGCTTACATCTTCGCCAGGATGTCGACCACGAACACCAGCGTGGAGTCCTTCTTGATGCTGCTGCCGCTCGGCGGGTTGTCCCCGTAGCCCAGCTTCGGCGGGATGACGACGAGCACGCGGCTGCCCACCTTCTTCCCGGTCAGCCCCTGCGCCCAGCCCTTGACGACCTGCTGGAGCGAGAACGACGCAAGCTGGCCACGGCCGTACGTGGAGTCGAACTCCTTGCCGGTGTCCCACAGCACGCCCTTGTACTGCACCAGAACGGTGTTGTCCGCCTTGACCTCGTCGCCGTCGCCCTCGATGACGTACTTCGCGACCAGCCCCGTCGGCGGCTTCGCCTTCGGCACGTCGATGGACGGCGCCTTGCCGTCGGTGTTCGTGCCCACCTTCGGCAGGTCGGAGTCGCTCTGCGCCACCGTCTTGCCCTTGGCGGAGCTCTTCGCGTTGAACGTGTTCTGCACGTCCACCACGAACACGAGCGTGTCGGTGCCCTTGATGCCCGCCTGGGGGTTGCCCTGCGTGCCGTACCCCCAGGTCGGGGGCACGGCCATCAGCACCCGGCTGCCGACCTTCTTCCCCGCCAGCGCATACCGCCAGCCGTCGATGATGCCGCCCTCGGCGAGCTGGATCACCAGTGGCGTCTTGCGGTCGTAGGAGTTGTCGAAGACCTTGGCGGTGTCCCAGATCTGCCCCAGGTAGTTCGCCTGGACGTAGTCGTTCTCCGCTACCGTCTGCCCACCGCCCGCGATCACCGTCTTCACGGCCAGGTCCTTCGACGGGGAGCCGGGCCCCTTGGCCACGGTCGGCTTCTGGTCGAACCTGGTGCCGGCGGTGATCGCCGGCAACGGCCCCTCGACGATCTTCGGCGGCGGGACGGCCGACGTCGCCGAGGGCGCGGGGGACGAACTGGTACCGCTCGCACCCTTGCCGGACTTGTCGTCACCGCATCCGGAGACGGTCGCCAGCCCGGCGGGCACAGCGGCGAGAAGAAGAGAGCGTCGGCGCACGATGGGGCCTCAATCGGTCGATCTTGATGGATGGCGTGCGCGCAACTCTACGGCGTGAGAAGGGCGCCGTACGGCAAACATACGGCGCCCGTGTGGCGTTGCGGTGACACACGCGAAACGCGCAGTCCCGGATTCCGGTCTCACATTCCGGCGATCAGCTTCTCCACCCGGTCGTCCACCGAACGGAACGGGTCCTTGCACAACACCGTCCGCTGCGCCTGGTCGTTGAGCTTCAGATGCACCCAGTCGACCGTGAAATCACGGCGCTGTTCCTGGGCCCGCCGGATGAAGTCACCGCGCAACCGCGCGCGAGTGGTCTGCGGCGGAACCGACTTGCCCTCGAAGATCTTCAAGTCGTTGCAGATCCGGGCTGCTTGGCCCTTCTTCTCCAGCAGGTAGTACAGGCCACGACGACGGTGGATGTCGTGGTAGGCGAGGTCTATCTGCGCCACCCGCGGATGCGACATCGTCATGTTGTGCTTGGCCCGGTACCGCTCGATGAGCTTGTACTTCATCACCCAGTCGATCTCGGTACCGATCCGGTCGAGATCCTCCGACTCGATCGCGTCCAGCGTACGGCCCCACAGCTCCAGCACCTGCTCGACCGTGCCCGTGCGGATACCGCGACGCTCGCAGAAGTCCACGGCCTTCTCGTAGTACTCCCGCTGCACCTCCAGCGCGGAGGCCTCCCGGCCGCTGGCCAGGCGCACCTTGCGGCGGCCCGTGATGTCATGGCTGACCTCGCGGATCGCCCGGATCGGGTTCTCCAGGGTCAGGTCACGCATCACCGTCCCCGCCTCGATCATGCGCAGCACCAGATCGGTCGCGCCGACCTTCAGCAGCATCGTCGTCTCGGACATGTTCGAATCGCCGACGATGACGTGCAGACGGCGGTAACGCTCCGCGTCCGCGTGCGGCTCGTCCCGCGTGTTGATGATCGGCCGGGAACGGGTCGTCGCCGAGCTGACACCCTCCCAGATGTGCTCCGCCCGCTGACTCACGCAGTACACCGCCCCGCGCGGGGTCTGCAGCACCTTGCCGGCACCGCACAGCAACTGCCTGGTGACCAGGAACGGAATCAGGATGTCCGCGAGCCGCGAGAACTCTCCGTGCCGCGCCACCAGGTAGTTCTCGTGACAACCGTAGGAGTTGCCCGCCGAGTCCGTGTTGTTCTTGAAGAGGTAGACGTCGCCCGCGATTCCCTCCTCGTGCAGGCGGCGTTCGGCGTCGACCAGCAGCCCCTCCAGAATGCGCTCGCCGGCCTTGTCGTGGGTGACCAGTTCGGTCACGTTGTCACATTCGGGTGTCGCGTATTCCGGATGCGAGCCCACGTCGAGATAGAGACGGGCCCCGTTGCGCAGAAACACATTGCTGCTGCGGCCCCATGACACGACACGGCGGAAGAGGTACCGCGCCACCTCGTCAGGCGACAGACGGCGCTGTCCCCTGAACGTGCACGTGACGCCGTACTCGTTCTCCAGCCCGAAAATGCGGCGGTCCATGACTGAACATTACGCCCGATCCCCCGAGCTGAAACGGGGTTCGACAGCACGGTTTGGATCATTTTCCGGTGAACCCGCAACCACCCCGCCCCCGGCGGGAGCTGCGAGGACCCGCCCCGCGACCACCAGGACCAGCAACGACACGGCCCCCGCGGCCCCCGGCACCGCGAAACCCCACAGGGTGCCACCCGCCTGCACCACCGGCCCCGCGACGCCCGTCCCGACCGACGCACCCACCGTGAACGTCGTCACCAGCCACGAGAACGCCTCCGTCACCGTACCGCTCGGCGCATGCCGGTCCACCAGCACGAACGCACACGCGATACACGGCGCCAGGAACACCCCCGCCACCGCGGTCAGCACCACCATCGCCACCACACCCGGCATCAGCGTCAGCGGCAGATAACACAGCGCCAAAAGCCCCACCAGCACACGCAGCCGCCGCTCCGGCGCACCGGGCCACCGCCGCGCCCCGTACACCGAACCCCCGACCAGAGCACCCAACCCGATCGCCGCCATCAGCCAGCCGTACACCCCGTCGCCCCCGTGACCATCGGCGTACGACACGGCCGCCACCGTGATCGAACCCAGCGCCATCCCCACGAACAGAAACGCACCGAGCAACACCAGCAACCCGGGCGAGCGCAACGCCCCCAGCCAGTGCGCCTCACGCGGCGCCGACCGCCACGCACGCGACGGCGGCGAGAGCACCACGGAGAGCGCGCCCAGCACGCCTACGACGTTCAGCACCACGAGTGCGACCCACGCGGACCACAGGGCCGCGCACAGAGTCAACAGCAGCGGGCCGACGGTGAACATCACCTCCTGCGCCACCGCGTCCATCGCGTACGCCGTGTGCACCTGCTCCTCCCGGCGCAGCACCACCGGCCACAGCGCCCGCAGACCGCCCTCCAGCGGCGGCGTGAACAGCCCCGCGACCACCATCGCGGCATACGCCACGGCGATCGGATCCAGCCCCGTCCGCGCGAACACCGTCATGGCGGCGGCGGACACCACCGCCGCCGGAAGCTGCACCCTCGGCTGCCCGTGCAGATCGACCAGCCGCCCCAGCACCGGCTGCCCCACCGCGTTGGCCACGCCGTACACCGCGGCGAGCGCCCCCGCGAGGCTGTACGTGCCGCCCTCGGCCCGCACGAACAGCACCACCGCGATCGCGGCCACCGCGTTCGGCAACCGGCCCACCAGCGTCCCCACCAGCAGGCGGGCCGCATGCCTCGCCCTGAGGATCTCCATGTACCCCGCGGCCATGCGCATCCCTTCTCCCGGCCCCACCCCGCTTCTCCGTACCCGCGACGGGTGAAGTTTTACGTATAACCTCGCCTGCCATACGTACCATGAGCGCTGACCGGCAGTCCACACGACGCCCCACCAGCCCGCACGAAGGAGCACGCCCACCGTGCCACCAGGTAGCACGCGACCCACCAGCCGCGATGTCGCCCAGGCCGCCGGTGTCTCCCAGGCAGCCGTCTCCCTCGTCCTCGGCGACAAATGGCGCGGACGCGTCTCCCAACCCGTCGCCGAGCGAGTCCGCCAAGCGGCCCGGGAACTCGGCTACCGGCCCAACCTCGCAGCACGCAACCTCCGCCTCGGCCGCACCCGCACCGTCCTGCTGGTGGTACCCGCCCTCACCACCGAATTCTTCGCCGGCGTCTACACCGGCGCCGCCCGCATCGCCGCCGACCACGGCTTCGGCGTCGTCCTCTACCCCTCACCCGAAGGCGTCGGCCCCGCCAAAGACCCCTTCCACTCCGCACAAGCCGCCCTCGACGGCGTCATCGCCTCCTCCATGGCCGCCGACGCCCTCACCGCCATCCACGGCGACCAACTCCCCCTCGTCATGCTCGACAGCGACCCCGAAGGCAGCCCCGGCGCCGCAACCGTCAACCTCGACATCACCGACGGCGTACACCAAGTAGCCGAACACCTCCTCGGCCTCGGCCACCGGCATTTCCTCCACCTCGCCGCCGACGTCCCCTCCTGGACCTTTCACATACGCGCACAGGAGCTCGCAGCACGCGTCGGCACCACACCCGGCACCACCCTCCGCACCACCCACGCCCCCATCTCCATCGAAGGCGCCCTCACCGCCGCCGAAACGGCCCTCGCTGCCCCCGGCCCCCGCCCCACCGCCCTCGTCTGCGACGACGACAAACTCGCCGCCGGCGCCTACAAAGCCGCCCGCCGCCTCGGTCTGCGCATCCCCGACGACCTCTCCGTCACCGGCGTCGACGACCTCGCCCTCGCCACCGCCATCGACCCCGAACTGACGACCGTACGACTGGACGCCGAACTGTTCGGAGAACGCGGCATGCAGGCCCTCCTGGCCGTCCTGGAAGACCGCACACCCCAACAGGGCGACATCCCCGTGGAACTGGTCGTACGGGGCTCCACCGCACCACCGCCCCACTGACCCCGCGGCAGCACAACGCCGCGCGCCCCGACCCTGAACGGGCGGGGCGCGCGGCGTCATACGGCCATACGAGTGAGGCGGCCTACTCCTCCGACTCGGCGTCCGCGTCGGCCTCTGCCTCCGCCTCCGCCGCCGTCGACGCACCGTCCGCCTGCAACAGGCGCGACAACTGACGGCCGGTGATCCGCCTGAACTTGCGCTTCTGCGGCCGCATACGATCCAGCACGGCCACCTCCAGACGCTCCGCCGGAATCTCCCGCTCACTGCCGTTCGTATCCCGCGACAGCGCCTGCACAGCCAGCTTCAACGCCTCCGCCAGCGTCATCCCGTCACGATGACGCTGATCGAGAAAACTGCTGATCTGCTCGGCGTTGCCACCGACCGCCACCGAACCGTGCTCATCCACGATCGACCCGTCATGCGGCAGACGGTAGATCTGATCACCCTCCGGGGTCTCCCCCACCTCGGCGACCACCAGCTCCACCTCGTACGGCTTCTCCGCCGCACTCGAGAAGATCGTGCCCAGCGTCTGCGCGTACACGTTCGCCAGACCACGGGCGGTCACGTCATCACGGTCGTACGTGTAGCCACGGAGGTCGGCGTAGCGCACACCACCGATCCGCAGGTTCTCGTACTCGTTGTACTTGCCGGCCGCCGCGAAACCGATCCGGTCGTAGATCTCACTGAACTTGTGCAGCGCACGGGACGGGTTCTCACCGACGAACACGATGCCGTCGGCGTACTGCATCACGACCAGACTGCGGCCGCGCGCGATGCCCTTGCGGGCGTACTCCGCCCGGTCGGCCATGGCCTGCTGGGGGGAGACATAGAACGGCGTCGACACCGGTTATCCGTCCCTTTCTGTCGAAGTCACACGATCACCCTGATAACAACCGGCCCCGCCGTCAGAGCAGCGCGGCCCGCGGACCGTCGGGCTGCTGCAGACGCCGATCCAGGACGGAACGGGCGATCTCGGACGACTCGTCCTCGGTCAGTCGGCGGAAGCCGTCCTCGGTGATCACGGTGACGATCGGATAAATCCGGCGAGCGACATCGGGGCCACCGGTCGCCGAGTCGTCGTCCGCCGCGTCGTAGAGGGCCTGGACCACCAGGGTCGTGGCCTCCTCCTCGCTCAGATCCTCACGGTAGAGCTTCTTCATGGCACCGCGCGCGAAGATCGAGCCGGAACCCGTGGCCGCGAAGCCGTGCTCCTCGGAACGGCCACCCGTCACGTCGTAGGAGAAGATGCGGCCCTTGCCGCGGTCCACGTCATAGCCGGCGAAAAGGGGGACCACCGCAAGGCCCTGCAGGGCCATGCCCAGATTGGAGCGGATCATGGTCGACAGACGGTTCGCCTTGCCCTCAAGGGACAGCTGCGCACCCTCGACCTTCTCGAAGTGCTCCAGCTCCAGCTGGAACAGCTTCACCATCTCGACGGCGAGACCCGCCGTGCCGGCGATGCCCACGGCCGAGTACTCGTCCGCCGGGAACACCTTCTCGATGTCCCGCTGCGCGATCACATTGCCCATGGTCGCCCGGCGGTCACCCGCGAGCACGACGCCCCCCGGGAACGCCGTGGCCACGATGGTCGTGCCGTGCGGAGCCTCGATCACGCCCTGGGTGGGCGGCAGCTGCCGCTTGCCGGGCAGCAGCTCGGGCTGGTGCTCCGACAGGAAGTCCATGAAGGACGACGAGCCAGGCGTCAGGAAGGCAGCTGGTAGACGCCCGGTGCTACGAGGATTGGCTTCCACGCGTTTCCTTCCACGTATGTCGCAGCCCGCCTTATGACGTCGGGCTGATCCTTGAACTGCCCCAGTGCGGCATTGCAGCTGAAGCACAGTACGCCACGGACCCTACCCGTCTGGTGGCAGTGATCCACATGCGCTGCCGGGGCCGATAGACATATGCAACAGACGCCTGCTTGCGAGGCGATCAACTCGTCACGTTCGGCTTCGGTGATGCCGTACTGGCGCTTCAGATGGTCTTGCCGCCCACGGGCTGCCCGGCACGCTTTGCAGCGCGTGGACAGCCCGTCGGATGCGGTCGCGTTGCGATGCCACTCACTGTGGGGCTTGACCTCACCACACGTGCGGCAAAGCTTGCGCCCTGGCGGAACGTCCACCTTCTCGCGCACCGACTTGCCCATTGCCTCCCGGCGGCGCCGGTAGTGAGCGGCGCTGTACTCCGCCACGCACTCCCGGCACCGCACCTGAAGACCGTCGCTCCGATTCCTGTCTCGCGCGAAGGCAGTGAGGGCCAGATCCCACTTGCAGCCCGTGCATCGCTTCGTGGAGAGCTCTCCGACCACCCCACCCCTACCTTCAATTCGAAGGAGAAAGCGGCCTACCGCCCCTCACTGTCCGCCTTTTTGCACGAAGGACCGCACGAAATCCTCGGCGTTCTCCTCGAGTACGTCATCGATTTCGTCCAGGACGGAGTCCACATCGTCGCTCAGCTTCTCGTGCCGCTCCTTGAGATCCCCCGAAGCCTGAGCCTCCTGCTCCTGCTCCTCGATCTCCTCGGTGGAACGCGTGGCCTTCTGCTGGCCGCCGCCGGTGTCCTTGGTCGCCATAACCCTCACCCCGCTCAGTTCGCCCGACATGGTCGACAGGTCGGCTTTCCTGCCGATCGGTGGTGATCAGACCCTACTAGCCGGGTCCGACAACGGCCCCGCAGTTACTCCAACGTGCGGGGACCACCTCGATGATTCCCGGCCGCCGGGATTTACACCCCGGGCGGCCGGGCTCGTCCGAGTACCCCTCAGCCGCCTGACAGGACCCTGACCAGGTCCTCGGCCGTGCGGCAGCGGTCCAGGAGCTCCTTGACGTGATTACGCGTTCCGCGTAGCGGTTCCAGGGTTGGAACGCGTTGGAGGGAGTCCCGTCCGGGGAGGTCGAAGATGACCGAGTCCCAGGAGGCGGCGGCGACGTCGTCCGCGTACTGCTCGAGGCAGCGGCCGCGGAAGTAGGCGCGGGTGTCCTCCGGTGGCTTCGTACGGGCCCGTTCGACGTCAGCCTCGTCCAGGAGGCGCTTCATGCGGCCGCGGGCCGCCAGGCGGTTGTACAGACCCTTCTCGGCGCGTACGTCGGCGTACTGGAGGTCGAGGAGGTGGAGCTTGGCGGCGTCCCAGTCGAGGCCGTCACGGCGCCGGTAACCCTCCATGAGCTCTCGTTTGGCGACCCAGTCCAGCTCGCCGGCCAGGCTCATCGGATCGTGCTCAAGGCGGTTGAGGGTGTCCTCCCAGCGGGCGAGGACGTCCTTGGTCTGGTCGTCCGCGTCGGCGCCGTAGCGTTCCTCGACGTACTTGCGGGAGAGCTCGTAGTACTCCATCTGGAGCTGGACCGCGGTGAGTGTGCGGCCGCTGCGCAGGGTGACCAGGCGCTGGAGCGACGGATCGTGGGAGACCTGGTGCAGCGTCCGTACGGGCTGGTCGACCGCGAGGTCCACGGCGATGAAGCCGTCCTCGATCATGGACAGGACCAGGGCCGTCGTGCCGAGCTTGAGGTAGGTGGAGATCTCCGACAGGTTCGCGTCGCCGATGATCACGTGGAGGCGGCGGTATTTCTCCGCGTCCGCGTGGGGTTCGTCCCGGGTGTTGATGATCGGGCGCTTGAGTGTGGTCTCGAGGCCGACCTCGACTTCGAAGTAGTCGGCGCGCTGGCTGAGCTGGAAGCCGTGCTCGTGGCCGTCCTGGCCGATGCCGACGCGGCCTGCGCCGGCGATGACCTGGCGGGAGACGAAGAAGGGGGTGAGATGGCGCACGATGTCGGAGAAGGGGGTCTCCCGCTTCATCAGGTAGTTCTCGTGCGTGCCGTAGCTGGCGCCCTTGTTGTCGGTGTTGTTCTTGTAGAGGTGGATGGGCTGGGCGCCGGGGAGCTGGGCGGCTCGTTCTGCGGCTTCTGCCATGATGCGTTCGCCGGCTTTGTCCCAGAGGACGGCGTCGCGGGGGTTGGTCACCTCGGGGGCGCTGTATTCGGGGTGTGCGTGGTCGACGTAGAGCCGTGCGCCGTTGGTGAGGATGACGTTGGCGAGGCCGATGTCCTCGTCGGTGAGCTGGCTGGCGTCGGCGGCCTCGCGGGCGAGGTCGAAGCCTCGCGCGTCCCGCAGCGGGTTTTCTTCCTCGAAGTCCCAGCGGGCCCGGCGGGCCCGGTGCATCGCTGCCGCGTACGCGTTGACGATCTGGGACGAGGTGAGCATGGCATTGGCGTTGGGGTGGCCGGGGACGGAGATGCCGTACTCCGTCTCGATGCCCATTACTCGCCGTACGGTCATGCGGCCCTCCTTGCCCGGCGGCGCCCTCGGTCGGGGGCGGCGCTCAGATACCGCTGGTGCTCCGGTGCGCGTGCGGTGCCCGTCCCCGCACGGCGCGACGCGGCGGTAACAAAGAGCCTAGAACGCCTTTGCGCTGGTGGGGAGATCATTTGCGTCATTGCTGTGCTCCAGCCGTGGCCCGAAAAGCAGTGGGCTGCGGGTACCCGGTGGGGGCACCCGCAGCCACCCTTGCTTTTACAGGTACTGACCGGTGTTTGCCACCGTGTCGATGGAGCGTCCGGTGTCTGCGCCTTGCTTTCCGGTGATGAGGGTGCGGATGTAGACGATCCGTTCGCCCTTCTTTCCGGAGATTCGAGCCCAGTCGTCCGGGTTGGTGGTGTTGGGCAGGTCCTCGTTCTCCTTGAACTCGTCCACGCACGCCTGGAGGAGGTGGGAGACGCGGAGGCCTTTCTGGTTGTGTTCGAGGAAGTCCTTGATCGCCATCTTCTTGGCGCGGCCGACAATGTTTTCGATCATGGCGCCGGAGTTGAAGTCCTTGAAGTAGAGGACTTCCTTGTCGCCATTGGCGTAGGTGACCTCCAGGAAGCGGTTCTCGTCGGACTCGGCGTACATCTGTTCCACGGCGGTCTGGATCATGGCCTGGACAGTGGCACCCTTGTCGCCTCCGTGTTCGCTGACGTCGTCGGCGTGCAGGGGGAGGTTTTCGGTGAGGTACTTTCCGAAGATGTCCTTGGCTGCTTCGGCGTCCGGACGCTCGATCTTGATCTTCACGTCGAGGCGGCCGGGGCGCAGGATGGCGGGGTCGATCATGTCCTCGCGGTTGGAGGCGCCGATGACCACGACGTTCTGCAGGCCTTCCACACCGTCGATCTCGGCGAGGAGCTGGGGGACGATGGTGTTCTCCACGTCCGAGCTGACGCCGGAGCCGCGGGTGCGGAAGAGGGATTCCATCTCGTCGAAGAAGACGATGACGGGGGTGCCCTCGCTGGCCTTTTCGCGGGCTCGCTGGAAGACGAGGCGGATCTGTCGTTCGGTTTCGCCGACGTACTTGTTCAGGAGCTCGGGGCCCTTGATGTTGAGGAAGAAGCTCTTGCCGGCGGCCTGGCCGGTCACTTCGGCGACCTTTTTGGCGAGGGAGTTCGCCACGGCCTTGGCGATGAGGGTCTTGCCGCATCCGGGGGGTCCGTAGAGGAGGACTCCCTTGGGCGGGCGCAGCTCGTGCTCCTTGAAGAGGTCGGGGTAGAGGTACGGGAGCTCGACCGCGTCGCGGATGGCTTCGATCTGGCCGGCGAGTCCGCCGATCGCCTCGTAGCCGATGTCGGGTACCTCTTCGAGGACGAGTTCTTCGACCTCGCTCTTGGGGACGACCTCGTAGACGTAGCCGGAGCGGGGTTCGAGCAGGAGGGCGTCGCCGGGGCGGATGGTGACGTCCAGCAGCGGCTCGGCGAGCCGTACCACCCGTTCCTCGTCGGTGTGCCCGAGCACCAGGGCGCGCTCGCCGTCCTCGAGGATTTCCTTGAGGGTGACGATGTCCCCGACGCGCTCGAACTCCATGGCTTCGACCACGTTGAGCGCTTCGTTGAGCATTATTTCCTGGCCTCGGCGGAGCTCGTCGAGGTCCACGCTGGGGCTGACGTTCACGCGGAGTTTGCGGCCTCCGGTGAAGATGTCGGCGGTGCCGTCCTCGTTCGCCTGCAGGAAGACACCGAAGCCGGCCGGTGGCTGCGCGAGCCGGTCGACTTCTTCCTTGAGGGCCACGATCTGGTCGCGGGCCTCACGGAGCGTGTTGGCGAGCCGCTCGTTCTGCGCGGACACGCCGGCCAGGTTGGTCTGCAGCTCGACGATCCGCTCTTCGAGAATTCTCGTGTGTCGCGGAGAGTCGGCGAGCTTGCGTCGCAGGACGGCGATCTCCTGCTCAAGGTAGGCGATCTGCCCGGCAGGGTCGTCGGACCCTCGTCCCGGGCGGATGCCGCGGTTCATGTCGTCGTCGTGGGCTGCCACGGTCCTCACCTCCTCCAAGGGGAGCTGGACGCTTCCAGACCCTACCTGGGTGGGTGTCGATTGAAACCCCTAGATCACAAAGACTGTCGGGGTGTGTCCGATCTTCACCCTTGCGCTCTCCCTCACGCCAGGGGAATACCCACCGAACATGATTGGGAAGCGGCCGAAGGTAGGGTCGAGGTGTTCAACACCCGTCAGAGCTGGCCGGATTCCCGGCGCTCTGTGCAGTAGACGGCAGGGGAGATGACCGTGCAGCAGGAGGCCGGTGTCGGCGGCGAGGAGCTGGAGGTCTGGATCGACCAGGACTTGTGTACCGGTGACGGTATCTGTGCCCAGTACGCGCCGGAGGTCTTCGAGCTGGACATCGATGGTCTGGCTTATGTGAAGGGGCCGGACGAGGAGCTTCTGCAGGTCAGGGGGGCTGCGACGCGGGTGCCGTTGCCGCTGGTGGGGGACGTGGTGGATTCGGCGAGGGAGTGCCCGGGCGAGTGCATCCATGTGCGTCGGGTTTCGGACAGGGTGGAGGTGTACGGCCCGGACGCTGCGTGATCACACGGCCACCTCAGGTCAGCCGTGTCTCTTTTCTCACACCCTTGGGGCTGTGCGTCACCGTGTCCGGGCCGTGGGTCAGGCCTCGCGGCTGTCGCCGCCTGTGGTGCGGAGGAATGCGCCGTGCTTCCACTGCCACTTGGCGTTGTCTTTGACGTCGGGGCAGCAACTCGGTACGTCGGGCGAGGAGTAGCCGAGGAGGGTCGCGGTGACGGCGGCGTCGCGGACGGCGAAGTCGGTGACGGTGGTGCGGTCCTTGGGGTCGACGAGGGTGGCGACGACGCGGGGTGTGGTGGTGCCCGCCGCCTGGGTGAGGACGTAGAGGCCGTCGGGTGGGGTGCCCATGCCGGCGTCGCAGTGGACGACGACGACGGTCTCGGGGCGGCCGTCGCCGTCGAGGTCGCCGGTGGCCTTCTTCACGACGAGGAGCTTGGTGGGGCCGCAGTCGAGGGGGAAGTCGGCCTTGGCGGGGTCAGGGGGCGCGGCGGCGACGGGGGCGGCCTTGGTCTCGTTCTGGGGTTGGGCTGCCGTTGCGGCGCCGGGCTGCAGCACGGAGGACAGGGCGATCACGCCGGAGACTGCGGTGGCGGTGGCGACCCAGTGAATGGGCCGGGTGGTGGTGTGAGCCAGTTCCGGGACGGCGGAGTGCTGCACTGGGGAGGTGTCTCCTGTGAGGGCTGTGCCGGTGGGGGTGCCCCGCATCGTGCCACACGTCACAGTGCGGGGGAATGGCGGGGTGGGCACTGCTGGTGGCGCGTCAGTTTCCGTGCGCGCCGGGGGTGGAGAGGGATGGGCGCACTGGTGGGTGGGCGTGTGCGCGTGTGTGTGCTTCGGCGGGTGGGGTTGTGTGGGTGTGTGTGCTTGAACGCGTCAGCGCCGTGGTCGAGTTCCGCGAGGTGTGCGGGAACTCGACCACGGCGCTGGTGTGTTGGGAGCCGCGTGGCGGCCGGGCTCAGCGGCCGGTGCCTCCGTCGGCGTTGGGGCCCGTGTAGTCCTCGCCGTAGGCGCCCTTGGCGGGGCGGCGGCGGCGCATGGGCGGCTCGACGCCGTCGGCGAGGCGGCGGGCGGTGAGGAGGAAGCCGGTGTGGCCGATCATGCGATGGTCGGGGCGGACGGCGAGGCCCTCGATGTGCCAGTTGCGGATCATGGTTTCCCAGGCGGTCGGCTCGTTGAAGCAGCCGATTTCGCGGATGGACTCGACGGTCCGGGCGAGCTGGGTGGTGGTGGCGACGTAGCAGCAGACGATGCCGCCGGGGACGAGTGCCTTGGAGACGGCCTCGAGGCATTCCCAGGGGGCGAGCATGTCGAGGATGACGCGGTCGACGTCGGTGTCGGACAGGTTGTCCTGGAGGTCGCCGACGGTGAGCTGCCAGGCGGGGTGGGGGCCGCCGAAGTAGCGTTCCACGTTGGCCTGGGCGATCTCGGCGAAGTCGGCGCGGCGCTCGTAGCTGTGCAGCATGCCCTGGTCGCCGATGGCGCGCAGCAGGAAGGTGCTGAGCGAGCCGGAGCCGACGCCGGCTTCCACGACGCGGGCGCCGGGGAAGATGTCGGCGAAGGCGAGGATCTGCCCCGCGTCCTTGGGGTAGACGACGGCTGCCCCGCGGGGCATGGACAGGACGTAGTCGGGGAGCAGGGGGCGCAGCGCGAGGTAGGCGACGTTCCCGGTGGTGCGGACAACGCTGCCCTCGGGTGCGCCGATCAGTTCGTCGTGCGGGAAGGAGCCCTTGTGGGTGTGGAAGTTCTTTCCCGCTTCGAGTGTGAACGTGTAGTGGCGGCCCTTGGGGTCGGTCAGCTGTACCTGGTCCCCGACCTTGAAGGGCCCGCGACGGCGGGCGGCACCGGTCGGTTCGGACATGTGACCAGCCTACCGGCACCTGAGGGGGCCGCCGACCACTAGGACGTGGGGCGGGCCATGGCTTTGACGAAGGCGCGTTCGACGTCGGCGGCGGAGAGGACGCCGTAGATCTCTCCGGTCTCCTCGACGACGAGGTATTCGGTGGCGGGGGTGGCGCGCAGGGCGTCGAGGAGGTCTTCTCCGGCGAGTTCGGCGGAGACGCGCATGCCGTCGGTGATGTCCTGGGCGAGGCCGCTGACGGGGACCCAGGGGCGGCGGTGTTCGGGTACGCCGACGATGGCGGCCTCGCGGACGAGGGAGAGGGGCTGGCCGTGGGCGTCTACGACGACGAGGGCGCGGGCGCCGACTTCGTTGGCGCGGCGCAGGGCCTCGGAGAGGGGGGTGTGGGTCTCGACGGGGACGGCGCGGCGGGTGAGGGTGCGGGCGCGAAGTTCGGGGAGGTGTTCGCGCAGGCGGGCCATGCGCAGGCTGTTTCCGGCGCCGGTCCAGATGATCGCGGCGAGGATGGCGGCGAGCAGGGCGTCGGTGACGGTGTCCATGCCGACGTTGTCCTCGGCGGTGGAGCCGAGGGCGCCGGACTGGGTGAGCAGGGGCAGTCCGATGAGGACGGCGATGGCGAGGGCGCGGCCGACCCAGGCGGCGGCGATGGTGCCGCTCATGGGGCGGCCGGTGATCTTCCAGACGACGGCGCGGAGCATGCGGCCGCCGTCGAGGGGGAGGCCGGGGAGCAGGTTGAAGGCGGCGACGATGAGGTTGGAGATCATGAGGCCGGCGAGGAGGACGCCGGGGACGGTGCCGGGTTCGACGGGCTGGAGGGCGAGGTAGAAGATCGCGGCGAGGGCGAGGGAGAGCAGTGGGCCGACGAATGCGAGGACGAATTCGCGGCCGGGGGTCTCGGCCTCTTTCTCGATCTCCGACGCGCCGCCGAAGAACTGGAGCTGGATGCGGCGTACCGGGAGTTTGAAGCGGAGGGCGGCGACGGTGTGGGCGAGTTCGTGGACGAGGACGGAGGCGTAGAAGGCGACGGCGAAGAAGAGGGAGACGAGGTAGCGTGCGGCGCCGAGTTCGGGGAGCACGCGGTCGAGCTGTCCGCCGAAGACCCAGGTGATCAGGGCGGCGACCAGGAACCAGCTGGGGGCGACGTAGACGGGGACGCCGAAGGGCCGTCCCATGAGGATGCCGCCGCCGGGGTCCTTGGGGCGCCGCGGGGGGCGTCCTTGGCCGGGGGTGCCGGAGTGGGCGCTGGTTCGGGTGGGGGCGGGGCTGTTCGGGTTCTGGGAAGTGGGATGGGTGTCCGCGGGGGGCGCCTGGCCGTGGTTGGTGGGTGCCTGGCCGTGGCCGGTGTGCGGCTGAGGGGTGGTTGGGCCGTCGGAGTGAGTGGGTGCGGGGAGGTCGTCCGCCGGGGTGTCGGGGGCGCCGCTCGCAGGGGGCTGCGGGGTGCCGCGGTGGTCTGTGGCGGGCGGCCGGGTGGGGGCCGGTGTCGTGGCTTCGCCGCCGGGTGGGGGCGGGCTCGGCGGTCCGGCGGGGGTGGGGTGCTCGTCGCCGGGCGTGCCTGTGGCCGCGGTGGGTGCGGTGGGCCCGTGGGGGGACGGCGGGTGCTCGTCTTCGGGCCCAGGGGGCGCGGCGGGGGGTGCCGCGGGCTCGGTGGGGGGCTGTGCGGGACTGGGTGATTCTTCGCGGGGCGTGTCGTGGTGCGCCCCGTTGTTGCCGGGGCGCGGCTGTGCGCTCCCGCCGCTCTCGTCCACGCTTTCCCCTCGATCGATGCGTCTCCCCGGCCCCGGTCGTGCCGGGTGGGAGGGTCCGGTGTCGATGGTATGCGGCAGTCGTGTCGTGTTCCGCCCCGGCACCCCTCTGTTCTGCCGGTGGTCGGGTCTTCCCCGGCTGCTCGGTGGGTGCTTGGGCCGGGCCGTGGCTGGGTCACTGTCAGTGGTGGGCCGTATGGTCTGTGGTCATGGAATCCAGCACCGACGGCGCCGCCGTGCCGTCCGCCGTGGCCGCCGCGCCCCCGGTTTCGCTGTCGCCGTCGCGCGCCGGCGATTTCATGCAGTGCCCGCTGCTGTACCGGTTCCGGGTGATCGACAAGCTGCCCGAGAAGCCGAGTGAGGCGGCCACCAGGGGCACGCTGGTCCACGCCGTGCTGGAGCGGCTGTTCGACGCGCCTGCCGCCGAGCGGACCGCGCCGCGCGCCAAGGCGCTGCTGCCCGACCAGTGGGACCGGCTGCGGGAGAGCAGACCGGAGGTCGTGGAGCTGTTCGCGGACGATCCGGACGGTGAGCGGCTGGCGCGCTGGCTGGGTGAGGCGGAGCGGCTGATCGAGCGCTGGTTCACGCTGGAGGATCCGACGCGTCTGGAGCCCGCCGAGCGTGAGCTGTTCGTGGAGGCGGAGCTGGAGTCGGGGCTGAGGCTGCGCGGGATCATCGACCGCGTCGACGTGGCGCCGACGGGTGAGGTGCGGATCGTCGACTACAAGACGGGCAAGGCGCCCCGGCCGGAGTACGCCGAGGGCGCGCTGTTCCAGATGAAGTTCTACGCCCTGGTGGTGTGGCGGCTGAAGAGGACCGTCCCGCGGCGGCTGCAGCTGGTGTATCTGGGCAGTGGGGACGTGCTGACGTATGACCCGGTCCTCGCCGATCTGGAGCGTGTGGAGCGCAAGCTGCTCGCGCTGTGGGAGGCGATCCGGGTGGCGACGGAGACGGGGGACTGGCGGCCGCGCCGCAGCAAGTTGTGCGGCTGGTGCGACCACCAGGCGGTGTGCCCGGAGTTCGGTGGCACTCCCCCGCCGTATCCGCTGCCGGTCCGCCCGGCCGCCGGTGTCCCGGCGGCGGCGCAGTCGCTGCCGGCTCAGCGGGGGGACGGCGCTGCGGGCCCGGAGGTGTCCGCGTCGGTCAGGGTGCCCGAATCGGGCGGTGGCGCGCAGGGCAGAATGGGGCCGGACTAGCGAAGGAGACTTACGTGGCCATCCGCGTCCTACTGGTCGACGACCAGCCGCTGCTGCGTACGGGCTTTCGGATGATTCTGGAGGCCGAGCAGGATCTCGCGGTCGTCGGCGAGGCCGGAGACGGCCTCCAGGCGCTCGACCAGGTGCGTGCCCTGCAGCCCGATGTGGTTCTGATGGACATCCGCATGCCTCGTATGGACGGCGTGGAGGCGACCCGGCAGATCACCGGGCCGGGGCGGGACGGACCGGCGAAGGTGCTGGTGCTGACGACCTTCGATCTGGACGAGTACGTGGTGGAGGCGTTGCGTGCCGGTGCGAGCGGGTTCCTGCTGAAGGACGCGCCCGCTAACGAGCTGGTGCAGGCGATCCGGGTCGTCGCGGCGGGCGAGGCGATGCTCGCGCCGAGCATCACAAGGCGGCTGCTCGACAAGTACGCCACCCATCTGCCGTCCGGGGACGAGCCGGTGCCGGACACCCTGCACACCCTGACCGAGCGTGAGGTGGAGGTGCTGAAGCTGGTGGCGCGCGGACTGTCCAACGCGGAGATCGCCGCCGATCTGTTCGTCAGTGAGACCACGGTCAAGACGCACGTCGGGCATGTCCTGACGAAGCTGGGGCTGCGGGACCGGGTGCAGGCGGCGGTGTACGCGTACGAGAGCGGGCTGGTGCGTCCCGGCGCCCAGTAGGCAGGGGCTGTGACGCTGAGGGCGCCCCTTGCGCGGGGGCGCCCTTCGCGCGTGGGGGCCCGGCTCAGCCCTTGCTGATCTCCCAGAACCGGAACACCGTGGAGGCGTCGAGGCAGTACTCCAGTCCGTAGACGTCCTCCCGTGTGACGGCGTACTGCTTGGCCTGCCAGACGGGGATGACCGGGACGTCCTCGGCGACGATGCGCTGAAGCGTGCGGTATTCGTCGTCGGTGGCGGAGCGGTCGCTCTGGGCGGCCGTCTTGGGGATCAGTTCGCTCGTGATGGTGCTGTTGACGTAGCGGTTGTCCAGTACGTTGCCCTTGCCGAAGAAGGGCGCGGTGAAGTTGTCGGGGTCGGGGTAGTCGGGCACCCAGCCCTTGACGTAGACCCCGTACTTGCCTGCCGCGATGTCCTTCTCGTACTGGTCGAAGGGCACGGACTTGACGCTCGCGTCGAACAGTCCGCTGTCGTTCAGCTGCCGGGCGATCGTCTTCAGTTCCTCGTCGGTGGCGGGCCCGTAGCGGGAGGGCGTCGACCAGAGGGTGAGCGTGACCTTGCCGGTGATGCCCTCGGCGCGCAGCGCGGCGGCCGCTTTGGTCCTTGAGGGGCGGGCGCCGTAGGTGTCGAAGAAGGACGTGTCGTGGCCGGTGATGCCGGCCGGGATGATCGAGTACAGGGGCGTCGCGGTGTCGTTGTACACCTTGTTGACGAGGGCGTCGCGGTCGAGGAGGTAGGCGATGGCCTTGCGGACGCCGAGCTTGCCGGCGACCGGGTCGTCCATGTTGAAGACGAGGTGCTGGACTTCGGCGCTGGAGCCCTCGACGACCTCGATGCCCTTGCCGGTGGAGGTGTCCTTGTCGATGCCCGCGATGTCGGCGGCGGCCAGGCCTCGGTAGGCGAGGTCGATCTTCCGGTCCAGGAGGGCGTTCTTCAGGGCGGACTGGTCGCCGTGGAAGAGCTTCAGGGTGATGCCGGAGTTGTGCACCTTGGCGGTCCCCTGGTACTGCGGGTTGACGGAGAAGACGGCCTTGTCCTTGCCGAAGGAGTCGAGCTTGTAGGGGCCGGAGCCGACTGCCTTGCCGTCCGTGCGCAGTTTGTCCGCGGGGTAGGCGTTGTGGTCGACGATGGAGCCGGCGCCGGAGGCTATCTTGCTGGGGAAGGTAGCGTCGGCGTACTTCAGTTTGAAGACGACGGTCTTGGTGTCCGGTGTCTCGACCGAGCCGAGCATGGGGAACATGATGGCGGGGCCGGCCGAATCGTTGATCTTCAGCATGCGGTCGAAGGAGAACTTGACGTCCTTCGAGGTGAGCGGGTCACCGTTGCTGAACTTCAGGCCGTCCCTGAGGGTGCAGGAGTAGACCTTGGTCTGCGTGTCCGTGAACGTGCACTCCCTGGCGGCTTCCGGCTCCGGTTCCGTGCCGCCCTTGGGGAAGCCCAGCAGGGACTGGAAGACGTTGTTGAACAGCAGCCAGGACCCCGGGTCGTAGCCGGAGGCCGGGTCGGTGGCCAGGACGTCGTCGGACATCCCCACCACCACGGAGGAGCCGGTGCCCGAGGAATCGTCGGTCGAGGTGCCGCATCCGGTGAGCAGGCCGGCGGCCAGCCCCGTCGCTATGGACAGAACCGGCCACTGGGTGCGCATGTTCACGTGCATGTGCCTTGTCTACGGTTGTCGTTGGCCCCGGACTCCGCGCGTTCCGGGCCGTGCGGAAGCTCCCGGATCGTACCGCGAACGCGGCAAGCCCCCGGGGCGTATGCCCGGGGGCCTGAAGAACCGCTGGTCACATGGCCGGTGCGCAACCGGCCGGCTGACCGGTCAGCCGCCGACGCCGCGGCCGAGCTCCCACAGCTGCAGCGTGGAGGAGGAGTTCATCGCGTACTCGCTGCCGGTGATGTCGTCGCGGGTGGCGACGTACTGCTTGCCCTGCCACAGCGGCAGGATCGGCACGTCGTCGGCGACGATGTCCTGCATGTCGGCGAGGCTCTTCGACGCGGTGAGGCGGTCGGCCTCGCGGCGGGACTGCGGGATCAGGGTGTTGATGATCTCGGGGTTGGCGTACGGGGATCCGAGGGTGTTGTCCTTGTCGAGGAACGGCGCCAGGTAGTTGTCGGCGTCCGGGAAGTCCGGGAACCAGCCCATGCCGTAGACGTCGTACTCGCCCTTCTTCTCGGCCGGGCGGAACTTCTCCCAGGGGGTGCCCTGGATGGTGACGTCGAACAGACCGCTGGCGTTGAGCTGCTGCTTGAGCACCTCGAACTCCTTGGCGGTGGCCGGGCCGTAGTGGTCGGTCGTGTAGTGCAGCGTCAGCTTCACCGGGGTGGTGATGCCCGCCCGGGACAGCAGGCTGCGGGCCTTGTCCACGCTGGGGTTGCCGTACTTGTTGAAGAACGAGTTGGAGTGGCCGGTGATGGTGGCGGGGACGAGCGAGAACAGGGGCTCGGCCTCGGTGCCGTACAGCTTGGAGACCAGTTCGCCGCGGTTGATGACCTGTGCCATGGCCTGGCGGACGGCCTTGCTCTTCACCGTGGGGGCGTCGGTGTTGAAGGCCAGGTAGCGGATCTCGAGGCCCGGCATCTCAACGAGGTTGACCTTGCCGCTGGTGTCGTTCTGGAGCTTGCGGATCTGGTCCGGGTCCATCGTGCGGGTCATGACGTCGATGTCGCCCTTGTCGAGGGCGGTGCCCATCGCGGCGGCGTCGGTGAACGACTCGAGGACGACCTTGTCGTTCTTCGGCGTCAGCAGGCCCCGGTAGTTGGGGTTCTTGGTGAAGGTGGCCTTGACCAGCTCGTTGTTCTTGACCTCGGCCTGCAACGTGTACGGCCCGGAGCCGTCGATGTCGAAGCCTTCGCGGAGCTTGTTCTTCTCGTAGTCCTTGGGGTTGACGATGCCGGCGACCGGCGTCGACAGCTTGAACGGGAAGGTGGCGTCCGCGGTCTTGAGGTGGAAGATGACTTCGTTGTCACCCTGCGTCTCGACGGTGTCGATGGTGGACAGCAGGGCGAAGACGCCGCTGTCGGCCTTGATGGCGCGGGCGCGGTCGATGGAGTACTTCACGTCGGCCGCGGTCACCGGGTCGCCGTTCGCGAACTTCAGGTCCTTGCGCAGCTTGCAGGCGTAGCGCTCGTTGCCGGTGTCGGTGAAGCCGCAGCTCTCGGCGGCCTCGGGCTGCGGCTCGCCGTCGCCGCGGGGCTGCACCATCAGCGTCTGCACGGTCTGCCGGAGGATGTTCCAGGTGCCGACGTCGTAGGCGTACGCGGGATCCACGGGCGCGGGGGCGTCGCTGGAGGCGGTGAACCGGTCGGTGGTGCCGACGACGATGGCGTCACCGCTCTTGCCCCCGCTGCTGGACCCGCCGCAGGCAGCGAGGACGGGGGTGAGCAGACCGGCGACGGCCGGCAGCACCAAAGTCTTGCGGTTCATGCTCGAGTTTCTCCAGAGCTGTTGGGTCCGTGTATCCGGCATGCATGGGTGGTGCGGCGGATCACGGGGAAGTGGTGATGTTCTCGCGCTGAGATTAGTCCGCACCTGCACGAGGGCTGACAGCCACCGGAGTTGAGTTCCCATCACGCTGTGAAACCGGCTGTGAACGGACCGGAAAACCGGTCGGGGGAAGGATTCGTGCAGCATCTCACCAATCGGGACACAAGGGTGCGTTCGGCCCGTCAGAATGGGGTGGAACAGCACACGTCGGGTCCGCTGTCGACCCCTGCGAGCGTGGGGAACGTCACATACTGAACAGGCGCTCAGTGCCCCGGAATTCGCTCGGTTGAGCCGGTATTAATTCATTCGGTCGGACAGCCGGAAGTAATCCGTCCATTCGCTCTGCACGCTGAGTGAAGGATCAGCGCACGTGCGTCATCAAACGCGCGTCATCAAACGCCGCAGAAATGGCAGGTCGACCTCTTCGAGCGAGGTGACGACGGTGCGGCGGGCGGCCGGTTCGATGGGGGCGACCGAGGGCACGGCCACCACGCGGCAGCCGGCGGCCTCGGCGGCCGTGACTCCGGTCAGTGTGTCCTCGACGACCGCGCACCGTGTGGGGTCGGCACCGAGGCCGGCGGCGGCCCGCAGATACGGGTCGGGGAACGGCTTGGTGCGCTCGACCTCGTCGCCGGCGATGGTCAGGGCGAAGTACTGCGGACCGACGGAGGCCAGGACCCGGTCGATGATGCGCCGGTGGGAGGCGGAGACCAGGGCGGTGGGGATGTCGTGCGCGGCGAGTTCGGCCAGCAGTCGCGCGGCGCCCGGCATCAGGGGCAGTCTGCGGTCGATACGGCTCTCGAACCCGTCGTTGAGCAGGACGCTGAGCTCGTCGAGAGTGATGTCGGCGCCGGTGGCCTCGATCAGGAATCCCGCGCTGCGTGTCATGGGACCGCCGACCACGACATGACGCCAGGAGTCGTCGAGCGTGTGACCGAGGCCGGCGAAGACCTCGACTTCGACGTCCCACCAGAATCCCTCGGTGTCCACGAGGGTGCCGTCCATGTCGAGGAGCACGGCCTGCAGGGCGGAGCCTTCGGCCGTACGGGTTCCGAGTGCGGGAACCGTGGTGGTCATCCGGCATACCTCCTTCAAGGGACGACCAGGCCGGTTCCCAGGGAGGGAACCGGCCTGCGGTGGATCGACCAGTGTACGACGCGGGTGGGAAAAGTGCCTCTCGGTGCCGGAGCGCCACGCCGGGCGGGCGTAGGAGGACCTGCGCAGACCGCCGGGCGGCACCCATCCGGCCACCAGGACACCCGGGGCGCTCTGCCGCCGCCGGGAGAGGCGTCGGCGGGGCTCGCCGGGGCACACCCGTGCCGGGCCGAGGACGCGCCGAGGACGCGCGGATGGGGCTTACCCGGGGCACACCCCGCCGCGGCGGAAGACGCGCCGGCGCCGCCGTCGGGCGCCCGGCCACACCCTGCCCGCGCCGAAGACGCGCCACGGGGCCCGCCGGGGACCGCGGACGGACGCTACCGCGCGTTGAAGTACTTGGCCTCCGGGTGGTGGATCACGATCGCGTCCGTGGACTGCTCCGGGTGCAGCTGGAACTCCTCGGAGAGGTGGACGCCGATCCGCTCCGGCTCCAGGAGCTGGGCGATCTTCGCGCGGTCCTCCAGGTCGGGGCAGGCGCCGTAGCCGAGGGAGAAGCGGGCACCGCGGTACTTCAGGGCGAACATGTCTTCCATGTCGGCGGGGTCCTCGCCGGCGAAGCCCAGCTCGGCACGCACGCGCGCGTGCCAGTACTCGGCGAGCGCCTCCGCCAACTGCACGGACAGGCCGTGCAGTTCGAGGTAGTCGCGGTAGGAGTTCGACTCGAACAGCCGCGCGGTCTCCTCACCGATCCTCGAGCCGACGGTGACGACCTGGAAGCCGACGACGTCCCTCTCCCCCGACTCCTCCGGACGGAAGAAGTCGGCCAGGCACAGCCGGCGGCCGCGACGCTGGCGCGGGAAGGTGAACCGGGTGCGCTCGTTGCCCTCCTCGTCCAGGATGATCAGGTCGTCGTCCTTGGACACGCAGGGGAAGTAGCCGTAGACGACGGCCGCTTCGAGGAGGTTCTCGGTCTGCAGCCGGTCCAGCAGGCCACGCAGCCGGGGCCGGCCCTCGGTCTCGACCAGCTCCTCGTACGTCGGCCCCTCGCCGGTGCGGGCCTGCCTCAGGCCCCACTGCCCCTTGAACAGCGCGCCCTCGTCCAGCCAGCTCGCGTACTCCTTGAGCGGGATGCCCTTGACGATGCGGGTGCCCCGGAACGGTGGGGTGGGCACGGGGTTGTCGGTGGCGACGTCGGAGCGGACGTGCCCTTCCTCGGGCCGCTCCTCGATCTCCACGGCGGCCGCGCGTACCCGGCGCTGCCGCAGCTCGGGCAGCTTCGCCCCGGGCACGCCCCGCTTGACCCCGATCAGGGCGTCCATCAGCCGCAGGCCCTCGAACGCGTCGCGGGCGTAGCGGACCTCGCCCTCGTACAGCTCGTGCAGATCCTGCTCGACGTAGGCCCGGGTGAGTGCGGCGCCGCCGAGGATGACCGGGTAGGTGGCGGCCAGGCCCCGCTGGTTGAGCTCCTCCAGGTTCTCCTTCATGATCACCGTGGACTTGACCAGGAGACCCGACATGCCGATGACGTCGGCCTTGTGCTCCTCAGCGGCCTCCAGGATCGCGGAGACGGGCTGCTTGATGCCGAGGTTGACGACGTTGTAGCCGTTGTTGGACAGGATGATGTCGACGAGGTTCTTGCCGATGTCGTGCACGTCGCCGCGCACGGTGGCGAGCACGATGGTGCCCTTGCCGGCCTCGTCGGTCTTCTCCATGTGCGGCTCGAGGTAGGCGACCGCGGACTTCATCACCTCGGCGGACTGCAGGACGAACGGCAGCTGCATCTGGCCGGAGCCGAACAGCTCGCCGACGACCTTCATTCCGTCCAGCAGGGTCTCGTTGACGATGTCGAGGGCCGGGCGCTCCTGAAGGGCCTCCTCGAGGTCGGCTTCCAGGCCGTTGCGCTCGCCGTCGATGATCCGCCGCTTCAGGCGCTCCTCGAGCGGCAGCGCGGCCAGTTCCTCGGCCTTGCCCGCCTTCAGGGACTTGGCGGTGGCGCCCTCGAACAGCTGCATGAGCTTCTGCAGCGGGTCGTAGTCCGCGGAGCGGCGGTCGTAGATGAGGTCGAGGGCCGTTTGCACCTCTTCCTCGCTGAACCGGGCGATCGGAAGGATCTTCGAGGCATGCACGATCGCCGAGTCCAGCCCGGCCTTGACGCACTCCTCGAGGAAGACGGAGTTGAGCAGGATGCGGGCGGCCGGGTTGAGGCCGAAGGAGATGTTCGACAGGCCCAGCGTGGTCTGCACCCGGGGGTGGCGCTTCTTCAGCTCGCGGATGCCCTCGATGGTGGCGAGGCCGTCCTTGCGGGACTCCTCCTGGCCGGTGCAGATGGTGAAGGTCAGGCAGTCGATGAGGATGTCCTCCTCACGGATGCCCCAGTTCCCCGTCAGGTCGGCGATCAGCCGCTCGGCGATCTCCACCTTCTTCTCGGCGGTGCGGGCCTGGCCCTCCTCGTCGATGGTCAGCGCGATCAGCGCCGCCCCGTGCTCCCTGGCGAGCCGGGTGACCTTCACGAAACGGGACTCGGGGCCGTCGCCGTCCTCGTAGTTCACCGAGTTGATGACCGCACGGCCGCCGAGCTTCTCCAACCCGGCCCGCAGGACGTCGACCTCGGTGGAGTCCAGGACGATCGGCAGCGTGGAGGCGGTGGCGAAGCGGCCGGCCAGCTCTTCCATGTCGGCGACGCCGTCGCGGCCCACGTAGTCGACGCACAGGTCGAGCAGGTGGGCGCCCTCGCGGATCTGCTCCCGGGCCATCTCCACACAGTCGTCCCAGCGGCCCTCCAGCATGGCCTCCCGGAACTTCTTCGACCCGTTGGCGTTCGTGCGCTCGCCGATCGCCAGGTAGGAGGTGTCCTGGCGGAACGGCACCGACTGGTACAGCGACGCCGCACCGGGCTCGGGCTGCGGGCGCCGCTCGGGCGGGGTGAGGTCACGGACCCGCTCGACGACCTGGCGCAGATGCTCCGGCGTCGTACCGCAGCAGCCGCCGACCAGGGACAGGCCGTACTCGGTGACGAACGTCTCCTGGGCGTCGGCCAGCTGGGGGGCGGTCAGCGGGTAGTGCGCGCCGTCCTTGGTCAGCTCGGGCAGGCCGGCGTTCGGCATGCACGACAGCGGGATACGGGAGTGGCGGGCGAGGTAGCGCAGGTGCTCGCTCATCTCGGCCGGGCCGGTGGCGCAGTTCAAGCCGATCATGTCGATGCCGAGCGGCTCCAGCGCGGTCAGCGCGGCGCCGATCTCAGAGCCGAGCAGCATGGTGCCGGTCGTCTCGACGGTGACCGACACGATCAGCGGGACCTCGTACCCGGCCGTCTCCATCGCACGGCGGGCGGCGATGACGGAGGCCTTGGTCTGCAGCAGGTCCTGGGTGGTCTCCACCAGCAGGGCGTCGGCACCGCCGGCGAGCAGGCCCTCGGCGTTGCGCCGGTAGGCGTCGCGGAGGCCGGTGAAGGTGGTGTGGCCGAGGGTGGGCAGCTTGGTGCCGGGGCCGATGGAGCCCAGCACCCAGCGCCGGCGCCCGTCGCGCGCGGTGAACTCGTCGGCCGTCTCGCGGGCGATGCGGGCGCCGGCCTCGGACAGTTCGGCGACCCGCTCGGCGATGTCGTACTCGCCCAGGGCGGTGAGGTTGGCGCCGAAGGTGTTGGTCTCGACGCAGTCGACGCCCGCGTCGAAGTAGGCGGCGTGCACCGTGCGGACGATGTCCGGACGGGTGACGTTGAGGATCTCGTTGCAGCCCTCGAGGCCCTGGAAGTCCTCCAGCGTCGGGTCCTGGGCCTGGAGCATCGTGCCCATGGCGCCGTCGGCCACCACGACGCGGGTGGCGAGGGCTTCCCGGAGGGCTTCGATTCGGATCCGGCTGTCGGTGGAGGCGGACGAAAGGGACGGGTTCGGCAACGAGGCCATGGAAGATGCTCCCTGGAGTGCGACGGCTGTCGGCTTTGCGTCTCCTCTGGACCTTCCCACGGAAGACGCACGCGGCCAGGGTAGCCCGGAGCACGCCGTACGGTCAGGGGCGTCCACGGGGCGGGACGGGCGGGGCCCGGAATGACCCGCGTGGGGATTTCCGCCGAACGGATGGCGACCACCCATTAGCGGGAGGTCGGCAACGACCGGTAGTGTTCGGCATTGCCGAACGGCGGTATGCGAACCCTGCCGACGGTCGAAGTGGACGGAGGGCAGGACGGCGATGGCACGGAACATCCAGTCGCTCGAACGGGCGGCCGCGATGCTGCGGCTGCTCGCGGGCGGCGAGCGACGGCTCGGCCTGTCGGACATCGCCTCGTCCCTGGGCCTCGCCAAGGGCACGGCCCACGGCATACTCCGCACACTCCAGCAGGAGGGGTTCGTCGAGCAGGACACGGCCTCCGGCCGCTACCAGCTCGGGGCGGAGCTGCTGCGCCTGGGGACCACCTACCTGGACGTGCACGAGCTGCGGGCGCGCGCCCTGGTGTGGACGGACGACCTGGCCCGCTCCAGCGGGGAGAGCGTCTACCTCGGGGTCCTGCATCAGCAGGGCGTCCTGATCGTGCACCACGTGTTCCGGCCCGACGACAGCCGGCAGGTCCTGGAGATCGGGGCGATGCAGCCGCTGCACTCCACGGCCCTGGGCAAGGTGCTGTCGGCGTACGACCCGGTCGCGCACAGCGAGGCGCTGGAGGCCGACCGCAAGGCGTTCACCGACAGGACCGTGTGCGACCCGCACGACTTCGAGCACGTCCTCGACCTCGCCCGGGCGCGCGGGTACGCGGCCGACGTGGAGGAGACGTGGACCGGAGTGGCCTCGGTCGCGGCACCCATCCACGACCGGCGGCGGATGCCGGTGGGCGCCGTGGGCATCACCGGCGCCGTGGAGCGGGTGTGCCGGGACGGGGAACTGCGCCCCGAGCTGATCGCGGCGGTGCGCGACTGCGCCCGCGCGGTCTCCCGGGACCTGGGCGCCGGACGCTTCTGAGTCCCGCGGCCACCACGTCCCGCACTCGGGGAACCCCGCACTCTGAAAGACCGGTACGGCATTGCCGTACCGGCCGCGTGCCTGCCCGCGTCCTGGTGCGGCCCCCACGCAACGTGCCTGTTCGCACGCGATGCGCACCCATCGAAAAGGTCGTGGGCACATGTCGATCAGTAACGATCCCGCTTCGTGCAACAGGACTCTTGACGACCGTGCGAACAGGAAGCAAGACTCCCGTCCATCGGTCGGCATTGTCGAACACCTACCGGCAATAAGCGCTAGAGTGTGACAACGCCAAGGGCCGGCATCGCTCTCACCCCCGAGGGCGCGGACCACCGGAGGGACCCGGGGTTCGCCTTCCCCTGGACGAAGGACAAAGGAGTCGCGGGTGTCCAGCTCCGACATCTTCATCGGCGAGACCATCGGTACCGCCATACTCATCCTGCTGGGCGGCGGCGTGTGCGCCGCCGTGACGCTGAAGGCCTCCAAGGCCCGTAACGCCGGTTGGCTCGCCATCACGTTCGGCTGGGGTTTCGCCGTTCTGACGGCGGTCTACACCTCCGCACCGCTCTCCGGTGCCCATCTGAACCCGGCCGTGACCCTCGCACTCGCCATCAAGACCGGCGACTGGAGCAACCTCCCGGTCTACTGGGCAGGACAGCTGCTCGGTGCGATGATCGGTGCGACGCTGGTGTGGGTCGCCTACGCAGGCCAGTTCCAGGCCCACCTCACCGACAAGGAGATCGTGGGCGGGCCGGGCGCGCAGGCCACCACCGCCAAGGCGGTCGAGGCGCAGGAAAAGGGCGCCGGCCCCGTGCTCGGCATCTTCTCCACCGGCCCGGAGATCCGGAACACGGTGCAGAACCTCGCCACGGAGATCATCGGCACGATCGTGCTGGTGCTCGCGGTCCTCACGCAGGGCCTCAACGACAAGGGCAACGGTCTGGGCACCCTGGGCGCCCTGATCACCTCGCTGGTCGTGGTCTCGATCGGCCTCTCCCTGGGCGGTCCGACGGGCTACGCGATCAACCCGGCCCGTGACCTCGGTCCGCGTATCGTGCACGCCCTCCTCCCCCTGCCCAACAAGGGCGGCTCCGACTGGGGCTACGCCTGGATCCCGGTCGTCGGCCCGCTGGTCGGCGCGGCGATCGCCGCAGGCATCTACAACGTCGCTTTTGCTTGAGATCGAGTGAGCCGTAGAAGGCTTCCGCACATCAGCACCGCGCCGTAAAGACAGCCCCTTTTAACCATGGAACTCCAGGAGCACACCGTGACCGACGCACACACCGCCGGCCCCTTCATCGCCGCCATCGACCAGGGCACGACCTCCTCGCGCTGCATCATCTTCGACCGGGACGGCCGGATCGTCTCCGTCGACCAGAAGGAGCACGAGCAGATCTTCCCGAAGCCGGGCTGGGTGGAGCACAACGCCACCGAGATCTGGACCAACGTCCAGGACGTCGTGGCCGGAGCCGTCGAGAAGGCCGGCATCACCAGAGACGACATCAAGGCCATCGGCATCACCAACCAGCGCGAGACGACCGTGCTGTGGGACAAGAACACCGGTGAGCCCGTCCACAACGCCATCGTCTGGCAGGACACCCGCACCGACGCCCTGTGCAAGGAGCTCGGCCGCAACGTCGGCCAGGACCGCTTCCGCCGCGAGACCGGCCTGCCGCTGGCCTCGTACTTCGCGGGCCCCAAGGCCCGCTGGCTGCTCGACAACGTCGACGGCCTGCGCGAGCGCGCCGAGGCGGGGGACATCCTCTTCGGCACCATGGACACCTGGGTCATCTGGAACCTGACCGGCGGTGTCAACGGGGGCCACCACGTCACCGACGTGACCAACGCCTCCCGCACCCTGCTGATGAACCTGCACACCATGCAGTGGGACGAGAAGATCGCCGAATCCATCGGCGTGCCGCTCGCGATGCTGCCCGAGATCCGTTCCTCCGCCGAGGTCTACGGCGAGATCACCGGCGGCCGCCTCGGCGAGCTGCTCGGCGGCATCCCGGTGGCCTCCGCGCTCGGCGACCAGCAGGCGGCCCTGTTCGGCCAGACCTGCTTCTCCGAGGGCGAGACCAAGTCCACCTACGGCACCGGCACCTTCATGGTGATGAACACCGGTGACAAGCTCATCAACTCCTACTCGGGCCTGCTGACCACGGTCGGCTACCAGATCGGCGACGACAAGCCGGTCTACGCCCTGGAGGGCTCCATCGCGGTCACCGGCTCCCTGGTGCAGTGGATGCGGGACCAGATGGGCCTGATCCAGACCGCCGCCGAGATCGAGACCCTCGCGCTCTCGGTCGAGGACAACGGCGGCGCCTACTTCGTACCGGCCTTCTCCGGTCTGTTCGCCCCGTACTGGCGCTCCGACGCCCGCGGTGTGATCGCCGGGCTGACCCGGTACGTCACCAAGGCGCACCTCGCGCGCGCCGTCCTGGAGGCCACCGCCTGGCAGACGCGGGAGATCGCCGACGCCATGACCAAGGACTCGGGTGTCGAGCTGGCGACCCTCAAGGTCGACGGCGGCATGACCTCCAACAACCTGCTGATGCAGACGCTCTCGGACGTCCTGGACGCACCGGTGGTGCGCCCGATGGTCGCCGAGACCACCTGCCTCGGCGCCGCCTACGCCGCCGGCCTGGCCGTCGGCTTCTGGACCAGCACCGACGACCTGCGCGCCAACTGGCGGCGGGCCGCCGAGTGGACGCCCCACATGGACGCGGAGACCCGCGACCGTGAGTACAAGAACTGGCTCAAGGCCGTCGAGCGGACCATGGGCTGGATCGAGCACGAGGAGTAATTCGCGATGACCACCCTGCAGAGTGTTCCGGCTCTGGGGACCCACCCCGCCTACGGCTCCAACCCGAGCCGTGCCGAGACCCGGGAGCAGTTGTCCAGGGCGACCTACGACCTCCTGGTGATCGGCGGCGGGATCCTGGGCATCTCCACGGCCTGGCATGCCGCGCAGTCGGGCCTCAGGGTGGCGCTGGTGGACGCCGGCGACTTCGCCGGCGCCACCTCCTCAGCCTCCTCCAAGCTGCTCCACGGCGGTCTGCGCTACCTGCAGACCGGCGCGGTGAAGCTGGTCGCGGAGAACCACTTCGAGCGCCGTGCGGTCTCCCGTCAGGTGGCCCCCCACCTGGCGAACCCGCTCACGTTCTACCTCCCCGTGTACAAGGGCGGGCCGCACGGCGCGGCGAAGCTCGGGGCGGGCGTGTTCGCCTACTCCGCGCTGTCGGCGTTCGGCGACGGCATAGGCCACCTGCTGTCGCCGGCCAGGGCGGCGCAGGACGTGCCGGAGCTGCGCACCGAGAACCTCAAGGCCGTGGCCGTCTACGGCGACGACCAGATGAACGACGCGCGCATGGCGCTGATGACGGTCCGCGCGGCCGTCGAGGCGGGCGCCGTCGTCCTCAACCACGCCGAGGTCACCGGCCTCAGGTTCACCAAGGGCCGGGTCACCGGCGCCGAGCTGCGCGACCGGCTCTCGGGCGACGAGTTCGGCGTGGACGCGCGGCTGGTGCTGAACGCGACCGGGCCGTGGGTCGACCACCTGCGCCGGATGGAGGACCCGAACGCGGCGCCGTCCATCCGGCTGTCCAAGGGCGTGCACCTGGTCCTCAAGCGCACCTCCCCCTGGAAGGCGGCGCTCGCGACCCCGATCGACAAGTACCGCATCACCTTCGCCCTCCCGTGGGAGGACATGCTGCTGCTCGGCACGACCGACGAGGAGTACGAGGGCGACCCCGCCGAGGTGGCGGTCAACGAGAAGGACATCGCCCAGATCCTGGACGAGGCCGCCTTCTCCGTCCGCGACCAGCAGCTGCGACGGGAGCTGATCACCTACTCGTTCGCCGGCCTCAGGGTGCTGCCGGGCGGTCCCGGCGACACCGCCAAGGCCAAGCGGGAGACCGTGGTGACCGAGGGCAAGGGCGGCATGCTGTCCGTCGCGGGCGGCAAGTGGACGACCTTCCGGCACATCGGCCGTACGGTCATGCAGAAGCTGGAGTCGCTGCCGGGTCACCCGCTGGGCGACGACTTCGAGCCGATCTCGTCGCTGCCGAAGAAGCTGCCGCTGCCGGGCATCGCCAACCCGCGCGCGGTCGCCCACCGGCTCGTCGTGGACGGCCCGGCGCCCGGCCCGCGCATGGCGCCCGACACGGCCAAGCACCTGGCGACCCACTACGGTTCGCTGGCCTTCGACATCGCGCGGCTGGCCAACGACAACCCGGAGCTGGGCGAGCGCGTCCACCCGGACGCCCCGGAGATCTGGGCGCAGGTCGTCTACGCCCGGGACCACGAGTGGGCCGAGACGGTGGACGACGTGCTGCGCCGCCGCACCACCCTGACGATCCGCGGCCTGGCCACGGACGAGGTGCGCGGCAAGGTGCAGGACCTGCTAGACAAGAAGTAGGTCGAGGTCGGGTCCCACCGGGTCCCACACAGCGAGGGGCGGCTTCCCGCACGGAGCCGCCCCTTTCGTGTGCGCGTTTCCTGTGCGCGGCTCCTGCGCGACTCCTGTGCGCAGCTCCGGGCTGCGTACGGTGTTCGTACGCCCGTCCCACTGGAGTCGCCCCATGACGCAGGAGCTGTCCCCCATCGCCCGCATCCGCCGCACCGGGCTGCCGCCGTTCGCGGTGGTCGTGGGCGACCCGGCGCGCGCGGCGACCGTCGCCGCGCTGTTGGAGGCGGCCGAGGAGGTCTCGCACCACCGCGAGTACCGGGTGTTCAGCGGGAGTTGGAAGGGCCTGCCGGTGACGGTGGCCTCGCACGGGGTGGGTGCGCCGGGTGCGATCCTGCTGTTCCAGGAGCTGGCGGACGCAGGTGTCCACACCATCCTGCGGTTCGGCACGGCGGGCGCGATGAGGCCGGGGATCGGCGACGGTGACCTGGTGATCGCGGAGGCGGCCGTGCGCGACGACGGGGTCACCCAGCAGTTGCTGCCGCCGGAGTACCCGGCGGTGGCCGCGCCCGAGGCGGTCCTCGCCCTCCAGCGCGCGGCGCGCGAGGCGGGGGTGCCGCATCACCGGGGGATCGTCTGGACGCGGGCGGCGTTCCAGCCGGGGCTGATCCCGCTCGACGCCTACGACAGGGCGGGGCTGGTGGCGATCGAGATGGAGCTGTCCGCACTGCTGGTGACCGCCTCGCTGCGCGGGCTGGTCGCGGGTGGGGTGCTCGTGGTGGACGGCGTCAACGCCGACGAACTCCTCGACGAGGCGTCCCCGTTCTCGGCGGGCGCCTACGACCCGCACCGTGAGGTCGTCGGCCGGGGCGTGGAGCACGGCGCGGTGGTCTCGCTGGAGGCGCTGCGGCTGCTGGCGGAGGGGGACGCGGGATGACCGAGCCCGTCGGGGTCCGACCTCGGACGAGCGGCCCACGGCGAGCCCACGCGAGCGGCACCCCGGCGAGCCCACTGCGAGCGGCCCACGGCGTCTCGCGAGGTGACATGGGAAGCGCCGGCTCCGTTCAGCCCGTCGACCCCCCATAATGACGCCAAGACATCGGATGTCTGAGCACCTGGGAGGCACGCCATGGCAGTCACCGACGAGGCGATCGAGAAGATCAAGGAAATGATCGTCTCCGGTGCGCTGCGCCCGGGCGACCGCCTGCCCAAGGAGAGCGAGCTGGCCGCGGAGCTGGGGCTGTCCCGCAACTCCCTGCGCGAGGCCGTGCGCGCCCTGTCGCTGATCCGCATCCTGGACGTGCGGCAGGGCGACGGCACCTACGTCACGAGCCTCGACCCCCAGCTGCTGCTGGAGGCGATGAGCTTCGTCGTGGACTTCCACCGCGACGACACCGTGCTGGAGTTCCTCGCGGTGCGCCGCATCCTGGAGCCGGCCGCGACGGCCATGGCGGCCTCCCGCATCAGCGAGCAGCAACTGGACGCGCTGACCGCCCAGTTGGACAAGCTCGGCCCCGAGCCCTCGGTGGAGGAGCTGGTCGCCTCCGATCTGGAGTTCCATCGGGGGATCGTGCACAGCTCCGGCAACTCGGTGCTGTGCTCCCTGCTGGACGGCCTGTCCGGGCCCACCACGCGGGCCCGTGTCTGGCGCGGCCTCACCCAGGAGGACGCGGTCGGCCGCACCCTGCGCGAGCACCGCGCGATCCTCGGCGCCCTGCGCGACCGCGACGCCGAAGCGGCCCGCTCCTGGGCGACCGTGCACATCGCGTCCGTCGAGCAGTGGCTGCGCTCGACCCTGTGAGGTCCCACCGCGTGGGCCACCCGTGCGGCGTGCCGGACCGGTAGGCGATCATGGGTGTTCGACGGCCCCGGACGGGGCAGTCATCCGTTCACTCCCCCGTGGCAGGGGACTGCGGGCGCCCCCGCCGCACGCCGTAAGGTTGGGGCGTACGTGAGGGCACGTCGGAAGGAGGCGCTGGGTGATCGAGCTCGAGGGGGTTCCCGAGCTGATCGACCCGGTCATGGTGGCCGCGTTCGAGGGCTGGAACGATGCCGGCGACGCCGCCTCCACCGCGGTCGCGCATCTGGACAGGGAATGGAAGGGCGAGGTCTTCGCGGCGCTGGACGCCGAGGACTACTACGACTTCCAGGTGAACCGCCCCACCGTGTTCATGGAGGCCGGGGTCCGCAAGATCACTTGGCCCACGACCCGGCTCTCGGTGGTCCGCGTCGGCGGTGCGAAGCCCCGCGACCTGGTGCTGGTCCGCGGCATCGAACCGTCGATGCGCTGGCGCTCGTTCTGTAACGAGCTGCTGGGCTTCGCCCACGAGCTGGGTGTGGAACTGGTGGTGATCCTGGGCGCTCTGCTCGGCGACACCCCGCACACGCGTCCGGTCCCGATCAGCGGGACCACGTCCGACCCGGACCTGGCCCGCCGGATGGACCTGGAGGAGACCAAGTACGAGGGCCCCACGGGCATCGTGGGCGTCCTGCAGGAGGCGTGCACGCACGCGGGCGTCCCGGCCGTGTCGCTGTGGGCGGCGGTCCCGCACTACGTGTCGCAGCCGCCGAACCCCAAGGCCACGCTGGCCCTCCTCAACCGCCTGGAGGACCTCCTCGACCTGCGCATCCCGCTCGGTGAACTGCCGGAGGACGCGCGCGCCTGGCAGCTCGGCGTGGACCAGCTGGCCGCCGAGGACAGCGAGGTCGCCGAGTACGTGCAGACGCTGGAGGAGGCCCGGGACACCGCCGAGCTGCCGGAGGCGTCGGGTGAGGCGATCGCCCGCGAGTTCGAGCGGTATCTGCGGCGACGGGACGTCAGCCCGCCCGGCGGACACGCCACGGCGGACGGCAGCGAGGGCGGCCCGTTCCTGCGGGACAACCCCGGCGGTCGTCCGCGTCCACCGAAGCCGCCGAGGCCGGGCGCCGAGGACGAGGACTCGCCGGAGGACTGAGCGGGGCGGTGCGCAAACTGCGCACCGCCCCGCTCCGTACCGGCGAAAAGGGACTCAGAGCGCCACGCCGAGCAGCGCGTCCACGGCCCGCGACACGACACCGGGCGCCCCGGTGTCCGTGCCGCCGCTCTCCTCCTGGAGTACCACCCAGCGGTCGACCGCGGCGAGCGCGGAGGGTGCGTCCAGGTCGTTCGCGAGGGCGTCGCGGATCTCCTCGACGAGCGCGTCGGCGGACGGGCCGTCGGGCCGGGAGACGGCGGCACGCCAGCGGCCGAGCCGCGCCACGGCGTCCTGGAGGACCTGGTCGGTCCACTCCCAGTCGGACCGGTAGTGGTGGGCGTGCAGCGCGAGCCGGATGGCGGCCGGGTCGACGCCGTCGCGGCGGAGCCGGGAGACGAAGACGAGGTTGCCCTTGGACTTGGACATCTTCTCGCCGTCCAGGGCCACCATGCCGGCGTGGACGTACGCCTTGGCCATGGGGAACTCGCCGGTCAGCACCTGGGCGTGCGAGGCGCCCATCTCGTGGTGCGGGAAGGCGAGGTCGGAGCCGCCGCCCTGGACGTCGAAGCCCATGCCCAGGTGGTCCAGGGCGATGGCCACGCACTCGATGTGCCAGCCGGGACGGCCGCGGCCGAGCGAGCCGCCGTCCCAGCTGGGCTCGCCGTCGCGGGCGGCCATCCACAGCATCGGATCGAGCGGGTTCTTCTTCCCGGGCCGGTCGGGGTCGCCGCCGCGCTCCGCGGAGAGCAGGCGCATGGCGGCGGCGTCCAGGCGGGAGACCTTGCCGAAGCTGGGGTCGGACTCGACGGAGAAGTAGACGTCCCCTTCGAGTTCGTACGCGGCTCCGAGGTCCCTCAGGCGCTCGACCAGCGGGACGATGCCGGGTATCGCCTCCACGGCGCCTACGTAGTGCCGCGGTGGCAGCATCCTCAGGGCGGTCATGTCCTCGCGGAACAGGGTGGTCTCCCGCTCGGCGAGAGCCACCCAGTCGATGTTGTCGCGCTGGGCGCGCTCGAGGAGGGGGTCGTCGACGTCGGTGACGTTCTGGACGTAGTGGACCTGGCGCTTGGTGTCGAGCCACACGCGCTGAACGAGGTCGAACGCGTTGTAGGTCGCCGCGTGACCCATGTGGGTCGCGTCGTACGGGGTGATCCCGCAGACGTAGATACGGGCGACGGGACCGGGGTCGAGGGTGACGAGGCCGCCGGTCGCGGTGTCGTGGATCCTCAGGTCGCGGCCCTGACCAGGCAGGGCGGGGACCTCGGAAGCGGGCCAGGCATGCATGTCATGAGCGTAACCGGCGGGAAGTTCTGTCCACGAACCGGATCGGGCGGGAGGGGCGGTGAATGACCGGGAACACGCTCTTGCGGGAGCCCGGCCGGTGTGCATGCCCGTCCCGCGCAGCTGCGGGCAGTCGTGCCGCGGGGCGGCACGGGTGGGCGCTGGGGGTGCTCGAAGAACTCGGGGGAGGCCTTCCTGCAGGCGCCGGGAAGCGTGACGAGCCCCCGGTCAGCCCCAGCGAGCGGTACTTCTCACACCGGCGGCCACGGAATGGCCGGCCACTCCCCGCCCGGCTCCGGATGCCGGCCCGACTTCAGCAGCGCCTCCACCCGCGCCCGCGTCGCACGCACCTCCGCAGGGGTGATCAGTGCGGCCAGGCGGGTAGCCAGGGCGGCCCCTTCGCAGAGCCCGTCCTTGAGGCCTTTCAGCACCTCCACCGCCTCCCCCGTCAGCGGCTCCCCGGCCCACCCCCACAGCAGCGTCCGCAGCTTGTTCTCGACGTTGAACGTGACCCCGTGGTCGATCCCGTACAGCCGCCCCTCGGCCGCCGGCAGCAGATGGCCCCCCTTGCGGTCCGCGTTGTTGATGACCGCGTCCAGGACGGCGAGCCGCCGCAGCCGCTCGTCGTCGGCATGCACGAGCAGCGCCGTCTCACCGTCGCCGACCTCCGCGAGACCGATCGCCTTCCAGCCCGGCTCGGGCTCCTCGCCGTCCACCAGGGCGAGGAGCTCGCCGTCGGGCACGACCTCCACCCACAGCTGGCACATGCCCTCGCCGTACGGGCCGTCGCGCAGCACGGTGGGCGGCACGAGCCCCCAGCCGGTCGCCTCGGAGACCTCGTAGGCGGCCACCTCGCGCTGGGCCAGCGTCCCGTCCGGGAAGTCCCACAGGGGCCGCTCCCCCGCGACGGGCTTGTAGACACAGGTGGCTTCCCGGCCGTCGTGGGAGACCGTGCAGTACAGCGCCGCGTTGGACGCGTCGCGGATGCGGCCGCGCACGGTCAGCTCACCCTCGGCGAGCAGTTCGGCCGTGCTCACGCTCCGCGGCGGTATCCGTTCTGGCGCGGACATACGTGTCCTTCCGGGTCGAGCGGGAGGCTGCACAGCGGGCACGGCGGCCGCCCGGCGTTGACGACGTCGAGTGCGCGCTTGGCGAAGGCTCTGGCCTGCGCGCCGGTGAGCCGGACCCGGAGCATCGGCGGACCGTTCTCCTCGTCCTGCAGCAGCCGCTCCTCGGCCTCGGCGAGGTCCTCCTCGGAGTCGGCGTCCAGCTCGACGAGGGCCTGGGCCTCGACGATCATGCGCTGTTCCTCGGCGTCCCAGGCGAGCGCCATGGTGCCGACGCGGAACTCCTCCTCGATGGGGGTCTCCAGGGGGGCCGTGTCGGTGATCTCCGCAGGGGCCACGGCGGGGACGGCGGCGCTGCCGCCGCTGCGCCGCACGACCTCGTCCAGCAGTTCGTCCATGCGCTCGGCGAGCGCCGCGACCTGGGTCTTCTCCAGGGCCACGCTGGTCACCCGGGGTCCGGCCGAGGCCTGCAGGAAGAAGGTACGGCGCCCGGGCAGCCCGACCGTACCGGCCACGAAGCGGTCCGGGGGGTCGTAGAGGAACACCTGACGGGACACGTCCTGTCTCCATTGGATCGGGGTCGGGACCGGCGGACCGCGCCGGTCCTGTGGGGTTGCTGACAACTACGCTGAACAACTACTGCGCTCGTTCGACCGCTTCACCCTACTGCGCTCGACGATCACGGTGCGCCCGCACCGCCCCCGACCGTGGCGTCCGGATCCGAGGCTTCCGGACGCGGTACGAGGGAGGAGAAATCGCCGGTGTCGCCGAGACGAACGAGAAATGGCCTCAGCCGGGTGTAACGGATCGCGGTGATGGAACACGGTTCCACGGAGATCCGCTGGAAGAGGTCGAGATGAAGTCCGAGTGCGTCCCCGACGAGGGACTTGATGATGTCGCCGTGCGAGCACATGAGGTAGACGGCGTCGGCCCCGTGGTCGCGCTCCACGCGCGCGTTCCACTCCCGTACGGCCTCCGCGGCGCGGGTCGCCATCGCCCGCATCGACTCGCCGCCGGGGAACGCGGCCGCCGACGGGTGCGCCTGGACGACCTCCATCAGCGGCTCGTCCTTCAGCTCGGCGAGCTTGCGGCCGGACCAGTCGCCGTAGTGGCACTCGCCGATCCGGTCGTCGGTGTGGGCGCGCAGCCCGGGACGGGCGTCGAGGAGCGGCTGGACGGTCTCCTGGCAGCGCTGCAGGGGGCTGGTGACGACTTCGGTGATCGGCAGCTCGGCGAGCCGCCCGGGCAGGGCCGCGGCCTGCGCGGCGCCGCGTTCGTCGAGGGCGACGCCGGGCGTCCAGCCGGCGAGGAGTCCCGCGGTGTTGGCGGTGGAGCGTCCGTGCCGGACGAGGAGCAACGTGGGCATGACGACCAGCCTAGGTCGTGTCGTCAAACCCCCGTCGGTGCCCGGGTGCGGGTGAGAGGAGAGTGCGCTCTGTGATCGTCGACTGCGCCGTCTACCGCGACGGGCGCCGCAACGAGGGGGACGAGGGGCCGCAGGACCTGTCCACCGCGCTGGAGCAGGCGCGCGCCTCGTCGGACACGTTCTTGTGGGTCGGCCTGTACGAGCCGACGGAGGACGAGTTCGAGCTGGTCACCACGGAGTTCGGGCTGCATCCGCTGGCCGTGGAGGACGCTCTGAAGGCGCACCAGCGGCCCAAGCTGGAGGTGTACGAGGACTCGCTGTTCATGGTGCTCAAGCCGGTGTCGTACGAACCGGACAGCGACACCGTCTCCACCGGCGAGTTGATGGTGTTCCTCGGCGACTCGTTCGTGGTGACCGTGCGCCACGGCGCGGACATGCCGCTCGGTGACGTCCGCCGTCATCTGGAGCAGCAGCCCGAGATGCTGCGGCACGGGCCCACCGGGGTGCTGTACTCGATCACGGACTCGATCGTCGACCACTACCTGGAGGTGGCGACCGAGCTGGGCACCGATCTGGAGGAGCTGGAGGCGGAGGTCTTCTCGCCGTCCGTCGGGGGCTCGCGGCACACGGCGTCCCGGATCTACGCCTTCAAGCGGCAGGTCCTGGAGTTCCGGCGGGCGACGGTGCCGCTGGGGCCGCCGACGGCCCGGCTGGCGGGGCAGGGCGCGTACGGTGCGGCGATGCCCTTCGTGCAGGAGAAGTCGCGGCCCTTCTTCCGGGACGTCAACGACCATCTGATCCGGGTGAACGAGTCGGTGGAGGGCCTGGACCGGCTGGTGTCGGACATCCTGTCGGCGCATCTGGCGCAGACCAGCGTGCGGCAGAACGACGACATGCGGAAGATCTCGGCGTGGGCCGCGATGGCCGCCGTTCCGACGATGATCGCGGGGATCTACGGCATGAACTTCGAGCACATGCCGGAGCTGCACTGGGTGTGGTCCTACCCTGCGGTGATCGTGGTCATGGCAGTGCTCGAGGTGCTGTTGTACCGGCTGTTCAAGCGGCGGGGCTGGTTGTAGCCGGACCGCCGAGCGCGTTGCGCCGCTCGGGCGTCCGCAGGGTCACCATGCGCCGGCGGCCGACGAGCCGCTCGTAGGCGTAGACGAGGTGGATTACGGTCGTGAGCAGCGCCGACCTGGCTCCGGACCAGCCGAGGATGCGTGCCATGTGGGCCATGACCGCGAGGCTTACGTCCCGGTGGACACGGATCTCGGCCAGCGCGCACGCGCGCAGCGTGCGCCGGATGAACCGGCCGTGTCCGGCGGCGGCGAGGCGCAGCAGCTCCTCGTGCGTGTACGCGAGGTGGTCGTCCTCGTCGTCGGAGATCATCCGGACGGCCCGGCCGATGTCCGGGTGGTCCCCGAAGTGCTTGCGCAGCATGAGCATCTGTTCGGCGGCGCGCTGTTCGGTGACCCGGCTGTGCGCCAGGTAGACGATGATCTCCTGCACGGTGAGCGGCTGGTCCGCACGGAGCTTCGCGTGCGCGAGACCGACGCCCCGGCGCTCCAGGAGCATCGTGTAGTCGGTCTCCGGGGGCACCGGTACGGCTTCCAGGCCGCGTTTCTTGAGCAGTGCGTGGAAGATGCGTCCGTGCTTGTCCTCGTCCGCTCCGTGGCGGGAGATCTTGGAGGCGAGCGGGCGTTCGCTCTCCGGCACCAGTTGGGCGATGCGCCCGTTCTCCCAGCCGCCCTGTGCCTCTCCGCTGGCCGCGATGGAGCAGAACAGCCGGAACGACTCGTCGCGTTCGAGGATCTCCTCGAACAGGCTCTTGGCCGACAACATGGGCGCACCTCTCTGCAGAACCCGCGACGATCGAGTCAAACCGAGTCAAATGGGACCCTGAAGGTGCCGCAACAGCTGCGTGCGGACCACTCGGCCGAAAGAAGGAGGGGCGGGCCGCGGCAGGGCCGTAACCGCCCGGGCGGCCGAGCGTTGTTCCCGGTGACGGCCGTGGCGGGGAAGACCCCCCGAGCCCCCACCACGGCCGCAGAGACCTCTTCGCCCGCTACGCGAGCCCGGCCCGCTCCAGCGCCTCCGTCCCGGCCCGGAGCCCTGCGATCCGCTCCTCGAGGGTGAAGCCCGCCGGCGCCAGGCTGAGCGTGGTGACGCCGGCCGCGGCGTACGCCCTCATGCGGTCGGCGATCCGGTCGACGGAGCCGAGCAGGGTGGTCCGGTCGATCAGCTCGTGCGGGATCGCGGCCGCCGCGCCCTGCTTGTCGCCGGACAGGTACTTCTCCTGGACTTCGGCGGCAGCCTTCTCGTAGCCCATGCGCTGGGCGAGCTGGTTGTAGAAGTTCTGCTTGGGGCTGCCCATGCCGCCGACGTACAGGGCCGTGTAGGGGCGGAAGGTGTCGGCGAGCGCGGTCACGTCCTTGTCGTCGCCGACGGCGAGCGGGACCGTGGGGCAGACGTCGAAGCCGTCGAGGGTCTTGCCGGCCTTCTCGCGCCCGGCCCTCAGGTACTTGATCGCGGTGTCCTCGAGATGGTCGGCGGAGGGGAAGATCAGCAGGGCGCCGTCGGCGATCTCGCCGGTCTGCTCCAGGTTCTTCGGGCCGATGGCCGCGATGTAGAGGGGGATGTGCTCGCGCTGCGGGTGCACGGTCAGCTTGATCGGCTTGCCGGGGCCGCCGGGCAGCGGCAGCATCCAGTGCTCGCCCTCGTACGTCAGCCGTTCACGGGTCATCGCCCTCCGTACGATCTCCACATACTCGCGGGTGCGGGCGAGCGGCTTGTCGAACTTGACGCCGTACCAGCCCTCGGAGACCTGCGGCCCCGACACGCCGAGACCGAGACGGAAGCGGCCTCCGGACAGGGAGTCGAGGGTGGCGGCGGTCATCGCGGTCATCGCGGGCTGCCGCGCCGGGATCTGGAAGATGGCGGAGCCGACGTCGATGCGCTCGGTCTTGGCGGCGACCCAGGACAGCACGGTGGCCGCGTCGGAGCCGTAGGCCTCGGCGGCCCAGCACACCGCGTATCCGAGCCGGTCGGCCTCCTGGGCCACGGCGAGGTTGTCCGCGTCCATTCCGGCGCCCCAGTAGCCGAGGTTGATCCCGAGCTGCATGGCCCATTCCCCTTACCGATCAGTAACGTCCCTTGGTGCCCGACCTTAGCGTGGGGGCGGGCCCCCCGGAAATCCCCTCACGGACGGGGGGAACGCGTTGTCCACAGGCCCCCCATGAGCCGAGTCCAGGCCGTAATCTCGGCGTTCATGGAGCAGAGGCATCTCGGCCGTACCGGCCTTCGTGTGTCGCGGATCGGGCTCGGCACCCTGACGTGGGGCCGCGACACGGACGAGCACGACGCCGCGGACCAGTTGAAGGTGTTCTGGGAGGCCGGCGGGACCCTCGTCGACACGGCCGACGTCTACGGGGACGGGGAGGCCGAGTACCTGCTCGGACGGCTCATGGACGGGCTGGTGCCCCGCCGGGACCTGGTGATCTCGACGAAGGCGGGCAGCGTGCCCGACCCGGACCGCCGCTTCGACTGCTCGCGCGGTCATCTGCTCTCCGCCCTGGACGCCTCGCTCGCCCGCCTGGGCACGGACCACGTCGATGTCTGGCACGTCCACGCCTTCGACCCGTACACGCCGCTGGAGGAGACCCTGCAGGCGCTAGACCTGGCGGTCGGCAGCGGACGGGCGCGGTATGCGGGGGTGTCCAACTTCTGCGGCTGGCAGCTGGCGAAGGCGGCGACGTGGCAGCTGGCGGCGCCAGGCGTGAGGACCCGGATCGCGAGCACACAGATGGAGTACTCGCTGCTGCAGCGGGGAGTGGAGCGGGAGGTGCTGCCCGCGGCGCTGGACCTGGGGGTCGGGCTGCTGCCGTCGTCTCCGCTCGGCCGGGGTGTGCTGACCGGCAAGTACCGGCACTCGACACCGGCCGACTCGCGCGGGGCGTCGGAGCACATGGGGCCGTTCGTCGCGCCCTACCTCGACGACACGGCGAGCAGCATCGTCGACGCGGTGCAGACGGCCGCCGACGGGCTCGCCTCGACGCCGTTGCAGGTGGCGCTGGCGTGGGTGCGGGACCGGCCCGGGGTGGTCGCGCCGATCGTCGGCGCGCGCAACGCGCAGCAGCTCGCGGCGGCGTTGTCAGTGGAGGCGCTTAGTCTTCCGGACGAGATCTGCCGGGCGCTGGACGATGTGTCGGCCCCGGTGCACCGCTATCCCGATCACGACTGGAGCACGCTGTGAGCACGGACCCGGAGACGACGGAGACGGCCCCTCGGGCGGAGGACGGGGCCGGGACCGCCGCGGGCGGCGGTGCGGGGAGCGACAGGGCCGCGGACCCGATGCCCGCGGAGGGGCTCGCAGGGGGCTCCGGGGACGAGGCGCCGGCGGCCGGCGGCCCGGACCCGGCGGACGGCTCCCCTGATCCCTCGCAGGACGCCGGCGGCGGCGAGGGTGCCGCGCCCGAGATGTCCGAGGCCGAGGCCGAGCTGGCCGCTCAGCGGCTGGAGCGGGAGCGGATCGAGCGGCGGAAGGCCACGAAGCAGGGCCCCGTCGAGGCCGGTGGGAAGCTCAGCGGGAAGGCCGCCGACCTGCTCGCCGCCGTGCGGGCCGTGGAGAGCGGTGAGAAGCCGGTGGCGAGCGCCTTCAGCGCGCCCGCGCCCGCACCGCGCCGCCCCACCGCCCCCGAGCCGGTGCGGCGCCCCCAGCCCGTGGCGGCCGCCGCGGCGCCTCCCGCCGCCGAGACGGTGGCGTCGGTGCGGGCCGTCCTGGCCGAGGGCGGCGCGCCGGACACGCTCGCCCCCCAGGTCGCCGAGGCGCTCGGCGAGGGCGCGGAGGCGCGGCTGCGCTCCGACCCCTGGCAGCTGCTGCGCGTCTTCGGAGTGCGCCCCGAGCAGGCCGACACCTTCGCCCGCGCCCTGCTCGGCGCGGACTGCCGCCCGGACGACGAACGCCGGGCCCGTGCGACGGCGGTCTGGCTGCTGGAGCAGGCGGCCCTGGCCGGGCACACCGCCCTGGAGGTCCCGGACCTGGAGGCGGCGCTCGGCCGGCGCCAGGTGCCGGATCCCGAGGCGGCCGTGCGCGACACCCTCGCCGAGGGCGAGGCCCTGGTCTTCCAGGACGCCCTGGAGTCGGCCCCGCCGGGCGGCGACGAGGAGCAGGAGCGCCCGGTGCGCGTCCTGATCGGCCTGGAGCGGTACGCGCTCGCGGAGGAGAGCCTCGCCGACCAACTGGCCCGGCTGGTCAACTCCGTGCCGAAGGAGGACGGCGCTGCGGATGACTGGCAGCAGGCGGCCCGGTCGGCGGCGGGCTCCGCGGCGGAACTGATCGGTGCGGTCGCGGGCCACGGCCTGGTGCTGCACACCGGGTCGGAGGCGTCCCGCATCGAGCCGGCCACGCTGCTGCGTGAGGCACGCCGGCTCGGGCTGCGCGCCTGGGCCGCCACGCACAGCCCGGCCGGCCGTGACCAGTTCGGGGCGCTGCTGGCCCGCCTCGACCTGCCGGACGACGAGCGAACACACCCGCCGCTCGCCACCGTCGCGGGCCTCCTGTCCGGTGGCGAGGGTCCGGGACGTGACGCGGACGGTGCGCTGGACCTCGATCTCCTCATCGTGCTGGACGCGCCCCAGTTGGATGTCGAGGCGGCGGCCCTGCTCGTCGAGTCGCTGCCCGACGGAGCCCGGCTGGTGCTGAGCGGCGACCCGGGCGCGCTGTGGTCGGTCGGCCCCGGGCGCGTGTTCGGCGACCTGCTCGCGGCCCGCGTGTGCCCGCAGATCACCTCCCGGACCCCCGACCCGGGCCCGCTCGGCGAACTTGTCTCCGCCATCGGCATCGGTGAGCTGCCGCAGGTCGACGCGCCCGGCAAGGAGGTCGTGATCGTCCCGGTGCGGGACGCCGGGGAGGCCGTGCACCGGACCGTGCAGCTGGTCGCGGACTCGGTGCCGCGGGCGATCGGGGTTCCGGCGGAGGAGACGCAGGTGATCACGCCGGGCCACGGCGGCGCCGCGGGCACCCGCGCGCTGAACGCGGCTCTGAAGGAGCGGCTCAACCCGGGGCCGGGGCGCTTCGGCGGCTTCGACCCGGGCGACCGGATCGCCTACTCCCCCGCGCCGGGGCGTACGCTGCCGGGCCGTGTCCTGAAGGGCGACGCCGAGGGGTTGCACCTGGAGTGCGCGGGCGTCCCCGTGGTCGTGCCGAAGGAGCGGGTGGAGCAGACCCTACGTCACGGCTGGGCGCTGACCGCGCACCAGGCGGTGGGGCAGCGGTGGCCGGCGGTGGTCGTGGTCCTGCCGGGCGACGCCGCTCAGAGCCTCACCCGGCCGTGGGTCTACACGGCCTTCGGCCGAGCGGTCCGCCATCTGTCGGTGGTGCACGGCGCGGACCAGGCCCTGCCGCGTGCCGTGGCGGAGATCCAGGCCAAGCCGCGTACGACCCGTCTGCTCGCGCTGCTGAGGCCCCAGGTCCCGACTTCGGACTGAGGAGCGGCACCTCACTACGGCGGGGCCCGGTGGTGCCGTGCTGCCCCAGGCCACACGGCACCGCCGGGGAAGCCCCCTGCTGAGGATCAACGATCCAACGGTTCCAGGTCCTCGTCGTCGTCCAGCTCGAGCTCGTCGTCCTCCAGCTCCTCTTCCCGTAGCTCCTCGTCCCGCAGCTCCTCGTCCCGCAGCTCCTCGACGTCCGCCTCCTCGTCGAAGACGGAGCTGACGTCGAAACGGCAGATCACCCGCTGGGGATCGACCTGCTCGAAGGGGGCCTCCAGCCACTCCCCCGGCTCGGCCGGTTCCTCGGCGGCCACCACCCACAGCGTGGAGTCGCCCTCCTCGAGGCCGAACTCCTTGTGCCGGGAGGCGATCTCGTCCGGTTCGAACTCCCCGAAGAGCACGCCGAGCGCGCCGTGGACGGTGCCGGCCGACGACGCCGGCGTGGGCTCCTCGTCCGCGGCCTCCACGCGCTCCGCCTGTGCCAGCAGCCGCTGGGGCTCCGCCACCGCGTAGTCCCGGCGGATCAGGACGCTCAGCGCGCTCGGTTCCTCGGGGCCCGTGTACGGCGGAAGGGGCTCCTCCGCACCGGGGATCTCAAAGGGGGTGACCTCGTCGTAGCGGTCGTAGAGCAGCTCGTCGTACTCCTCGGCCGCCGCGGCCAGCTCGTTGAACGCCTCGTAGACGGCCGGGTCGTCCTCACCCGTCCTGCGCTCGACCGCGGCAAGGTGGCGGTCGAGTGCGGTCTTGACCGCCTCGGCGGCGGCGCGTACCTCGGCAGCGGTGGGCTGCGCAGCATCAGACATAGTGCAGACGCTATCCGTACCGGGCCCCAGCCCGCACAATAGATGCGATGCCGGAATACGAATTTGTCGACGTGTACGTACCTCGTGGGGTCTCCCGCAAGGACGCCACACGCCTGCTGACGGACCATGCCGAGTACGGACACTGGGAGTTGGACCGCCTGAGCCTGCTGCGCGACGGGAGCCGCAAGGTGCGGTTGCGTCGGCGGATCATCCGCCAGGTGCGCGCAACGTGGTGAGCGAAGGTGACTGAAACGGATCGGGCCCCGCACGGACGGGGCCCGATCCGTATCGCCCGCCCCGGGGGGAGCGGGCGGTGCCGGTGCCGTTACGCGTGCGCCCGCGCCCTGCGGTAGAGCAGCGCGCCGCCGAGCAGGGCTCCCGCGCCGACCGGCGCCAGGAGGCCGAGCGGCAGGTCGCTGCCGGTGTGGGCGAGCTGTGCGGTGGCCGCGTGCTGGGAGTTCCACTGACCGCCGGTGTTCCACTGACCGGAGTTGTCCTGGCCGCCGCCCGGGTGCTGCGGCGTGCCGGAGTGGCGGGGCGTGCCCGGAGGCGTGGTGGTGCCGCCGCCGGGGGGCGTGGTGCTGCCCCCGCCGCCGGGAGGAGTCGTCCCGCCACTGCCGCCGGGGGGCGTGGTGCTGCCCCCGCCGCCGGGAGGAGTCGTCCCGCCACCGCCGCCGGGAGGCGTGGTGGAGTGGCCGCCGCCCGGATTGGCGCAGTCGTTGCCGCCCGCCGGGTTGCCGATCCCGCCCACGTTGACGGAGTTGCCGCAGACGTTCACCGGAACGTCCACCGGCACCTGCGCGGTGTTGCCGGAGCCGACGCCGGGCGAGTCGCTGGTGTGCCCGCCGGCCTGGGCGCCGCCCCCGCCGCCGGACTGGCTGCCGGTGTTCGCGCACGTGTTGCCGGCCGCCGGGTTGAGCAGCCCGATGACGTTCACGGTGTTGCCGCAGACGTTCACCGGGATGTGCACCGGAACCTGGATCAGGTTGCCCGACAGCACGCCGGGCGAGTTGCTGGCGGAGCCGTTCGCTCCGGCGTCGGCGTGCGCGTAGCCGCCGGTGACCGCGAGGACTCCGGTCGCCGCCGCCATGGTCATCAGGCCCTTGCGGGTGACCTGTCGCATTGCTGATTTCCCTGTCTTCGAGCTGGTCGTGGACCTTCGGAACGCGTCCCGCGCGGTGGATGCGGACGCGGGGGAACCGGTCGGCCCCGGAGCGCATGGCACGCACTCCGGGGCCGACGGACTCACACCCTCATGGGGTTCGGGCCCCTCATGGGGTGAGGCACCACGTCAGTGGTTGATGCAGGTGTTGCCGAAGGCGGGGTTCAGCAGCCCGATCACCGAGATCGTGTTGCCGCAGACGTTCACCGGGACGTGCACCGGAACCTGGATCACATTGCCCGACACGACACCCGGGGAGTGCGTGGCGGCACCCTGGGCGCCCGAGTCGGCGACAGCCAGACCCGCACCCGCGAGAACCAGACCACCGGTGGCAGCCGCAGCAGCGACGACCTTCTTGATCATTATTCCTCCTTGTTGGCAAAGCGATCCAAGCCTCGGACCGCACCACGTGTAACGAGGAGGGAGTAATGGAGCTACGAGCGTATGGTCGCATTCACCCGTCCCGGGGTGTTCCCGTACACGCTGGCGAATAGTGCACGGGACCGACGCCGACTCAGGACGCGTCGATGAACCGGTCCAGCACCCGCACGCCGAACTGCAGCGCGTCCACCGGCACCCGCTCGTCGACCCCGTGGAACATGCCCGCGAAGTCCAGCTCCGGCGGCAGCTTCAGCGGCGCGAAGCCGAAGCCCCGGATGCCGAGGTCGTCGAAGGACTTGGCGTCCGTGCCGCCGGAGAGCATGTACGGGATCGCCTTCGCGGCCGGGTCCTCCGCCAGCAGCGCCGACTGCATCGCCTCCACCAGCGCACCGTCGAAGCCGGTCTCGACGGCCTTGTCGGCGTGCACGTCCTCGCGCCGCACGTTCGGCCCGAGGATCCGGTCCACGTCGGCGAGGAACTCCTCCTCGAAGCCGGGCAGGAAGCGCCCGTCGACGTGCGCCGTGGCCTCGCCCGGAATGACGTTCACCTTGTAACCGGCGTTCAGCTGGGTGGGGTTGGCGGTGTTGCTCAGGGTCGCGCCGATGAGCTTGGCGATGCCGCCGAGCTTGGCGAGGGTGCCCTCCATGTTCTCCGGGTCGAGTTCGGTGCCGAGCGCGTCGCCGAGTTCGTCGAGGAAGGCCCGCGTCGTCTTGGTGACCCGTACCGGGAACTTGTGCCGGCCGAGGCGTGCCACGGCTTCGGAGAGCTCGGTGATCGCGTTGTCCCGGTGGATCATCGACCCGTGGCCCGCGGTGCCGGCCACGGTGAGCTTCATCCAGTGCATGCCCTTCTCGGCCGTCTGGATGAGGTAGAGCCGGCGCTGCTCGTTCACCGTGAACGAGAAACCGCCGACCTCGCTGATGGCCTCGGTGACGCCCTCGAAGAGGTCGCGGTGGTTGTCGACCAGGTAGCGGGCGCCGTAGGTGCCGCCCGCCTCCTCGTCGGCGAGGAAGGCGAGGACGATGTCGCGCGGCGGCCTGCGCCCGCTGCGCAGCCGGTCGCGGACGACCGCCAGGGTCATGGCGTCCATGTCCTTCATGTCGACCGCGCCGCGCCCCCACACGCATCCGTCGGCGATCTCGCCGGAGAACGGGTGGTGCGTCCAGTCGTCCGCGTTGGCCGGTACGACGTCGGTGTGGCCGTGGATGAGCAGCGCGGGCCGTGAGGGGTCCTCGCCCTCGATACGGGCCACCGTGGAGGCACGGCCCGGGTGCGACTCGAAGATCTTCGGTTCGAGCCCCACCTCGGCGAGCTTCTCGGCGACGTACTCGGCGGCCCTCCGTTCGCCGGGACCCGAGTGGTCGCCGTAGTTGCTGGTGTCGATCTGGATCAGCTCACGGCAGAGGTCGACGACCTCGTCCTCGCCGGTGACGCTCCTGGCCGTGCCGGTGTCGGTCACGCTGCTTCCTCCCGGTCTCCCTGCTGGTGGTCCTCCTCATCCTCCCTCCGACCCCCGTCGCGGCCCAAGGCGGTGTACGGCCCGTCACAGGCCGTTCACGCGGAAAAGGGGGTGATCGAACGCCGCCGAAAGCCTGGTAATGTTTCCCTCGTCGCCGCGGGGGAAGCCCGCACGACAGACACCTTGTCCGGGTGGCGGAATGGCAGACGCGCTAGCTTGAGGTGCTAGTGCCCTTTATCGGGCGTGGGGGTTCAAGTCCCCCCTCGGACACGTGACCCGAAGGGTGCCGACCGGTTCCGGTCGGCACCCTTTCGCGTGTGGCCCACCTCCCGGGCGGTTCCTAGACTCGAGGTGTGGCCCGGGCCAACGAAGAGGTCGAGGCGCTCCTGCAGGAGTACGCGGACCTCGTCGCGATCACGGGAGGCGACGCCTTCAAGGCGCGCGCCTACGAGAAGGCCGCGCGTGCCATCGGCGGCCACCCGGCCGACATCTCCCATCTGGACGCCGACGGGCTGCGGGACATCCCGAACGTGGGCCGGTCGATCGCCGAGAAGGTGATCGAGTATCTGCGCACCGGCACGGTCGCGGTCGTCGAGGAGCGCCGGGCGAAGATCCCCGCCGGGGTGCGGGAGCTGATCAGGATCCCCACGCTGGGTCCGAAGAAGGCGATGCGGCTCTACGAGGACCTGCACATCTCGTCGGTGAGCGAGCTGGCCGCCGCCATCGAGGCGGACGCGCTGGCCGACCTGAAGGGGTTCGGCGAGAAGACGCAGGAGAACATCCTGCACGGGATCCGGCTGATGCAGCAGGCGGGCGGCCGTATCCCGATCCATCTGGCGCTGGACACCGCCGAGGAGATCGTCGCCGAGCTGTCCCAGGTCACCGGCTGCAAGCGCTGCACGTACGCGGGATCGCTGCGGCGGATGAAGGAGACGATCGGCGACATCGACATCCTGGTCGCGGCCAAGCGGTCGGCCCTCTTCATGGAGGCCCTGGAGGGGCTGCCGTCCACCGCCGAGGTGATCGCGCACGGTGAGAAGAAGACGTCGATCCGCACCACCAAGGGCGTGCAGGTGGACCTGCGGGTGCTGCCGCCCGACTCGTGGGGCGCCGGGCTGCAGTACTTCACCGGCTCCAAGGCGCACAACATCCGGACCCGCACCATCGCCGTACGCCAGGGTCTGAAGCTGTCCGAGTACGGCCTGTTCGACACGGGCAGCGGGGAGTCGGTCGCCTCCCGCAGCGAGGAGGAGGTGTACGCCCGCCTGGGCCTGCCGTGGATTCCGCCGACACTGCGGGAGGACCGCGGGGAGGTCCAGGCGGCCGTGCGCGGGGAGTTGCCGGAGGTGGTGACGGAGCGGGACGTGCGCGGCGATCTGCACACGCACACGGACCTCACCGACGGGCTGGCCTCCTTGGAGGCGATGGTGGAGGCCGCGGCCGAGCGCGGATACGCGTACTACGCGGTCACCGACCACGCGCCGAACCTGTACATGCAGCGCATGACGGACGAGAAGATCCTCGCCCAGCGGGAGGAGCTGCGGGCGCTGGACGGCGCGCACCACGGGATGCGGCTGCTGCACGGCACCGAGCTCAACATCAGCGCCGAGGGGGACGTGGACTGGCCGGGCGCGTTCCTGGCCGGCTTCGACCTGTGTGTGGCCTCGCTGCACTCCCACTTCGACCTGGACCGCGAGGCGATGACGCGGCGTCTGGTGCGGGCCTGTGAGAATCCGCACGTCAACATCATCGGCCATCCCACCACGCGCCTGATCGGCAAGCGGCCGGGGGTGGACGCCGACTGGGACGAGGTCTTCGCGGCCTGCGCCCGCACCGGCACCGCGCTGGAGATCAACGCGCAGCCGGACCGGCTCGACCTGTGCGACGAGGACATCCTGCGGGCCCGGCAGCACGGCGTGAAGTTCGCCGTGAACACCGACGCGCACTCCGTGCTCCACCTGGCCCACCTGCGCTACGGCGTCGGTACCGCGCAGCGCGGCTGGCTCACCGCGGACGATGTGATCAACACCTGGCCGCTGCGGCGGCTGCGCCGGTTCCTCGCCAAGGGTGGGTCGGGGTGAGATGGCGCGCGTTTGCCGTACGGCCGACCGGAGACCCGACAGTGGTCGCCGCAACTCGTGGGACACGATATGTGAGGGGGTGCCGAAGTGACTGAGAACAGCATGGGTGACGAGGTCTACCAGCCCCAGCGGGACGAGGACGTCGTGGAGGACATGAGCCCGCTGGAGTCCCCGGACAGCCTGGAGCACCGGGTCGTGGAGCCCATGGAGGAGGGCTACTCGCCGCCGGAGAAGCCTCTCGCGGTGAACGACGTGGGCACCACCGCGGCCGAGCAGCGCGACGGCGAGTCGCTGGACGAGAGGCTGGCCCGGGAGGTGCCCGAGGACACGGCCGTGGTGGGCGACGGGATCGGCGACCTGCCCGGCGGTGCGGGCGAGCCGAGGGACGACGAGGTCGGCGGCCCGGACGCCGGGCGGCTGGTCGCGCCGGACGAGGGCGCGCACGAGGACACCGACGCGGAGGCCGTCGCCAACGACGTCGGCTTCGACAGCGGCGCCCGCACGGCCGAGGAGGCCGCGGTGCACGTCGTGCCGGACGACGACGAGGACGAGACGCGGTGGTAGGTCAGCGCAGGGCGCGCAGCGTGAGCGTGCCGTCGGGTTCGCGGTCCACGCGGGTGCCGAACTCCCGGCTGAATCCGTCGAGGGCGGTGCGCAGCCAGGAGGTGTCCTCGTCCGAGGCGTGCTCCAGCCGCATTCTGCGTGCCTGGAGGGTGACGATGCGGGCGCCGGTCGTCCGGCCGGTGTCCGGGTCGACCGTCACCAGGTACAGCAGGCGCAGGTCGTCGCGGTAGCGCTCGTAGCCGCCGATGCCCTCGTAGTCGTCGACGAGGTCCCCGCAGCCGTACAGGACGAGCCTGCCCCGGTAGGTCTCCAGCGGGCGCGGGTGGTGCGAGGAGTGCCCGTGGACGATGTCCACGCCCGCGTCGACGAGCGCGTGGGCGAAGCGGATCTCGGCGCGGGAGACGTCATAGCCCCAGTTGGGGCCCCAGTGGACCGAGGCGACGACGATGTCTCCGGAATGCTTGAGCTGCCGCAGACGGGCGGCGAACCCGGCGGCCACGGCGACGGTCGGGTCCGCGACGAAGTCGACGCCGGACCGGTCCTCGGTGGCGGCCCAGTCCTCCGGGATCCCGCTGGAGGGCATGCCGAAGGAGAACACCAGCACGCGTCCGCCTCCGTCGAGGGGGACGATCGCGGGCCGCCCGGCCGCGGTCGCGTCCCGACCCGCCCCGGCCGTGCGCAGCCCCGCTGCCGCCAGGGAGTCCAGGGTCTCCTCGAGGCCGCGCCGACCGAAGTCGAGGACGTGGTTGTTGGCGAGGGCGCAGACGTCCGGGCGCAGGGCGGCCAGGCAGGGCAGGTTGGCGGGGCTCATCCGGTAGTGGACGCCCTTGCCGGGCGCGAAGTCCCCGTCGCCGGTGACGGCGGTCTCCAGATTGACCACCCGCACGTCGGGGGCGGCGTCCTGCAGCACCGCCAGCGCCTCGCCCCAGGGCCAGGAGTAGTCGACCGGCTGGGGAATGGGCCCGTTGGCGGCCTCGGCCAGGCCGACGTAGGCCCGGGCGTCGTGGATGTAGGTCTCCCGCAGCGCCGGATCGCCGGGATGCGGGAGGATCTGGTCGACGCCCCGGCCGAGCATGACGTCCCCGCACAGGAACAGGGTCACCGCGCCCGTGTGCACTGTTCCACGCTAAGGCGGTATCGGGCGCCGCGCGAAGGGTCGCGGTTGTGCCGTGGGTCCCGGTCATACGTGCGCGGGCGCCATGTGGTCGGTGAACCAGTCGCGGGCCAGGTCGGTGACCGCCTCAAGGGCGCCCGGTTCCTCGAACAGGTGGGTGGCGCCGGGGACGACCGCGAGGTGGTTCTCGCAGCGCAGCCGGGCCTGGGCCTGCCGGTTGAGGTCGAGGACGAGCGGGTCGGCGCCGCCGACGACGAGCAGCGTGGGTGTCGTCACCTCGGGCAGGCGCGGTCCGGCGAGGTCGGGCCTGCCTCCGCGGGAGACCACGGCGGCGATGTGCGCCCCCGGTTCGGTGGCCGCCCACAGCGCGGCGGCGGCGCCGGTGCTGGCGCCGAAGTAGCCGACGGCGAGTTCCTGCGTCTCCGGTCGGGTGCGCAGCCAGCCGGTGGTGTCGGCGAGCCGCCGGGCCAGCAGCTCGGTGTCGAAGACGTTGGCCCGGTCGCGCTCCTCCTCCTCGGTGAGCAGGTCGAACAGCAGCGTGCCGAGCCCGGCCCGGTTCAGGCCCTCGGCCACGAACCGGTTGCGCGGGCTGTGCCGGCTGCTGCCGCTGCCGTGGGCGAAGACGACGATTCCGGTCGGGTCCTCGGGCACGGTCAGCCGCCCGCCGAGGCGTACGGCACCGGCGGCCGCCTCCACCTCGCGGTCCACGGTGCCCATGTGCCCCGCGGTCCGTTGCAGGCAGGCGGCCACTTCGGCATCGTCGACCTGGGTGAAGTCGGCGTAGAACTGGCCGACCGCGAAGAAGATCTGCGGGGTGTCCAGGCAGACCAGTTCGTCGGCCTCGTCGGCGAGCCGCTCGGCCCAGTCCTGCGGGGCGACGGGCACCGCCAGCACGATCCGTGCCGCTCCCCGGGCCCGGGCGATCCGGCAGGCGGCGCGCGCGGTGGACCCGGTGGCCACCCCGTCGTCGACGACCACCACGGTCCGCCCCCGGACGGGGACCGGTGAGTGCCCGCCCCGGTAGCGCCGGCCCCTGAGTTCCAGCACCTCGCGCTCGCGCTCCTCGACCTGCGCCAGTTCCTCCGGTGTGACGCGGGCCTCCCGCACCACCGCGTCGTTGATCACGCGCACGCCGTCCTCGCCGATCGCCCCCATTCCCAGCTCCGGCTGGAAGGGCACGCCCAGCTTGCGGACCAGGCACACGTCCAGCGGCGCCCCGAGCGCATCGGCGACCTCGGCGGCGACCGGCACCCCTCCTCTGGGCAGCCCCAGCACCACGAGGTCGCGGCCCCTGAGGTGCTTCAGGCGCGCGCCCAACTGCCGTCCGGCTTCGAGACGATCGGTGAAGACCACGATGCAGCCTCCTCACTCCCGGGGGGACCAGAGCGGTGCGGGCGGGGGCTCCTCGGGCGCCCCTGCCGCCGTGATGTCACCGACGGCGGCGCGGACCAGCCGGCGGCCCAGGGCGATCAGAGCGCGTCCGGCGGCGAGTTCGTCGCCGATCTCGGGCACCGCCGTGTCGTACGGGCTGCGGTGGGCCTCCGCGTGGCTTTCGAGCACGTTCTCGCCGGTGTCCAGGACGGCCCGGGCCGTGGTCGCCGGATCGTGTTCGGACAGGTACAGGTGCAGTGTCCACTCCTTGGCGGACACAGTCCGGCTGTCGGCGGCTCGGGTCATCGTCCGTCCCTCCTCACGCGGGTGCGAGGCAAGAGGACTGAAAGGGATGCGGCCCTCTTCCACTGTGACTCCGATGGACGCGTGCCGCACAGTCCCCGCGGGGCGCGTCGCCGGGCCGGGCAGAATGGCGGTCATGACCACGCGTTCCTGCCCGTGCGGGCTGCCCGAGGCGTACGAGAACTGCTGCGGCCGCTTCCACGCGGGGGCCGCCGCGCCGACCGCCGAGGCGCTCATGCGGTCCCGGTACAGCGCCTTCGTTCGGCGGGACGCGGGGTATCTGCTGCGCACATGGCATCCGCGCACCCGCCCGGCGCGGCTCGACCTCGACCCGCGGATGCGGTGGACGGGGCTGGAGATCCTGGGGACGACGGAGGGTTCAGCGTTCCACTCCGGGGGGACCGTGACCTTCCGCGCCTCCTACCGGGGTGGCTCGCTGCACGAGCGCAGCCGCTTCGAGCGGGTCGACGGGGCGTGGGTGTACGTCGACGGGGAGTTCCTCGACCGAGACTGACGGCTCCTGACGGCTCCCGGCGCCGTCACGGCGCGAGGATGTCCAGTTCGTGCAGCGCGCCCACGGTGATCTCGCGGGTGAGCTGCTCGGCGCGGGCCGCGTCGCCCTCCCGTACCGCCTCGGCGACCTGGACGTGCAGGGTGACCGCGGCGGGGTCCGGGTCCTCGAACATGACGTCGTGGTGGGTGCGGCCCGAGAGGACCTCCGCGACCACGTCGCCGAGGCGCGCGAACATCTCGTTGCCCGACGCCTCGAGGATCACCCGGTGGAAGGCCATGTCGTGGACCAGGTAGCCCTCCAGTTTGTGGCCACGTGAGTTGGCCACCATCCCGAGGGCGCACTCGGTGAGTTCGGCGCACTGCTCGGCGGTGGCGTGGCGCGCGGCGAGGCCGGCCGCGACCGGTTCGATCGCCGAGCGCAGCACGGTCAGCGAGCGCAGCTGCCGGGGGCGGTCGGCGCCGGCCAGCCGCCACCGGATGACCTGGGGGTCGTAGACGTTCCACTCGCAAGGGGGCAGGACCGTCACGCCCACCCGGCGGCGCGACTCCACCAGGTGCATGGACTCCAGGACGCGCACCGCCTCGCGCATCACGGACCGGGACACCTCGAAGCGCTGGGCGAGTTCGTCGGTGCGCAGGACGCTGCCCGGCGGGTACTCGCCCGCGGTGATCGCGGGGCCGAGGGTGTCCAGTACATGGCCGTGCAGCCCCCGGCCCGGTGTGCTCATGCACTCAGCGTACGAGGAAGGTCACGAGAAGAAAAAGTCAGACTTATATGTCACAGGGTCTTGAATTCGTCGTACCTAATCGGTTTCAGTGACGTCGACACCAGATGTCGACGAAGACAGCGAGAGCACGATGCAGCATCCGCGTACCCCCCACGTCGTCGTGGTCATGGGCGTCGCAGGCACCGGCAAGACCACCATCGGTCCCCTGCTTGCGGCCCGGCTCGGCGTCCCGTACGCCGAGGGCGACGACTTCCACCCGCCGGCCAACATCGCCAAGATGTCGGCCGGGATCCCGCTCGACGACGCGGACCGGTGGCCGTGGCTGGACGCCATCGGCGCCTGGGCGCACGAGCGGGCGGGGCTGGGCGGGGTGGTCAGCAGTTCGGCGCTGAAGCGCGCGTACCGCGACCGGCTGCGGGCCTCGGCTCCCGGCGTCGTCTTCGTGCATCTGACGGGCGACCGGGGGCTGATCGAGGAACGGATGGCGCACCGCCAGGGGCACTTCATGCCCACGGCGCTGCTGGACTCCCAGTTCGCCACGCTCCAGCCGCTGGAGCCTGACGAGCGAGGGGTCGCGGTGGACGTCTCGGGCAGCCCCGAGGACATCACCGCCCGCGCCGTGAGCGCCCTGCGCGACCTCGAGCGGCCCTCCGCGCGGTCCTCGCAGTAACAACTCCCTCGCCCTCGGCGACGGCCCTCTCCCCAGGGGCCGCCGGGGGTCGTCCTCACCCGAAACCGAGAGTTCCTCTCCTCACTCCTAGGGAACACCCGTGACCAGACTCAGCGTCGAGATGCTGGCAGCGGACCCCGTCGAGCCGATCACGTCGGCGGGCCACGCTCAACTGGGCATCGCGGCGGTGGCGGGCATTGCCGTCATCGTGCTGCTCATCACCAAGTTCAAGCTCCACGCCTTCCTGGCCCTGACCATCGGCTCGCTCGCGCTGGGCGCGTTCGCCGGGGCACCGCTCGACAAGGCGATCACCAGTTTCACCACCGGGCTCGGCTCGACCGTGGCCGGTGTGGGCGTCCTGATCGCGCTCGGCGCGATCCTCGGCAGGCTGCTCGCCGACTCAGGCGGCGCGGACCAGATCGTCGACACGATCCTCGCCAAGGCCAAGGGCCGTGCGATGCCGTGGGCGATGGTGCTGATCGCCGCGGTGATCGGGCTCCCGCTGTTCTTCGAGGTCGGCATCGTGCTGCTGATCCCGGTCGTGCTGATGGTCGCCAAGCGCGGCAACTACTCGCTGATGCGGATCGGCATCCCGGCGCTCGCGGGCCTGTCCGTGATGCACGGTCTGGTCCCGCCGCACCCCGGTCCGCTGGTCGCGATCGACGCGGTCAAGGCGAACCTCGGTGTGACGCTGGCGCTCGGCGTGCTGGTCGCCGTCCCGACGGTGATCATCGCGGGCCCGCTGTTCTCGAAGGTCGCGGCCCGCTGGGTGGACGCCCCGGTCCCCGACCGCATGATTCCCCCGCGCGCCTCCGAAGAGCTTCAGAGGCGCCCCGGCTTCGGCCCCACGCTGGCCACCGTGCTGCTGCCGGTCGTGCTGATGCTGGCGAAGGCGCTGGTGGACATCGTCGTCGACGACCCGGCCAAGATGGTGCAGCGCGTCTTCGACGTGATCGGCTCGCCGCTGATCGCACTGCTCGCGGCCGTGATCGTGGGTATCTTCACGCTGGGTCGCCCGGCCGGCTTCGGCAAGGAGCGGATCTCCCAGCTCGTCGAGAAGGGCCTCGCCCCCATCGCGGGCATCCTGCTGATCGTGGGCGCGGGCGGCGGCTTCAAGCAGACGCTGATCGACTGCGGCGTGGGCCAGATGGTCCTCGACATATCGAAGGACTGGTCGATCCCCGCCCTGCTGCTGGCCTGGCTGATCGCGGTGTCGATCCGGCTCGCGACCGGTTCCGCGACCGTGGCGACCGTCTCGGCCGCCGGTCTGGTCGCGCCGCTGGCGGCCGACATGTCGACCACGCACGCGGCCCTGCTGGTGCTGGCCATCGGCGCCGGCTCGCTCTTCTTCAGCCATGTGAACGACGCCGGGTTCTGGCTGGTGAAGGAGTACTTCGGGCTCAGTGTCGGCCAGAACCTGAAGACCTGGTCGGTCATGGAGTGCATCATCTCCGTGGTCGCCGGCGGACTGGTCCTCCTGCTCTCCCTCATCATCTAGGAGTGGTACGGCGATGACGGCTCACCCCCTCTTCGACATCGGCGGCCGTACGGCACTGGTGACCGGCTCCAGCCGGGGCATCGGCCTCGCGCTCGCCCGCGGTCTGGCGCAGGCCGGCTGCACGGTGGTCCTCAACGGGCGCGACGCCGACCGGCTCACGACGGCGGCGGCGGAACTGCCGGGCGACGTGCACACGGCCGTGTTCGACGTGACCGACGGCGCCTCGGTCGCCGCCGGGATCGCGGACGTCGAGGAGCGGGTGGGCCCGCTCGACATCCTGGTCAACAACGCCGGCATGCAACTGCGCGCGCCTCTGCTGGAGTTCACCGACACCGACTGGCACCGGATCCTGGACACCAACCTGACCAGCGCGTTCCTGGTCGGCCGTGAGGCGGCCCGGCACATGACCGAGCGCGGCCACGGCAAGATCATCAACATCTGCTCGCTGCAGAGCGAGGTGGTCCGGCCCGGGATCGCGCCGTACGCGGCGACCAAGGGCGCGCTGAAGATGCTCACCAAGGGCATGTGCGCGGACTGGGGTCCGCACGGTGTGCAGGTCAACGGGCTCGGCCCCGGCTACATCGAGACGGAGCTGACCCGGCCGCTCGTCCAGGACGAGGAGTTCAGCGCCTGGGTGCGCGGGCGCACTCCGGCTGGGCGCTGGGGGCGTACGGAGGACCTGGTGGGCGGGGTGCTGTTCCTCGCCTCCCCCGCGGCGGACTTCGTCGGCGGACAGGTGCTGTATGTCGACGGCGGCATGACGAGTGTGCTGTGAAGGGGGCCATCGAGATGTCCACGATGCCGGGTTGCGTCATCCACGGCCAGGGCGACCTGCGGGTCGACGAACTGCCGGTCCCGGAGCCGGGGGCCGGGCAGGCGCTGGTCGCCGTCCGCTACGGCGGGGTGTGCGGCTCGGATCTGCACTACTGGCGGCACGGCGGGGTCGGGGACTTCCGGCTCAGGGAGCCGATGGTGCTCGGCCACGAGGTGGTCGGGACGGTGATCGACTACGGTGACGGCGCGTCAGGTCCGGCCGTCGGTACGGCCGTCGCGGTGCACCCGGCCACTCCTTGCGGGGTGTGTCCGCAGTGCGCGGGCGGACGGCGGAACGTGTGCCGGGACACCCGCTACCTCGGCAGCGCGGCCCGTTTCCCGCATGTGCAGGGCGGCTTCGCCGCGCGGATGGCCGTCCCGGCCGAGCAGCTGAGGCCGCTGCCGGCAGGTCTGGAGCTGCGCCGGGCGGCGCTCGCCGAGCCGTTGTCGGTGGCGCTGCACGCGGTGCGCCGGGCCGGTGAGGTGGCCGGCCGGCACGTCCTGGTGACCGGTGCGGGCCCTATCGGCTGCCTGGTGGTGGCGGCCGCGAAGGCGGCCGGCGCGGCACAGGTCACGGTCACGGACCTGCTGCCTCGGGCGCTGGCGTTCGCCGCGGCGGCAGGCGCCGACACCCTGGTACGGGCGGACGACCCGGACGACGCGGGGTGGCCCGCCGAGGTGGAGGTGGCGGTGGAGGCGTCGGGTGTCGCCGCCGGGCTCGACACCTGTCTGCGACTGGTCCGCCGGGGCGGTGTCGTCGTCCAGCTCGGCATGCTGTCCCCGGATCGGAGCCCCTTCGCGGGCAACCTGCTGGTGAGCCGGGAGATCGACCTGCGCGGCGCGTTCCGCTTCGACACGGAGTTCGACGACGCGCTCGGCCTGCTCGCCTCCGACCCGGCGTTCGACGCGCTGATCAGCGAGGTGGTCCCGGTGCGGGAAGCGGAGTCGGCGTTCGCCCTGGCGGCGGACCGGAGCCGCTCGTGCAAGGTGCTGCTGGACTTCGGCCAGGGTGGCTGACCGGGCGGCCCGCCGGTGAGTCGAGGAGGTCGCGGGCGGCGGTCGGGTCGTCGATCACCGCCCTGATCCGCGGCCGTTCCTTCGCCGTTCTTCCTACGGGCGCCACAGCGGGTGTTCCCGCTCCGCCCAGTCGCGGGCGACCAGACCCGTGCGCAGGCCCCGGCGGGACTCCAGGTCGCCGAGGGCCATGCCGATGTGGCCGGCCAGGACCACGCCGATCGTCAGGGCGAGCCAGTCGTGGACGAACGTCGCCGAGGTGCGCCACATCAGCGGGGTCAGGTGCGTGAACCACATCAGCAGTCCCGTGCCGAGCATGACCAGTGTGGCGCCCGCGATCCAGGCCGCGTACGTCTTCTGCCCCGCGTTGAACTTGCCCGCGGGCCGGGACTCGCGGCGGTGGTCGCGCCGCAGGGCCGCGCGCAGCCAGACCCGGTCGTGCGGCCCCCAGCGGTTGAGGTGGCCGAGGTCGGCGCGAAAGGCCCGGGAGGCGAGGCCGAGCAGGACCGGGACCGGCAGCAGCACGCCCGCCACCTCGTGGACCCTGACCACCAGTTCGCGGCGCCCCACCAGTTCCGCGAACGCGGGGATGTAGAGGCAGGCCGCCGTCACCACGCACACGCCCATCAGGACGGCGGTCGCGCGGTGGACCCAGTGCTCGGCGCGGGTGAAGCGGCGTACCCGGGCCGGTGCGGAGACGGGGGGCTGCGGGGCGTCAACTCGTGGGGGCATCGTCGCGTCCGTTCGACCGGCCGACCCAGGCGTCGACGTCGTATCCGCGCTCCTCCCAGTACCCGGGGCGCACGTCCCGGGTGACGGTGATGCCGGAGAGCCATTTCGCGGACTTGTAGAAGTACATGGGGGCGACGTAGAGCCGGACCGGGCCGCCGTGGTCGTGGGTCACCGGCTTGTCCTGCATCTTCAGAGCGACCAGGACGTCGTCGCGGCGCGCCTGGTCCAGGGTGAGGCTCTCGGTGTACGCCCCGTCGAAGCAGGTGAAGCGCACGGCGCCGGCGGAGGACTTGACGCCCGCGGCGTCCAGCAGCGCGGACAGCCGTACGCCTTCGAACGGCGTCTTCGGCACCCGCCAGCCCGTGACGCACTGGACGTCGTGCACGAGCCGGGTCTGGGGCAGGGCGCGCAGGTCGGCCAGGCTGTACGTCTTCGGGTGGTCGACCAGGCCGTTCACGGTGAGCCGGTAGCTCGTCTCGCCGAGGTGCGGGACGGTGGCGGTCACCGAGTAGTAGCGGAAGCCGCCGCCGTTGGGCAGCAGTCCGGTCAGGCCCGTCGGGTCCTTGCCGGCGACACCGCCGAGAAAGGACTCCAGGCCGCGCTGGAGGGTGGGCGCCGCGATCACGCCGAGCGCGCCGAGTCCCAGGGTGCCCAGCAGCACCCGGCGGCCGATCGGCGTACCGGTCGCCGGGTGCTCCGGCGCGTCCGGCTCTTGCGGTCGTTCAGGGTTCACACAACGATTCGAGCACCCGGCACCCCCTCGATGCCAGGGGAACCGTGTGCCCGTCAGGATTCCGTCACACTTCTCACCGGGTTCTCAGGAAGCCGGATCAGCGGGCTGGATCAGCGACGCGCGCCGGTCATGCCGTCGACTCCGCCGCCTTCTCCAGTTGGAACGCCTCGTTGCCCAGGCCGATGCGGGCGTGCGCCTGGGGCTTGCGGGAGCGCAGCAGCAGCCCCTGGGCCAGGCCGAGCAGCAGAGCGACGCCGATGATCGCGGGGAGCAGCCATCCGAGTTCCGAGTCCGGGCCCGTGCCGACCAGGACGTCGAAGTCCTTGACCGTGTAGGCGGCGATCACCAGCAGGGCGAGTCCCGCCACCGCGGAGGTGGCCAGCCGCCAGCCCTGGGCGCGGGCGGAGCCACGCCGGGCGAAGAAGACGATCACGGCGGCGGAGGCGGCCACCATCAGCACGGTGACGCCGAGCGCTCCTACGCTGCCGAACCAGGTGAACAGGTGCAGCACGGGCGCGGTCGGGTCGCCGTTCGGCTTGTCGTCGGCCACCGCGAACGCGATCACGATCACCGCGGACACCGCGCTCTGCAGCAGCGAACCCGTGCCGGGGGCCCCGCTCGCGCCGGTCGTCCGTCCGAAGGCGGCCGGCAGCAGTCCCTCGCGGCCCATGGCGAACGCGTATCGGGCGACCACGTTGTGGAAGCTGAGGAGCGCCGCGAACATGCCGGTCACGAACAGCACGTGCAGCACGTCCGCGAAGGTGTGCCCGAGGAGGGACTCGGTCAGCCAGAACAGCAGCCCGGCGCTCTGCTTCTGCGCGGCCGGGACGATCCGGGAGGGCCCGGCGGCGACCGTCAGCGCCCACGAGCTGACCGCGAAGAAGACGGCGACGAAACCGATCGCGAGGAACATCACCCGGGGTACCAGGACGTGCGGGCGGCTGGTCTCCTCTGCGTAGACGGGTGCCTGTTCGAAGCCGGTGAAGGCGGCGAGGCAGAAGCACAGCGCGGTGCCGACGCCCGCCCCGGTGAGGGTGTCCGGATTGAAGGCGTGCAGGGACAGCCCCTCCTTGGAGGGATCGGCGACGGCCGCCACGTCGAAGATGACGACGAGCGCGACCTCGACCAGCAGCAGCGCCCCGAGCACGCGCGCGTTGACGTCGATCTTCAGCCAGCCGAGCGTGCCGACGACGAGGACGGCGGCCAGCGCCGGGATCCACCAGGCCACCTGGATGTCCAGATATGTGGCGAAAAGTCCGGAGACCTCGAAGCCGAAGATGCCGTAGATCCCGAACTGCAGCGCGCTGTAGGCGACGAGCGCCACCGCCGCCGCGGCCGCCCCCGCCGTGCCGCCGAGCCCTCGGGAGATGTACGCGTAGAACGCGCCCGCGTTGTGGACGTGGCGGCTCATCTCCGCATATCCGAAGGAGAACAGGGCGAGCACGACGCCGAGGACGACGAACAACAGCGGCTGGCCGACGATGCCCATCACCCCGAATGTGGTGGGCATGACACCCGCGACGACCATCAGGGGGGCCGTCGCCGCCAGCACGGACAGCAGCAGGCCCGTCGTGCCGAGCCGGTCGGCCCGCAGGGCGCGTTCCTGCCCCTTGAAGGTGGGGATGGCGCCGCCGTCGGCGGCGGCCGGTCTGCTCGTGCTCGAACCACCGGTCGTCATCGCGCGGTTGTCCTTTCGGGTGGGACTGTCGGGACTTCAGGGGCTTTCGGGGCCGTCGGTGTCGTCACACCGTGCCCAACGCCGTGTCGCGCGCCGTACGGAACGCCGTGTACGGGTCGCGGTCGGGGTACGACCACGGCGCCGGGGTCGCGTACGACCCGATGCGGTGGAACAGGGCGGCGGCCTCGGCACCCCGGCCCTCGCAGTACTTGGCGTGGGCCAGGAAGTTGAGGTCGACATGACGGCGCGGGTGGTCGTCGCGCTCCCACTCCAACCACCAGTCGAACGCCGCCTTCATCACCTGGCGGGCACGCCGCCCCACCCAGTGCCCGGAGGCGACGGGATCGGGCGGCTCACTGCCCGTGGCGGCCAGCACGCGGTAGCGCTCGGCGTGCGCGACGACCGGGAGGATGGCGAGCGGCGAGTCGGCGGGGGCCTGTTCGGCGGCCCAGTTGGCGAAATCGTAGACCTCGTGCAGCGGGTCCTGGCCGGCGTCGGCACGGCGCTCGGCGAGCCGGGCGACCACCAGGTGGTGCGCGTGGTGGTGGTCCGGGTAGCGGGCGCGCACCTCGTCGAAGAGGCGGACCACGTCCTCCTCGGTGCCGAGCGACCGCTCCAGGATCAGCAGGCCGAGCCACGGCGTGGGGTCCTCGGGGGCGAGCGCGGCGGCGGCCCGGCAGGCCTCGCGGGCCGCGTCCGGGCTCTCCTTGCCGTTCAGTGCGCGGTGGACGACGGCGTGGGCGACGAGGACCGCGGCGCAGGGCGACTCCGGCTCGGCGAGCTGCCAGTCGCGCGCCCAGGCGAGCGCCGTGGGCTCCTGGGCGAGGACGGTGACGCGGTGGCCGCGGCGGTCCCAGTCGTCCCGGGTCGCGGCGAGCAGGGCGCGCACGGTCGCCCATCGTCCGCGGGCGAGCGAGGCCCGGGCAGCGATGAGTTCGGTGTCGTCGAGCGCGGCGTCGAAGAGCCGGTCCGCGCGCTTGCGGGCACGGCCGAACGCCGGTGGGGGTGGGGGTGGGGGTGGCACCGCGGTGATTCCTTACCGGACGCGGCTCGTCAGAGTGCGGTCACGCACAGCAAACCCTCCGCCTGCGGTGTGCGTCAAGGGCTTACCGCATCGCATACACGTGCCAACCACGCTGTGCGGCAAGGGCGTTTAACGGGCCACTGTTGCGTGGACGCGGGGCGGGGCGGTCGTCGTGGTGCCGCCGCTCCCGCCCCGGGTGCGCTCAGCCGACCGCCTTCGCCGCCGCCCGTCCGGCGGTGCGTCCCGAGAACAGGCACCCGCCGAGGAACGTGCCCTCCAGGGAGCGGTAGCCGTGCACCCCGCCGCCGCCGAAGCCCGCCGCCTCCCCGGCCGCGTACACGCCCGGCAGCGGGTCGCCGCCCTCGGTCAGCACCCGGGAGGACAGGTCGGTCTCCAGGCCGCCCAGCGTCTTGCGGGTGAGGATGTTGAGGCGCACCGCGATCAGCGGGCCCGCCTTGGGGTCCAGGATGCGGTGCGGTGCCGCCGTACGGATCAGCCGGTCGCCGAGGAAGCGGCGGGCCCCGCGTATCGCGGTCACCTGGAGGTCCTTGGTGAAGGGGTTGAGGATCTCCCGGTCACGCGCGACGATCTCGCGGCGCAGCTCGGTCTCGTCGATGAGTGGTTCCTTGGTGAGCGCGTTCATGCCGCGCACCAGCGCGCCGAGGTCCTTCTCGACGACGAAGTCCACCCCGTGGTCCATGAACGCCTTGACCGGGCCCGGCACGTCCGCGCGGGCCCGCACGATCACGTCCCGGACCGACTTGCCGGTGAGGTCGGGGTTCTGCTCGGAGCCGGAGAGCGCGAACTCCTTGCCGATGATCTTCTGGTCGAGCACGAACCACGTGTGGTCGTACCCGGTCCTCATGATGTGCTCGAGCGTGCCGAGGGTGTCGAAGCCGGGGAAGAGCGGGACGGGCAGGCGCCGGCCGCGGGCGTCCAGCCAGAGGGAGGACGGACCGGGCAGGACGCGGATGCCGTGGTTGTCCCAGATGGGGTTCCAGTTGTGCAGGCCCTCGGTGTAGTGCCACATCCGGTCGCGGTTGATCAGACGGGCGCCCGCCTCCTCGGCGATGCCGAGCATCCTGCCGTCGACGTGCGCGGGCACACCGGAGACCATGCGCTCCGGCGGGTTGCCGAGACGCTTCGGCCAGTTGGCGCGGACCAGGTCGTGGTTGCCGCCGATACCGCCCGAGGTGATGATCACCGCCTGGGCCCGCAGCTCGAACGCGCCGGTGACCGTGCGGCTGCTGGCCTTGCCCCGCGGCGCGTCCGAGGGCTCCAGGATCTCGCCGGTGACGGTGTCGACGGTGCCCGCGCTGCGCGCGAGGCCGGTGACGCGGTGACGGAACCTCAGCTCGACGAGGCCACGCGCGACCCCGGCCCGCACCCGCCGCACGAAGGGGGCGATCACCCCGGGCCCGGTCCCCCAGGTGATGTGGAAGCGGGGGACGGAGTTGCCGTGCCCGGTGGCGTCGTAGCCGCCGCGTTCGGCCCAGCCGACCACCGGGAAGAAGCGCACGCCCTGCCCGTGCAGCCAGGCCCGCTTCTCGCCCGCCGCGAAGTCGACGTACGCCTCGGCCCACTTGCGCGGCCAGTGGTCCTCGGGGCGGTCGAAGGCGGCCGTGCCCGTCCAGTCCTGGAGGGCGAGCGCGTGACTGTCGCGGATCCTGAGGCGGCGCTGTTCCGGGGAGTCCACGAGGAAGAGGCCACCGAAGGACCAGAACGCCTGGCCGCCCATCGACTGCTCGGGTTCCTGGTCGAGCAGGATGACCTTCCGGCCGGCGTCCACCAGTTCGGCGGTCGCGGTGAGCCCGGCGAGGCCTGCCCCGATCACGATGACATCAGCGTCGTAGGCCATGCGCCCGTCCTCTCACGGTGACGACCGGTCCGTCTCCTTGTTACTGACGGGTCAGATCCTTCGGCACAAGAGTGACGGCGTCAACCGCATGTTTCCGGGTACTCGCCGCTGTCGGCAAACTCACGTCGTCCGCCGCACGGACACGTGCGCCGCCGTGCGGCAGCGGGCGCCCACCTGGGGTGAAAAGGAACTCCCGGAAGGGCTGTTGGGGTCTTCCCGGTACCGGGCGGGGGTGCGGGACACCCGGCGTGTCGTACGAGCGGGAGCGTGCCGAGAAGTTGTCAAGCACGGGCAGGTCACAGCCGTGAGCGCTACAGTCAGCGTGATACGCATCCCGTGACCCCGCTGAATCATTGAGGTACGCAGCGTGTCGGTACTGGTTCTGACTCTCGCCGTGAGCGCGGCCTTCTGTCTGGGCACCGGGTTCGTCCTGCAGCAGAACGCCGCCCAGCAGGCGCCGCTCAGCGACTTCCTCTCCCCCCGGCTGCTGCTGGACCTGATGAGGGTGCCGCGCTGGCTCGGCGGCATCGGCCTGATGGTGGCGGGCATGATCCTCAGCGCGGTCGCGCTGTCCCAGGGCGAGATCTCGCTGGTCGAGCCGCTGGTCGCCACGAACCTGCTGTTCGCGCTCGCCCTCTCCCGCCGGCAGACCAAGCAGCCGCTGGGCCGTCAGGGCTGGACCGGCCTGGTGCTGCTGGCCGGCGGTGTCACGGCGTTCATCGTGGCGGGCCGGCCCAGAGCGGGCGACGCGGTCACCGATCCGGTACGGCACTGGGTGATCATCGGGGCGATGGTCGGCGCGGCACTGGTGCTGACGACCTATGCGAAGAAATCCAGGATGATCATCGGACCGTCGCTGCTGGCGCTGGCGGCCGGTCTGCTGTACGGCGTGCAGGACGCGCTCACCCGGGTCAGCGGGCAGCGTCTGACGACGGGCGGGTGGGCGGAGTTCATCACGGGCTGGCAGCCGTACGCGGTGCTCGTGCTAGGGGTGACCGGACTGGTGCTGGTGCAGAGCGCGTTCGAGACGGCGCCGCTGCGGATGTCCCTGCCGGCCCTGACCGCGGCGCAGCCGCTGGCCGGGATCGCCTGCGGGGTGGGCTTCCTCGGCGACCGCCTGCGCACCGACACGGGAGCACTCGCCTGGGAGGCGTCCGGCCTCGCGGCGATCGTGCTGGGCATCGTGCTGCTCGGGTTGCACCCGGCGATGCCTCGGGGGTTGGGGGAAGTGGAACAGGAGAAGGATCTGCAGCCCCGGTGAGGGCTCGGTGCCGGCCCCGGCGCGGAGGGTCGGCCCCGTGCGGCGGGCCGAAGAGCGAAACCTCGGCGAACGGCGGCGGACGGGAGCGGCTGGTTGGATGGCCGTATGAGTGCCGCTGATGAGCTTCTTGACATCGTGGACGAGGACGACCGGGTCGTCGGGCAGTCGCCACGCGGCGAGGCCTACGCACAGGGGCTGCGGCACCGGTGCGTGTTCGTGCTGGCGCGCGATGGCGACGGGCGGGTCTTCGTGCACCGCCGCACCCCTACCAAACTCGTCTTCCCCTCCCGCTACGACATGTTCGTCGGCGGCGTCGTCGGCGCGGGAGAGACCTACGACGACGCCGCACTGCGCGAGGCGGAGGAGGAACTCGGCGTGAGCGGGCTCCCCCGGCCCGAGCCGCTGTTCAAGTTCCTGTACGACGACGGTGTCGGCCGGAGCTGGTGGTCCTCGGTCTACCAGGTCACCTGCGAGCTGCCGGTGAACCCCCAGGCGGAGGAGGTCGCCTGGCACGCCTTCCTCCCCGAGGACGAGGTGGAACGGCTGCTGCCGCAGTGGGAGTGGGTCCCGGACGGGCTCGCCGCGTACCGGCGACTCAAGGAGTACCGCCGCTCCACCGACTGAGCGCGGCGCGGCACGGCGCCCCCGGTAGGGTCCTGAGCGTGATCGAATTCGTACGGAACGTCCGGCTGTGGTTCGCGCCCCAGGAGGTCCGTGAGGAAGGCCGTACACCCGACTACCGCTTCTCCCTGGCCAACGAGCGCACCTTCCTGGCCTGGTTGCGCACCGCGCTGGCGCTGATCGGCGGCGGCTTCGCCGTGGACCAGTTCCTGCCCGGCCTGCGCTGGGCCTGGCGCGTGGGGCTCGCCCTCGCGCTGCTCGGCTCCGGGGTGCTGTGCTCGCTCCGGGCCATCAACCACTGGGTGCGCTGCGAGCGGGCGATGCGGCGCGGCGAGGACCTTCCCGCCTCCCGCTTCCCGGCGGTGCTCAGCCTCGCCATCGCCGTGGTGGCCATCGCCATGGTCGTGGTCGTCGTCGTCGGTTGGGCCGGATGAGCGCCCCGGCCGGTCAGCGCGACCCGGGGCTCCAGCCGGAGCGCACCCGGCTCGCGTGGCGCCGTACCACCCTGTCCTGCACCGTGGCCGCCGTCCTGGCCGCGAAGACGGCACTGCACGGCAGGACGACGAGCGGCTTCGTGGCCGTCGCGCTGTGCTGCCTGCTCTGGCTCGGGTTCCTTTCTCTGGCCGGGCGCCGCATCCACGCCCTGGCGACCGCCGAGCCCGGCCACCCCCCGCGGCTCACGCCCCGCCACGCCGCGGCCGCCACTTTGTGCACGGCCGCGCTCGCGGTGTGCGCGGCGGCCCTGGTGTTCTGAAGGCACTGACCGAGGACGGTGAGAGGAACCCCCGATACGGGGCGCTCGTTGTCGACTGGCAGGCTGTCCCGCACCAGTTGGCAACGCAACAGGGGGTTCCATGGCCGCGGCTGAGCCGTACACGGTCGCACTCGCCGACGACGTACACGCCTACGTCCAGCCGGACGGCGGCTGGTGCCTGAACAACGCCGGGTTCGTGAGCGACGGGACGGCCACCCTGCTGGTGGACACCACCGCGACCGAGCGCCGCACCCGTGCCCTGGGCGCGGCGATCGCGGCGACGGGCGCCCCCGCGCCGCGGGTCGTGGTCAACACCCACCACCACGGCGACCACACCTACGGCAACGCCTTCTTCGCGCCGGCCGCGATGATCGTCTCGCACGCCGACTGCCGCCGGGAAGCGCTCGCCGCCGGGCACAACCTGCCGCTGATCTGGCCCACGATCGACTATGGGGACGTCCGGATACAGGGCGCCGACCTGACGTACCAGGACCACACGACGGTGCACGCGGGCGCGGTGGACGCCGAGGTGATCCACCCCGGCGTCGGGCACACCGTCGGCGACTCGGTGGTCTGGCTGTCGCACCGGCGCGTGCTCTTCACGGGCGACCTGGTCTTCGAGGGCGGGACGCCGTTCTTCCTGATGGGCTCGCTCAGCGGCTCCCTGCGCGCGCTGGAACGGCTGCGCGCGCTCGGCGCCGAGACGGTGGTGCCCGGGCACGGGCCGGTGACCGATCCGTCGGCGTTCGACCGCACGGAGCGCTATCTGCGGTTCGTCGCCGAGGTCGCGCACAAGCACCATGCGGCGGGCCGTACGCCGCTCGAGGCGGCGCGGTCCACGGATCTCGGGGAGTTCGCCGAGTGGCGGGAGAGCGAGCGGCTGGTGGCCAACCTGCACCGCGCCTACGCCGAGCTGGACGGCCTGGCCGAGGGGGCGCCTCTCGATCCGCTGCCCGCCTTCCGGGACATGGCGGTCATGAACGGCGGGGAGATGATGCCCAGCCACGCGTGAGGGCCGCGTCCGGCCACGGCGGCGGCGCGTCCGCCGCCGTGACACCCGCCACCGCCGACGGCACGATGGCACCGTGGCGCCGATCACGTTCGCCCCGCGCACTGGACGACATACCGACCGGTCGGCATCATGAGGCAGGTCCTGTTTTCCGCGCACGTCGCACGTGAGGAGCAACGATGAGCCCAGACCACCCGCCGGGTCTCGATCTCGGCCGGCTGCGCGGCCTGCTCGACGCCGAGCGGCCCGGCCTGGTGAACGGCCCCCTGACCGGGCGGCTGATCGAGGGCGGGCGGTCCAACCTCACCTACGCCGTATCGGACGGCACGGCGCGATGGGTCGTACGCCGTCCTCCGCTCGGCCACGTCCTGGCCACCGCGCACGACATGAGGCGCGAGCACCGGGTGATCAGCGCGCTGCACCCGACGCCGGTGCCGGTGCCGCGCCCGGTGCTGCTGTGCGAGGACGAGTCGGTCCTCGGCGCCCCCTTCTACGTGATGGACTTCGTCGACGGCACCCCTTACCGCACCGCCGAACAGCTGGCGCCGCTCGGCCCGGAGCGCACCCGGAACGCGATCCTCGGCCTGGTGGACACACTGGTCGAGCTGCACGCGGTGGACCCCGAGGCGGTGGGTCTTGCGGACTTCGGCCGCCCGGAGGGCTTCCTGGACCGCCAACTGCGGCGCTGGGGCAAGCAGTTGGACGCCTCCCGCAACCGGGAGCTGCCCGGCATCGACGAGCTGCACGCGGCGCTCGGCCGCGCGCTGCCCACCTCCCCCCCGCCGGCCGTGATCCACGGCGACTACCGCCTGGACAACGTTCTCCTCGGTGACGACGACAGGATCACCGCCATCCTGGACTGGGAGATGTCCACGCTCGGCGACCCGCTGACCGACCTGGGTCTGCTGGTGATGTACAGCGTGCCGCTCGGCACGCCCGACTCCCCCGTCTCCACGACCGCCGAGGCCCCGGGCCACCCCGACCCGGCCGAGCTGATCGAGCGGTACGCGGTCCGCTCGGGGCGCGATGTCTCCGCCGTCTCCTGGTACACGGCGTTCGCCTGGTTCAAGCTCGCCGTGATCCTCGAGGGCATCCACTACCGCTACACGCTCGGCCAGACGGTCGGGCGGGGCTTCGACCGCATCGGCGAGCTGGTGCCCGTCTTCATCGAGCACGGCCTGACCACCCTGCAGGAGGGCTGATCCGTCATGGACTTCGCGTTCGACGCGCGCACCGAGGAGCTGCGCGCCAAGCTGCTCGCCTTCATGGACGAGTACGTCTACCCGGCGGAGGCCGTCGCCCACGAGCAGCGCGCGCGGCTCGCCTCGCCGTGGGACACCCCGCCGGTCGTCGAGGAGCTGAAGGCCGAGGCGCGCCGGCAGGGCCTGTGGAACCTCTTCCTGCCGGACGCCGAGTACGGCGCCGGGCTCACCAACCTCCAGTACGCCCCGCTCGCCGAGATCACCGGCCGCTCCCCGCAGCTGGCACCCACCGTGACGAACTGCGCGGCGCCCGACACCGGCAACATGGAGGTGCTCGCGCAGTTCGGCGACGAGCAGCAGAAGAAGCAGTGGCTTCAGCCGCTGCTGGCCGGGGAGATCCGCTCGGCCTTCGCGATGACCGAGCCGGAGGTGGCCTCCTCGGACGCCACCAACATCACCACGCGCATCGAGCGGGACGGTGACGAGTACGTCATCACCGGCCGCAAGTGGTACATCTCCGGGGCGATGAACCCCGACTGCCGGATCTTGATCGTGATGGGCAAGACGGACCCGGACGGGCCGGACATCCGCCGTCAGCAGTCCATGGTGCTGGTCCCCCGCGACACGCCGGGTGTCACGGTCAAGCGCGCGATGCAGGTGTACGGCTACGAGGACCACTACCACGGTGGCCACGCCGAGGTAGTCTTCGACCACGCACGCGTGCCGGTGGCGAACCTGATCGGCGAGGAGGGCGGCGGGTTCGCCATCGCCCAGGCGCGGCTGGGCCCCGGCCGTATCCACCACTGCATGCGGCTGATCGGCATGGCGGAGCGGGCGATCGAGCTCATGTGCGGGCGGGCGGTGTCCCGTACGGCGTTCGGCAAGGCGCTCGCACAGCAGGGCGTGGTGCACAACTGGATCGCCGACGCGCGGGTGACGGTCGAGCAGCTGCGGCTGCTGGTGCTGAAGACCGCCTGGCTGATGGACACCGTCGGCAACAAGGGCGCCCACACGGAGATCCAGGCGATCAAGATCGCTACGCCTCGCGCGGTCGTCGACATCATCGACAAGGCGGTCCAGCTGCACGGCGCGGGCGGGGTGAGCCAGGACTTCCCGCTGGCCGAGCTCTGGGCGGCGGCCCGCACCCTGCGCCTCGCGGACGGCCCGGACGAGGTCCATCAGCGGTCGCTGGCGCGGCGGGAGCTGAAGAAGTACCTGTGAGGCATGGGTGAGGGGCGGACGCCGCGGCGTCCGCCCCTCACCCATGTGCGTCGATCGGCTACGGCCGCAGCGCCCTCAGCAGTAGGTCCGCCAGGTGGTCCGCGACCTCCCGGGGGCTGAGCGGGCCGTCGGGGCGGTACCAGGTCGACAGGTGGTGCACCGAGCCGAAGTGGTAGTCGACGACCAGGTCGGCCGGGGTGGCGGTGGAGAACACACCCTCCTTCTGGCCCTCTTCGATGAGCGCGCGGAACCGCTCGTGGTAGCGGCGCCGCTCCGCGCGGACCTGCTTGTTCTTCTCCGGGCTGAGGTGGTGCATGGACCGGAAGAAGATCATCGCGTCGTCGAGGTTCTCGATCGTGGTGACGACGACGTCGGCTGCCGCGTCCCTCAGGCGCTTCTCCACCGGCTCGTCGGCGTCCGCGAAGGCGTCCAGCCGCTCCTGCTGGACACGCAGCACACGCGCGTACACCTCGTGCAGCAGATCGTCCTTGGAGCCGAAGTAGTGGTACAGCGCGCCCTTGGTGACGCCGGCCGCCTCGACGATCTCCTGCACGGACGTGCGGTCGTAGCCCCGCTCGGCGAAGAGACGCGTGGCGGCGGCCAGGAGCCGCTGCGGGACCGGTGTCCCGTCCCCGTCCGTCGTTCTTGGCACTGCCGCCACCTGCCTTTCCGATGATGACTACTGGGGCGTCTGCGTGCGGGTACGCAGTTCCCGACGCAGGATCTTGCCACTCGCCGTCTTCGGCAGCTCGGGCAGGATCTCCACCTGGCGCGGGTACTTGTAGGCGGCCAGTCTCTCCTTGCAGTACGCCGCGAGCGCGTCGGGGTCCGTCTCGGCGCCCGGGCGCAGGCTGATGTACGCCTTGACGGTCTCGCCGCGGTACCCGTCCGGCACCCCCACGACGGCCGCCTCGCGCACCGCCGGGTGCGTGTAGAGGACGTCCTCCACCTCGCGCGGCCACACCTTGAAGCCGGAAGCGTTGATCATGTCCTTCTTGCGGTCCACGACGTACAGCCAGCCCCGCTCGTCCATGAACCCGATGTCGCCGGTGCGCAGCTCGCCGTCCGGGAAGGTCTGGGCGGTGGCCTCGGGGCGCCGCCAGTAGCCGGGCACGACCTGGGGGCCGCGGACGACGATCTCGCCCTGTTCGCCGAACGGCACCTCCTCGCCCCGCTCGTCGACGATGCGGACGACCGTGTCCGGCCCGGGCACGCCGACCGCCAGGGTCCCGGAGACCGGGTCCACGGGGGCCTCCTGACCGGGCGGGACCGATGCGCAGGGTGCGGTGCACTCGGTCAGGCCGTAGCCGTTGCGGATGTACGGCCCGAAGCCGGCCCGGAACTTCTCCACCAGGGCGGGCGGCAGCGGGGCGCCGCCGGAGGAGATGACCCGGAAGGAGGAGAAGTGGTCCGGGGTGACGGAGGGGTGGGCGGCGAGCGCCATGAAGGCGGTGGAGGGGCCGACGGTGTAGTGCGGGCGGTGCTCGGCGAACGCGTCGAGGACGACGCCCGGCTCGAACCGGTAGGCGAGGACGAGCGTGCCGCCGCTGGTGAGACAGGCCACCAGCTCGCACACCATCCCGGTGATGTGGAAGAGCGGCGCCAGCGCGAAGTAGACGGGCGCCTCGGGCAGGCCGAGGCCCGTGCGCTGCCGCTCGGCGTTGTACATGATGTTGCCGTGCGTGTTGGTGGCGCCCTTGGGGGTGCCGCTGGTCCCCGAGGTGTAGCTGATCAGGGCGATGTCCGACGGGCCCACGTCGCGGCCCTCGGGGGCCTTGCGGCCCTGCCGGGCGACGGTGACCAGGTCGTCGGCGTCGGCGGCCTGCTCCAGCCGCTCGAAGGTGAGCACACGTGCGTCGTCCCGGGTCTGGAGGTCCCGTTCGCAGGCGGTCAGCACGATCCGCACGGGCGACGCGGCGGCCGTGTCCCGCAGATACGACTCCCAGGCGCGGTCGGAGCACACCAGGGCGGTCACTTCGGCGTCCTTCAGGACGTGCGTGACCTCACCCGACTTGTACATCGGGTTGACGGGAACGACGGTGGCGCCGGCCTTCCAGGCGCCGAGCAGCGCCAGCACGAAGTGCGGGGAGTTCTGCAGCAGGATCGCGACCCGGTCGCCGCGCTCCAGACCGCGCGAGGCGAGGAACCCGGCGACGGAGTCGGTCAGCGCGTCCAGTTCGGCGTAGCTGATCCGGCCGTCGAAGTAGGCCAGGGCGGTGCGGTCCGCGGGCACCTCGCGCAGGGCGTGCGGGAGCGAGTCGGCGGGGCTGACCGGGGCGCGCTGGGCGTCGTCGAGGAGGGCGAGCCAGGGCTTGGCGGCGTAACGGGAGGCGGTCACCGGCCGGCCTCCCACTTCTGCTGGATGTGGTTCATGCTCGTCAGCCAGCGGTCCGGGTCGGTGGCCCGCGCCTGGTAGTACGCGGCGGCCTCGGGGTGCGGCAGGATCAGGAACCGGTCCTCCTCGATCCCCTTGAACAGGGCGTCGGCGACGTCCGCGGGGTCGATCGCGGTCGGTGCCAGCACCAGTTCCCCGGCGGTGCCGGAGGCGGTCAGCATGTCGGTGCGGACGCCCTGGGGGCAGATCGCGTGGACCTTCAGACCGCGGTGGCGGTACGTCAGGGACAGCCACTCGGCGAAGGCGTACGCGCCGTGCTTGGTGACGCTGTAGGGGGCGGCGCCGATCATGGTGAGCAGTCCGGCGGCGGAGACCGTCGAGACGAAGCGGCCCGCGCCGCGCTCCAGCCAGGCGGGCAGGAGTTCCCGGGCCGCGCGGACGTGGGCCATCACGTTCACGTCCCAGGCCCGCGCCCAGACCTCCTCGTCGGCGGCCTCGGTGCCGCCGGAGCCGAGGCCCGCGTTGGCGCAGTAGACGTCGATCGTGCCGCCGAGGGCGTCCCGCGCCTCGGCGACGATCGCGGAGGCGTCGCCCGGGACGGCGGTGCCGCCGATCTCGTCGGCCACGGCCTTCGCCTTCCCGGCGTCCAGGTCGTTGACGACGACCCGGGCCCCCTCGGCGGCGAAGCGGCGGGCCAGCGCGGCCCCGATGCCGCCTCCCGCCCCGGTGACGACCACTCCCGCATCCTGCACGGCTTCCACCATCGGTCTCCTTCGACGCGACACGCACCGGCTCTGCTGCCGTCGGCTCTGTACGGCGGCCAGACTAACCAGTCGGTATGTAACGAGGGAAGAGGCTGCTTCACCGGCCATTACGCGGGCATGACAGTTCCATCGAGCAGGGAGGTCATCGCATGAGGCTGTCCAGACGAGGGCTGCTCGCCGCCACCACGGCGGCGACCGTGCCGCTCCCCGCAGCGTCCGGGGCCGGCGGCGGCCGGCGGCTGCGCACCGGTTTCGAACGGCTGGCGGCGGACGGCTACGCGCCGCTGGCGGGCCACCGGGTCGGCATCGTGACCAATCCCACGGGCGTGACGAGGGACGTGCGCCACATCGTGGACGTGATGCACGCCGACCCCCGGGTGAACCTGGTCGCGGTCTTCGGCCCCGAGCACGGCTTCCGCGGCAGCGCCCAGGCCGGCGGATCCGAGGGCCGCCACGACGACCCGGCGACCGGGCTTCCCGTCTACGACACGTACCTGAAGAGCGGCCGGCCGCTCGCCGACATCTTCACCGCGTCCGGTGCGGACACCGTCGTCTTCGACATCCAGGACGTGGGCGCCCGCTTCTACACCTACATCTGGACCCTTTACGACTGCATGGAGGCCGCCGCGCTCGCGGGCAAGCGGTTCATGGTCCTGGACCGGCCGAACCCGGTGACCGGACGTGCCGCCCTCGGCCCGGTCCTGCGCAGGGAGTTCGCCACGTTCGTCGGCCGGCAGCCGATCGCGCAGGCGCACGGGATGACGGTCGCGGAGCTGGCGCGGCTGTTCAACGGGGAGTTCCTGACCCCGCCCGTACCGCTCGACACCGTCCTGATGACCGGCTGGAGGCGGGCCGACTTCTACGACGCCTCCGGGCTGCCCTGGGTGCCGCCGAGCCCCAACATGCCGACGCCCGAGACCGCGCTGGTCTACTCGGGTACCTGCCTGTTCGAGGGCACGAACCTGTCCGAGGGACGCGGCGCCACCCGCCCCTTCGAACTCCTCGGCGCAGAGGGCGTCGACGGCCGGTGGGCAGCGGAAGCGGAGCAACTGGGACTGCCGGGCGTGCACTTCAGGGAGGCGTACTTCGCGCCCACCTTCTCCAAGTTCCAGGGGAAGACGATCGGTGGGGTGCAGATCCATGTGCACGACCGGGCCGCCTACGACCCCGTCCGCACCGGGATCGCGCTGCTCGTGACCGCGAAGAAGGTGTGGAGCGGTTTCGCCTGGCGCTCCGACGACTGGATCGACAAGCTCACGGGCTCCGCGCGGGTGCGCACGATGATCGACGCCGGCGCCACGGCCGACGAGGTGGTGGCCGCGTGGCAGGACGAGCTGGCCGCCTTCCGGCGGATCCGCAGGGAGTACCTGCTGTACGGATGAGTCGTGACGTATGGCCAACCGTGTCCGCCCGCAGGACGATACGCGCACTGCGCGCAGCGCACTCGACCTCGGGGCAAGGGGGCCCGTCATGACGGTACCGGCAGTGAGCGTGAGTCCCTACTGGGAGTTGACCTTCGACGCGGACGGCGACGTCGACGGGCCGGAGCGGGACCGGCTGTCGGGCGAGGTGACGCGGCGGGGAGTACGCGACCTGCTGGTCTTCGCGCACGGCTGGAACAACCAGCGCTCCGGCGCCACCCGGCTCTACAGCAGCTTCTTCGCGCCGGTGCCCTTGATCGCGCCCAGCGCCCGCCTCGGGTACGTGGGAGTGATCTGGCCGTCGATGATGTTCGCGGACGAGCCGATCCCCCATTTCCCGCCGTCGGTCGTGGAGGTGCCGGCGGCTCCGCCGCTGGACAAAAACAGCCGCCACGCGCTGCTCGAGGTCTTCCCCGGCCGTGCGACCGTGGTGGAGCAGCTCTCACGGCTGCTGGAGCAGCACCCTGACGACAGCGCCTCGCTGGAGGAGTTCGGGCGGCTGGTACGGCTGCTGGTGGAGGTGCGACCGCAGGAGCCGCAGGCCGCGTTCGCCGCGGACACCCTGGCGCAGGGGGCGCCCGAGGACGAGCCCGGGATGCTGACCGGGGACACGGCCGAGGTGTGCCGGAGCTTCGCGCGGGCGCTGGAGCAGGTCCAGTCGGCCGGCGGGGAGTCCCCGGAGGGGTTCTCGTTCACTTCTAAGGGGGTGTGGGACGGCGCGCGCGAGTTGCTCAGACAGGCCACGTACTACGCGATGAAGCGGCGCGCGGGGACGGTCGGCGAGCGGGGGCTCGGGCAGGTGATCGGGCAACTGGCGCAGGCGGCGCCGGGGGTGCGGGTGCACCTGGTCGGGCACAGCTTCGGCGGGCGGCTGGTGGCGTTCGCGCTGCGCGGGCTGCCGGCGGGCGTGCGCACGGTGAAGTCGGTGACGCTGCTGCAGGGCGCCTTCTCGCACTACGCGTTCGCGGCCCGGCTGCCGGAGGACCCGCATACCAGCGGTGTGCTGGACGGGCAGCAGAACCGGGTCGACGGTCCCCTGGTGTGCTGCTACTCCCACTTCGACTCGGCGCTCGGCACGCTCTACCCGCTGGCGTCCCGGATGGCGGACGACGACCGGTCGCTGACCGGGGACTTCGCGGCGGACTTCGACATCGGCCGGCTCCTCGGCCCCCGGTGGGGGGCGATGGGGCACGACGGGATCCAGGCGGTGGACGGTACGCGAAGCATGACGCTCGCCGACGCGCTCGACGGCGGACTGCCGGCGTCCGGCTGCGTCAACCTCGATGCCTGTTCGGTGGTCTGCCACGGCGGTCCGCCGTCGGGCGCGCACAGCGACATCGTGCATCCGGAGCTGGCGCGGGTGGTACTGGCGGCGGGCCGGGTGAGCTGACCCGCCGCCGCACGTCACCTCCCGGCCTACCGGTGTGAGGTGTACTCCACCACCTGCTGGAACGTCGGCCGGTTCTGCCAGCTGATCCTGCCGTGCTTGATACCGCCCAGGGTGCGCTGGACGATCGAGTCGGCGCACCACTGGTCACCGGCCGAGCACTGGTCGTCGCCCGGGTACACCTGGGAGGCGGTCATGCCCGCCGCCTGCTTCAGCGTGCTGATCAGGATGTCACGGCAGGCGCTCGGGCTGCCGCCGCCGCAGTACTTCTGCGCGAGCGGGCCCTGCACCGACTCCCCGAGGACCGCCCGGATGTCCTTGTCGACATAGCTCCACCAGCCGTACTGGAAGGAGCTTCCGGCATGCGAGCCGGTCGGACCGTGCGCGGCCGACGGGGACTCGTCGATCGGCAGGTTGTTGCCGAAGGCGGTGTACAGGTCGCTGCCGAGGCCCGGTTGGAACTCGGCCTTCACCAGCAGCGGCCACCAGGCGTCCAGGATGCGGATGGCATCGGCGTCGGCGTAGGTCTTGGAGCCGGCCGAGGTCTCCGTGCGCCGGGCGCCCGCCGACACCCACGCCTGCAGCTTGCTCACTGCCGCCGCGGCCGTCGAATCGGTCACCGCCGAGCTGCCCACGACCTTCAGCAGCTTCGGCAGCACGTCCTCGGCGCGCAGATCCGCGAGAGCCGCGTCCGCCATCGCCTTCGCCAGGGACGACCTGGTCACCCCGCCGGCCGCGACCAGCTTCCTCACCCGGTCCTCGAGCAGGTTGCCTCGGTGGACCGAGCCCTCGCCCCAGGGAGCGGCCGTGTAGTCCTTGGCCTGCTTGTTGTTCCAGGAGATGTAGTAGTCCTGGTCGATGGAGTTGGGATGCTGGGACGGCGGGGTGTAGTCGGCCGTGTTGGCCGCCGGGTCCCAGTTGCGCCACTCGTACGCCGCCTGCGCCCATACGGGGAACTCGGCGTCGACACCGCTCGCCCGCACCGGGTTGTCGCCGCTGTTGTAGTACGCGGTGTGCTGGGAGTCGGCGTAGAACCAGTTGAACGTGTAGTTGATGTGCTGGACCGCGCTCTGGAAGTCCTTCGGGCTCTTGACGTAGTCGGGGTCGTTCAGCATCTGGAAGCCGATGATCGAGTCGGCCTCGTGCAGGTAGGACGAGCGCAGGGTGGTGTAGGCGACCTTCTTGCCGCCGACCGTGGCGCGGTACTCCACGGGCCCGTACTTCGTACGCCACACGCGCATCGTGTAGGAGCCGGCCGCGGTCGAGTCGGCGGTGGTCGGTGACCAGGAGTTCTTCTGCTCGATCTCGTCCATGGCGGTGCAGGTGCCGTGGTACAGGTAGTGGTAGTCGTCCTGGCACAGCTCGACCGCGAAGGTGTCGATGATGTCCTGGCCGGAGGTGGTGGCGCTCCACGAGTAGTCCTGGCCGCGGCCCAGTTCGACGTACATGCTCAGGCCCGCGAAGGAGGCGCCGCGTGCGCTGATGCCGGGCCCCTGGATCTCCTGGAGCATCAGGAGCTGCGGCGCGAAGTAGCCGGTCTGCGGTCCGAAGACGGCGATGGGGTGACCGCTCGCGGTGTACTTGCCGCTCACCACCAGGGCGTTGGACATGCCACGCTTGGCGGAGGCCAGGGCGGTGGCGGCCGCGGTCTTCGACGCGCTGGCCGCGCTCGAGGTCGCCGCGCTGCCGGTGCGGTCGTACACGAGCGGTTCCTGGGTCACCGAGCCCGCCTCGGGCAGCGCCTCGCCCTGGGGGCTCGACGGCTTGGTCGCGTACGGGAAGCTCTCGCCGTCGTGGACGGTGAGGACGGCCTCGGGGTCGTTGCGCTCGCGGAAGGACTCCCAGACCTTGGTGCCCTCCTCCACGCCGTACTTGGACTGGGCGGCCAGTAGGGAGATCGCGTTGTTGACCTCGCCGCCCCCGCCGGAGCCGAAGAGCGCGCCGATGACGGACGCGAGCGCGACCAGGTCGGTGACCTTGAAGTGCTCGATCGTGCCGGCGTTGGTGATGGCGTCCTTGTGGCCGGTCAGGACGTACTCGCCGGGGAAGTAGCGGCCGGAGTCGGAGGCGTCGATGTAGGCGTTGACCCCGGCCAGGTAGGCGCCCACGTCGGCGAGGGCCTGCTTGCCGCGGTCGCCGGCGGCGGCCACCGCGTTGTCGATCTGTGCTTGGAGGTCGGCCTCGGTGTAGGGCGCGTTGCGCCAGAACTCCTGCTCGAGGCCCTGGTTGGCGGCGGCGCCGCCCGCGAAGGAGGTGAGCTGTCCGCGGCCCACGTGCCGGAATACGTCCATCAGCCACAGCCGGTCCTCAGCCGCGGCATACCCGGCGCCGAACTCCGTGCCGTACCTGGTGGTACCGGTGATGTGCGGGACGCCCGTCTTCTTGTCGCGGACGATCGTCACGTCGCCGCGACCAGCGGGCTTCTCGGTGGAGGCGACTTGATCGGACGGGACGCCGAACGAGGCGTCGTTGAAGAAGTCGTTGATCTTCGCGTCGGTGAGCGTGGAGTAGCCGGTGGCCAGGTTGGCATAGGGGCGGAGCTGGTCCTCGGCATGGCCGGGCTGGGTACCGAAGGCCTGGTTGAGCAGGATCTGCGCGAGGGTGGCGTTGCCGTTCTCGCCGGGCGGGAGGATGTCCGAACACTGGCCGCCGCAGTAGTCGTTCGACGACGCCGCCTCCGCGGTGCCCGTGGCCGCCTGGACGGTGGCCGCGGCGGTCGGGGACAAAAGCCCCGCGATGAGCACGCATATCGATGCGGCCTTGAGGAACTTGGTGGTTCTGCGAGGAGTTCTCAGTCTGTCGAGGGCGGTGCGTGGGGTGCGCCGTGGCATGGCAGCTCCTCCCGACGGGGTATGGGCGGGCGGACGTTACCGCCGGTATCCCCGCGATTGAAGATGAACATGCGTCAGTTTTTCAACCGTCCGGCAAGTGCTCATGGAGGTCATCGGAAATCCGATGGAGCCGAATCGCGTGTCGATACGTCTATTCGGCGACGTCCCCAGGACGACGCCGAAGTGACCGAAGTACAGGTGCAGTTGTGACGGAGGTGCAGGGCGATGGCCGGTTTCCGAAGTCTGGCGAGACAGGTCCGTGATCCGAGGTGCGATCTGGCACTACGGCGCTACTCACTGCGCAAGTGCCTTGAGAAGTTCGCCCCCTACGGGCATCGGGCGACCTGGGACCATCTGTGCTCCCGGGCCGGGTTCGGCCCCGAGGACCGCTCCCCCGATCCGGCGCGGCTCGTGGCCGCACTGGAGGAACTGGAGGAGGCCCGGTCCGTGTGGCTCGCCTACGAGGCCGAGTTCACGGAGCGCCGCAAGAAGGAGAAGCACGACGGGCTGCGCCGGCCGGGCAGCGTGGACGACTGGCACCGGCTGACGTGGGGCGGTTTCGGGGTCGCGTGGTGCGACGACCCGCGCGTCCACCCTCATGAACCGCTGGCGGAGGTGCTGCGCCGGCTCATCGCCGCACTGGAGCGCGAGCCGGGCTCATCGTGTCCGGTGTGCGCCGGTGAGCGTCTCACTTGGAGATACGACCTGGCCCATGAGCCGTCGTCGGGCCCGGTCTGCACGGACTGCGGCATCCTGGTGCCGTCTCACGTGCTGACACCCGGGACCCTGGCACGGACCAGGCGCGCGCGGCTGCTCGTGTCGGCCTAGGGTCCGGATCGAGGGGGTGCGCCGGGGATGCCGCACCCCCGTTGTCAGCGGCTCCCCCAGTGCCCACCCGTGCCGCCCTGGGGCCCCGGGCCGTCAAGGCTCCGGGCGAGGCATGACGCGCCCGCAAGGGCGGCTACCGCTTGCGGCGTTCCACCAGCAGGCGGGAGCCCGACTGCCGTTCGCCGAACACATCGTCCGGGTTGGACAGTACGCACGTCTCCAGGGACAGGCACCCGCAGCCGATGCAGTCGGTCAGGTGGTCGCGCAGGCGGCTCAGCTGCTTGATCCGTTCGTCCAGTTCGGAGCGCCAGGTCGCGGAGAGGCGGGCCCAGTCCTCGCGGGTGGGTGTGCGCTCCTCGGGGAGCTGCGCCAGCGCCTCGCGGATCGTGGCCAGCGGGATGCCCACCCGTTGCGCCGCTCGTACGAAGGCGACCCTGCGCAGTGCGTCCCGGGAGTAGCGGCGCTGGTTGCCCGCGGTGCGGCGGCTGCTGATCAGGCCCTTGGACTCGTAGAAGCGCAGGGCGGAGACGGCGGCGCCGCTGCGGGCGGACAACTGGCCGACGGTCAGCTCGTGGATCTTCTCGGGGATCTGGGGCACCTTCCGGAGCCTACCCACCGCGGCACAGGCGCCGTCCGTTGACACCGGTGCCGCACCCGACCATGCTAAGCAGTTGCTTAGACATGGTGACTTCGTGACGCGAGAGGCCGGGAACATGGCAGAGCCGAGGACCTTCACGTCCGCCGACGAGCTCAAGGCGGCGGTGGGCGAGCAGCTGGGACACACCGACTGGCTGGAGATCGACCAGAAGCGGATCGACCTGTTCGCGGAGGCGACCGGCGACCACCAGTGGATCCATGTGGATCCGGAGAAGGCGGCCCAGGGCCCCTTCGGGACCACCATCGCGCACGGCTACCTCACGCTGTCGCTGCTCCCGCTCTTCGGGCCGCAGCTGATCAGGGTGGAGGGCGTGAAGATGGGCGTCAACTACGGCACCAACAAGGTCCGTTTCCCCGCCCCGGTCCCGGTCGGCTCCCGGGTGCGCGCCACCGCGACGATCTCCGGCGTCGAGGAGGTGCGGGGCGGCGTGCAGGTGACCGTCGCCTTCACCGTGGAGCGCGAGGGCGGCGACAAGCCGGTGTGCGTCGCCGAGTCGGTCGCGCGCTACTACCTCTGACCCCCGACCGGGTGGGGGCGCCTACTTCCGCGCCCCCACCATCCGCAGCACGAGGTCGGCGTAGAGCGCGCCGACCTCCTCGGGGGTCCGGGACCCGTTGACGTTGAACCAACGGGCGACGTCGATGCACAGGGACAGGATGGCCAGCGTCGTCCCCTTCACGTCCAGCACGTCGAACTCGCCCGCAGCCACGCCGTCCTCGACGATCCCGCGCACCTCGGCGTCCACCTGGCGGCGCAGGGCCAGGATCTCGGCGCGGGCGTCCGGGCCGAGCGCGTCCAGTTCGTACTGCACGACGCGCGCGGTGGTGCGCCGCCCGGCGTGCCAGCGGACGAAGGAGCTCACGGCGTCGGCGAGCCGCTCGGTCGCGCTGCCCTCGCGCCGGGCCGCGGTGCGCAGGATCTCCAGGGCCTTGTCGTGACCGATGCGGCTGATGCGGTGAAGCAGCTCTTCCTTGGTCTTGTAGTGGATGTAGAGCGCGGCCGGGCTCATACCGGCGCGTCCCGCGATGTCACGGGTCGTCGTGGCGTGGTAGCCGCGCTCGGCGAAGGCCTCGACCGCGGCGACCAGCAGCCGCCGGGCCGCGTCCGGGGTCACCTCGGCCCACGGCTCCACCTCGCCGCCGGCTGTCTCCTCCGCCGTACTCATCGCTCGCCCCTTCCACTGGCAGGACGAACACCATACCTCCGAAGGTGAGCGGGCGCTTAGCGTGCCCGCTCAGAGCTTTTCGAAGGGGTCGTGCTCGGCGAGCAGCTTCTCCAGCCTGGCCTGGTCGACCCGGCTGACGATCTGCCCGGCCTCCTGGCGGTCCCGGATCACCTTGGCGAGGGTGAAGGCGGAGGTCACCAGGTACAGGACGGCGATCCCGAGGAAGGCCCGCACCCAGGCGTCGGCGTGCAGTTGGAAGATCCCGACGGCGGTGGCCACCAGGGCGATGGCGAAGGACGCCACGGCCTGTCCGTAGAAGGCGGCCGTGTTCTGCTGTCTGACCGGAGTCTCACTCATGCGCACCAGGGTCGGCGGACGGCGGCGCCGGCACATCCGCACACGTACTCAAGACGGTACTCAGAACGCCGAAACCCCGGTCAGCGCCCGCCCGATGACCAGTTTCTGGATCTGGCTGGTGCCCTCGTAGAGGGTCATCACGCGGGCGTCGCGCAGCAGTTTGCCCACCGGGTACTCGTCGATGTAGCCGTAGCCGCCGAAGACCTGCAGGGCGTTGTTCGCGGCGCGGACGGCGGCCTCGGAGGCGAACAGCTTCGCCTTGGAGGACTCGACGGCGAAGGGCAGGCCGCGGTCGATCAGGTCGGCGACGCGCCAGGTCAGCAGCCGTGCGGCGTCCACGTCGACAGCGATGTCGCTGAGGAGTTCCTGGACGAGCTGGTGGTGGGCGATGGTCCGGCCGAACTGCTCGCGCTCGCCGGCGTACGTCACCGCCGCCTCCAGCGCGGCCCGGGCTATGCCCACGCAGCCCGCCGCCACCGACATCCGGCCCTTGGCGAGCGCGGACATGGCGACGGAGAAGCCCTTGCCCTCCGGGGCCAGCATCGCGGAGGCCGGGACGCGGACGTCCTGAAGGACCAGTTCGGCGGTCGCCTGGCCGCGCAGGCCGAGCTTGCCGTGGACGGCGCGGCGGGTCAGGCCGGGGGTGTCGGTGGGGACGAGGAAGGCGGAGACGCCCTTGTGACCGGGGGCGTCGGTGGAGCGGGCGAAGAGGAGGACGACGTCGGCCCAGGTGCCATTGGTGATGAACAACTTGGTGCCGTTGATCACGTACTGGTCGCCGTCGCGTACCGCCCTGGTGGTGAGGTTGCCCGCGTCGGAGCCGGTGCCCGGTTCGGTGAGCCCGAAGCAGCCGACGTACTCCCCGGACGTCAGCCCCGGCAGCCAGCGGCGCTTCTGCTCCTCGCTCCCCCAGGCGGCGATCGTCTTGGCGACGAGGCCGAGCGAGACGGACACGATTCCGCGCACGGACGAGTCTCCGCGGCCCAGCTCCTCCGTCACCAGGCAGTACGCGAGGTGGTCGCCGCCCGAGCCGCCGTACTCCTCGTCGATGGTGAGCCCCAGGAAGCCGACCTCGCCGAGCTTCTTGACGATCGAGCCGTCCACTTCCTCGGCCCGGTCCCAGGCGACGGCGTGCGGGGCGATCTCGCGGGTCACGAACTCCTCGGCCAGCCGTCGCACGGCCACCTGCTCCTCGCTGAGCTCCAGGTTCACGATGCGTCACCCCTCGGGCAGATCATTGAATGCGGCACATTTAAATTAGCACCGCTAGTTTCCGGGGCGCAGCCCTACTATGTGCGCCATGGCCCGACCGCACAAGCCCCTCCTCAGCACCGACCGCATCGTCGCCGCGGCGCGGGCGCTGGTGGACGCGGAAGGCCTCGCGGCCGTCTCCACGCGCCGTCTCGCCGCCGAACTCGGGGTCAGCGGCCCGTCGCTGTACAACCACTTCCGCACCAAGGACGAGATCCTGGAGGCGGTCGCCGACTCGGTGAGCGCGCAGGTCGATCTGTCGATGTTCGAGGACGGCCGGCCCTGGCGGACCGCGCTGCACGACTGGGCGGTCTCCTACCGCGCCGCGCTGCGCGACCACCCGAACATCGTTCCCGTCCTGGCCCGCGGGCCCGGCCGCCGCCCGGCCGCGCTGCGCCTCGCGGACGCGGTCTACGGGGCGATGGTCGACGCGGGGTGGCCGCCCGCGCAGGCCACCTCCATCGGCGCACTGATGCGCTACTTCGTGATGGGCTCGGCGCTCGGTTCGTTCGCGGGCGGCTTCGTCGGCGACGCGACGGCGTACGACCCGGCCGACTATCCCCACCTCGGGCAGGCCCACCTCCTCGCCGAGCGGCAGGAGAAGATCGACGAACGGGCCTTCGAGACGGGACTGGCGGCCCTGCTGGACGGACTGGAGCGGCAGTACGAGCAGGTGAAGCGCCCCGTGTAGGACAGGCGGGGGACCCTTCGGCGGGCACCGAAGTGTCCGTGGTCGATGCTGGACGCATGACGACGAGGAAGGACGGTAGGGCGGCCGGGCTCGCCGGGCTCGCGGGGCTGCTCGCCGACGAGACGCGGGCCGCCTGTCTGCTGGCGCTGCTCGACGGCCGGGCGTGGACCGCCGGTGAGCTGGCGCGGCACGCCGGGGTCGCCGCCTCGACGCTGAGCGAGCACCTGGGCAAGCTCGTCGCGGGCGGGCTGCTCGCCGAGGAGCGGCAGGGACGGCACCGGTACGTGCGGCTCGCCGACGTGCGGGTCGCCCAGCTCGTCGAGGACCTCGCCGCGCAGGTGGCACCGGATACCGGGGCCGGGCGTCCGCGCACGCTGCGGGAGGCGGGCGCCGGGTCCGCGATGGCCCGCGGCCGCACCTGCTACGACCACCTCGCGGGGCGGCTCGGCATCGCCGTCACGGACGCGCTGACCGAACAGGGCCTCCTGCGTCAGGACACGGGCTTCGCCCTCACGGACGCGGGCCTGGCCTGGTTCGGCACCGCCGGTATCCGCCTCGACCTCAAGGGCCGCCGACCGCTGGCCCGCGCCTGCCTCGACTGGACCGAGCGCCGCCCCCATCTGGCGGGGGTCGCGGGAGCCGCCCTGTGCCGGCACGCCCTGGACGCGGGATGGTGCGTCCGCATCGGCTCCGAGCGGGCCGTGAAGGTCACCGCCGAGGGCGAGCGCGCGCTGTCGGAACTGCTGGGGGTCGATGCGGCGGCGCTGGGCTGACCCACCCTCTCGACGGCCCGTCCGCCGAGCGCACGCCCCCGGACGGCCCCTCCGACCGACGGCGCCGTCCCGTCCGAAATCCGCGAGCGTCACCGCCCCTGCCCTCCTAGCCTCTGGAGAATGATGAACGCCTCCCCCTCCCGTCCGGCCGCCTGCGCGGCCACCATCACCGTGCTGCTGTGGGCCTCCGCCTTCGTCTCGATCCGCAGCGCGGGCGCCGCGTACGCGCCGGGCGCGCTGGCGCTCGGTCGGCTGCTGGCCGGGGCACTGGCGCTGGGGGTGATCTGTCTTCTGCGGCGGGAGGGGTTGCCGCCGCGTGCGGCGTGGCGCGGGATCGCGATATCCGGGCTGCTGTGGTTCGGCTTCTACATGGTCGTGCTCAACTGGGGCGAGCAGCAGGTCGATGCCGGGACCGCCGCGCTGGTGGTGAACATCGGGCCGATCCTGATCGCGCTGCTGAGCGCGCGGCTGCTGGGGGACGCCATGCCGCCGCGCCTGCTCGCGGGCATGGCGGTGTCGTTCGCCGGTGCCGTGACCGTGGGCCTGTCGATGTCGGGTGACGGGGGTTCCTCGGTGCTCGGGGTGGTGCTGTGCCTGCTCGCCGCGGGCGCCTACGCGGCCGGTGTCGTCGCGCAGAAGCCCGCGCTGGGTGCGGCGAGCGCGCTGCAGGTGACGACGTTCGGGTGTCTGGTGGGCGCGGTCGCCTGTCTGCCGTTCGCCGGGCAGCTGGTGCACGACGCGGCCCGCGCGCCGGTGTCCGCCACGCTCAACATGGTGTACCTGGGGGTCTTTCCTACCGCGCTCGCCTTCACCACCTGGGCGTACGCCCTGGCCCGTACGACCGCGAGCCGCATGGGCGCGACGACGTACGCGGTGCCCGCGCTGGTGGTCCTGATGTCCTGGCTCTTCCTCCAGGAGGTGCCGGGGCCGGTGACGCTCGGGGGTGGCGCGCTGTGCCTGGCCGGAGTGGCGGTGTCACGGTCGCGTACCCGCACGCCGGCTCCGGCCCCGGAACCGCACACCACGCCCGAGCAGGTACCGGCCGCCGAGTCCTAGGACACAGGACGAACGCAGGGCGGCGAACGCAGGGCTTCAGAACACCACCAACGCCCGGCCGCCCTTGCCCGCCAGCATGTTGTCGAAGGCGGCCGGGATGCCCTCCAGCGCGATCCGTTCCGTCACCAGCGCGCCCAGGTCCAGGCGGCCCGCCCGGATGTGCTCGGCCAGGACCGGCAGGTCCTCGGCCGGGTTCGAGTTGCCGTAGACGCAGCCCGTCAGCGTGCGGCCCCAGTGGAAGATCTCCAGGGCGTTGAAGGTGACCTGCTGGTCCTTGCCGCCGATGCCCACGACCGTCGTACGGCCGCCGCGGCGGGTGCAGTCCCAGGCGGCGCGGATGGTGGCCGCCCGGCCCACGCACTCCACCGCCACGTCGACGCCCTGCTTGCCGGTGAGGCCGCGGATCTCGCGGGGCGTGGTGTCGGAGGCGAGCACGAAGTCCGTCGCGCCCGCCCCTCGCGCCAACTCCTCCTTCGCGGGGGACACGTCCACCGCGACGATCCTCTCGGCCCCTGCGATCCGCGCCGCCTGGAGGGTCGCGAGTCCCACCCCGCCGACGCCGAACACCGCGACCGTCTCCCCCGGCCGTACCTTCGCCGCGTGGTGCACGGCCCCGTATCCGGTGAGGACGGCGCAGCCCAGCAGGGCCGCGTCGGTCAGCGGCACGCCGTCCGGGGCCGGGAGGACGCAGGACGCCGCGACGACGGTCTCCTCCGCGAACGCGGCGACGTTCAGACCGGGGTGCAGATCCGTGCCGTCGTCCGTGCGCCGGGCGTGGACGGCGCCGGCGCCGGTGAGCGCGTCGGCGCACAGCCACACCTCGCCCCGTGCGCAGGCGTGGCAGCTCCCGCAGGACGGCGCCCAGTTGAGGACCACCCCGTCACCAGGGGCGACATGGGTGACGCCCTCCCCCACCGACACCACCGTGCCCGCGCCCTCGTGGCCGAGGACGGCGGGCACCGGCACCCGCATGGTGCCGTTGGACAGGGACAGGTCGGAGTGGCAGACCCCGGCGGCCGCCAGCCGGATCCGAACCTGGCCGGGGCCTGGTTCGGGCAGCTCGATCCCGGTGACCTCCAACGGGGCACCGACGGCGGGCAGTACAGCGGCACGGACGACCATCTGGCTCAACGCTCCTGGAACTGGAGGGACTTGGTCTGCAGGTACTCGGCCAGGCCGTGCGCGCCCAGCTCGCGGCCGACCCCGGACTGCTTGTAACCGCCGAAGGGGGCGCGGGGGTTGAAGCGTCCGCCGTTGATGTCGACCTGCCCGGTCTCCATGCGCCGCGCGAACGCGACCGCCTCCGCGTCGTCCCCGGCCCATACCGCGCCGGCCAGCCCGTACACCGTGCCGTTCGCGATCCGCAGGGCGTCCTGCTCGTCCTCGTAGGGGAGGATCGCCAGTACGGGGCCGAAGATCTCCTCCTGCGCGATCGTCATCTCGGGGGTGACGTCGGCGAAGACGGTGGGCTGCACGAAGTAGCCGCGTTCCCGGGGGGATTCGGGGCCGCCCGCGACCAGGCGGGCGCCCTCCGCGAGGCCCTTCTCGATGTAACCGCGCACCCGCGCCTGCTGCCTGGCGTTCACCACCGGGCCGATGCGGTCCCCGTACTTCGCCGCCGCCGTCGCGGCGAGCTCGACCGCCTCCTCGTACCGGTCCCGGTGCACCAGCATCCGCGTCCACGCGCTGCACGTCTGGCCGGAGTTGGACATGACGTTCGCGACGCCCACGTTGACCGCCTTGGCGAGGTCCGCGCTCGGCAGGATGACGTTCGCGGACTTGCCGCCCAGTTCCAGGGCCACCTTCTTCACGGCGGCTCCCGCCGTGGCGCCGATCCGCCGGCCGACCGCCGTGGAGCCGGTGAAGGAGACCAGGTCGACGCCCGGGTGCTCGGCGAGCGCCTGGCCCGCGACCGGGCCGAGGCCGGTGACCAGGTTGAAGACCCCGGCCGGTACGCCCGCCTCGTGGACGGCCTGAGCGAAGAGCTGGGCGGTCAGCGGGGTGTCCTCGGCCGGCTTGAGGACGACCGTGCAGCCCGCCGCCAGCGCCGGGGCGACCTTGGCGACGATCTGGTGGAGGGGGTAGTTCCAGGGGGTGATGGCGCCGACGACGCCGACCGGCTCCTGGTAGACGGTGGAGTTGCCGACCCTCTCCTCGAAGGAGTGCGTGTCGGCCAGTTCGGCGTACGATCCCGCGACCGCGATCGGCAGGCCGACCTGCACGTTCTGCGAGAACGGGAGCGGGGAGCCCAGCTCCGCCGTCACAGTTTCGGCGATCTCGTCCTTCCGGGCGACGAGCACGTCGCGCAGGGCGGCGAGACGGGCGGCCCGCTCGGCCGGGGCGGTGGCGGCCCAGGCGGGGAAGGCGGCACCGGCGGCGCGTACGGCGTCGTCGACGTCCTCGGCGGTGCCCGCCGGGACCCGGCCGATGACCTGCTCGTCGGCCGGGTTCACGACCTCGATGGTGTCCGCGCCGACGGCGGGGCGCCAGGCGCCGTCGATGTACATGCCGTCATGTGCCTTCATCGTCTTCCTCCCGGGCGGGGCAGCGTCGTCCGCGCCCCAAACTAGCGCCGGTAGTTTTGCGGCGCCAGGGGCTCCGGGAGGTCAGCGTAGGGCCTGTGTCCCGGATCAGGTCGGCCGTGAGGGACGGACTGGAGCCGGCGTCAGGTCCGGTCGGCCACCGCGCCCCGCCGCACGGAGGAGTCCGCCTTGTGCGGTTCTCTCGCGGGCGAGCGCAGCGCGATCCCGGAGGAGAGCAGCAGCAGCGCGCCCAGCATCACGAACGGCGCGGCCACGCCCGCCACTCCGGCGACCAGTCCTGCGGCGGCGGGCGCGGCGACCTGGCCGAGGCGGTTGCCGGTCAGCCGCAGGGCGAGGGCGGTGGAGCGGGCGTCGTCGGGTGCGGCCTGCACGACGGTCGTCATGGACAGCGGCTGCCCGACACCCAGGCAGAACCCGAGCACGGTGAGCATCGCGCCGAGCACCCACACCGGCACCGGCAGCGCGATCCCGGCACACAGCAGCGCCGCCAGCAGGCAGGTCAGGGCGAGCAGGACGGTCCGGCCGAGCAGTCGCAGCAGCGGCGTGAGGACGAGACGACAGGCGATGGTGGCCGCCGCGCGAAGGCTCAGCAGCAGGCCGACGACCGCCGGGGCGATGCCGCGGTGGTCGCCGACGACCGGCAGGTACGCGGTGAGGATGTCCGTGGCGGACAGCACGGCGAGGCTGATCAGGATGCCGGCGGGTACGCCGCGGGCGCGCAGAATGCGGTGCAGGGGGACACGGTCACCGCGCGCGGTACGGGCCGTCGTGGCCGTACGGAGCTCGATGTGCCACAGCGAGGTGAACGCGACCGCGGCGCCCGCGCCCGCCACCAGCAGGGCGAGCGCGCTGGTCGCCGCCCGGTCCGGGCCGTGGATCAGGGCGCCGGCCGCGATCGGGCCGACGAGTTGTCCGAGGGAGGCGCCGATGGTGAAGTGGCCGAAGTTGCGGTCCTGTTCGTGGGGCTCCGACTGGCGGGCCACGATCGACTGGGCGCCGATGACGAAGCACAGGTGGCCGAGGCCCATCACGCCGCTCCACGCGGCCATCGCCGCGAGGGAGCCCGCGGCCCCGCTGAGCGCACAGCCGCCAAAGATCAGGATCACGCCGGTCACCAGCAGCGGCATGCACCGGCCGTGGTCCGTACGGCGGCCCAGTGGTACGGCGGCGAACAGCGGCAGCAGCGCGTACACACCGGCGATCACACCGACCGCCCGGTCGTCCGCGCCCAGCGCGAGAGCCCGGTAGGACACGGCGGGCCGCGCCATCGACACCGCCCCCTGCGCGAAGCCGAAGGCGATGACGAGGCGGAGCAGCCAGCCGCGGTTCCCACCGGGCCCCATGAGAACGTCCTCCACGAGTGATCAGATGATGCCGAACAGGATCCCTGCCCCGAGGACGACCAGCGATGTCAGCGCGGCCCACTTGACCACGAACCGCGTGTGGTCGCCGAACTCCACCTTGGCCATGCCGACGAGGACGTAGACGGCGGGCACCAGCGGGCTGGACATGTGCAGCGGCTGCCCGACCAGCGAGGCCCGGGCGATCTCCAGGCTGGACACGCCGTGCGCCTGGCCCGCCTCGGCGAGCACCGGCAGGATGCCGAAGTAGAAACCGTCGTTGGACATGAAGTACGTGAGGGGGATGCTCAGCACGCCGGTGACGAGGGCCATGTGCGGGCCCATGCCGTCGGGGACGTTGTTCACCAGCCACTTGGCCATGTGCTCGACCATGCCGGTGCCCTGCAGGACGCCGGTGAAGACGGCGGCGGCGAAGACCATGCCGGCGACGTTGAGGACGTTCTCGGCGTGCGCGGCGATGCGGGCCTTCTGGTCGGGCATGTGCGGGAAGTTGACGGTGAGCGCGAGCGCGGCGCCGAGCAGGAACAGGACCGGGATCGGCAGCCACTCCATGATCATGGCGGTGAGCAGGACGACCGTGAGCAGCGCGTTGAACCAGTACAGCTTGGGGCGCAGGGTGGGCCGGTTCGGGTCGAGGCCCTGGAAGCCGTCCTCGGCGGCGGGCTCGGGAGCGTCGGCGTCCGTGCCGGAGCCCGAGGCGCCGGTGGCCGTGCGTCCCTTGCCGGTACCGCCGCCGGAGCCGCCCGCCCCGACGAGCACGGTCTCGGCCTCCTGCGGCTCGAGGACCTCGTCCAACGTCAGCGTGCCGAGCCGCTTGCGCTCGCGGCGGCCGAGGACGTACGCGAGGGCGAAGACGCCCAGCAGGCCGACGGCGAGGGCGGGGATCATCGGCACGAAGATGTCACTGGCGTCGAGCTTCAACGCGGTCGCGGCGCGGGCGGTGGGACCGCCCCACGGCAGGGTGTTCATCACGCCGTTGGCCATCGCGGCGACACCGGTCATCACGACCAGGCTCATCTTCAGGCGCTTGTACAGGGGGTACATCGCCGAGACCGTGATCATGAAGGTGGTCGAGCCGTCGCCGTCGAGGGAGACGATCGCGGCGAGGACCGCCGTGCCGACGACGATGCGGAGCGGGTCGGCCTTGCAGAAGCGCAGGATGCCCCGCACGATCGGGTCGAAGAGACCGACGTCGATCATCACACCGAAGTAGACGATCGCGAACATCAGCATCGCCGCGGTGGGAGCGAGGCCGGTGACGCCGTCGATGACGTAGTCACCGAGCTGGGCGCCCTTACCGACGAACACGCAGAACAGCGCGGGGATCAGCACGAGCGCCGCGATCGGCGACATCTTCTTCATCATGATCAGGACCAGGAAGGTCGCGATCATGGCGAAGCCGAGGATGGTCAGCATGAGTGGATACCTAACGTTCGCCCTTGAACACCCCCACGGGGGCCGGGGGTGCGTTGACGTTAGGTCGCGTAAAGAAGGGTTAACAAGTAGTTGACGTGCGAGCAATAAGCGCAAAATTCCAGGTCAGCGTGGTGCGGGGAGCGGCGCGAGTTCGACGGGCACGCCGTTGAGCACCGCGTTGCCCGACAGCGGGTCGAGCAGACTGCCGTCGAGGAGCTGGTTGACGTTCACTCCGGGGTCCAGGGCGGCGTGGCTCATCCGGGTGCCGGGCCGGTCGTGGCCCCAGCCGTGCGGAAGGCTGACGACCCCGGGCCGGATGCCGTCGGTGATCTCCACGGGCGCGGTGACCGCTCCCCCGGCGCCCTTGACCTGTACGGGATCGCCGTCGAGGAGTCCGAGCCGCTCGGCGTCCTCGGGGTGGATGTGCAGGGTGCAGCGGTTGGAGCCGCCGGTGAGTGCGGGCACGTTGTGCAGCCAGCTGTTGTTGGACCGCAGGTGGCGCCGGCCGACGAGGACGAGCCCGTCGGCGCGCTCGCTCAGTGCCTGTTTCAGGCGCGGCAGGTCGTCCGCGATGGGCTCCGGCAGCAACTCGACCTTGCCGCTGACGGTCTTCAGCGGCTGCGGCAGCCGGGGCTGGAGCGGGCCGAGGTCGATGCCGTGCGGGTGGGCGAGCAGCTTCTCGAGGGTGAGCCCGTCGGGGCGGGCGCCGAACCCGTCGCCGTAGGGGCCGAGGCGCAGCATCATGTCGAGCCGCCGCTCCGGGCCGCTGTCGCCGCTGAGCTGCGCGGCAAGCTCCTTCGGTTCCCGGCCGTGGACGGGAGAGTGGGACTCGGTGACGGCCTTGCCGAGGGTCTGGCCGATGACGAGGTCGTCGACGGCGGACGGATCGGCGCCGTGCTTTCCCGAGCTCTCGGCTCCGCTCGAGCAGGGGATGCCCCAATCCGTCGCGGCCAGGATCAGCCGGGCGAGGATCTCGGTCTCGGCCATGCGCCCGGGCTCCAGCGGCACGGCGGCCCGGGTGTAGCGGACCTGGTTGCGCACGGCGAGGGTGTTGAAGGCGAAGTCGAAATGCGGCGCCTGGGAGGGCGGGGGCGGCGGCAGGACGACATGCGCGTGGCGCGAGGTCTCGTTGAGGTACGGGTCGACGCTGACCATGAAGTCGAGCGAGCCGAGCGCCTTGTCGAGGCGGTCGCCGTCCGGGGCGGAGAGCACGGGGTTGGCGGCGATGGCGATGACGGCGCGGACCGGGCTGTCCTCGTCGGTGGCGGTGTCGATCTCCTCGGCGAGCGCGGAGATCGGCAGCTCGCCCTTGGCCTCGGGGTGCCGGCGCACCCGCGAGTGCCAGCGGCCGAGCGCGAAGCCGCGGCCGCGTCCGGCGGGACGGGGGGTCCTGTCGGTGGCCGACAGCGGGAAGAGGGCACCGCCGGGCCGGTCGAGGTTGCCGGTGAGGACGTTCAGGACGTCGACGAGCCAGCTGGCGAGGGTGCCGTGCGGGACGGTGCAGCTGCCGATGCGGCCGTAGACGGCGGCGGTGGGGGCGGCGGCGAGCTCGCGCGCGAGGGTGCGGATGGTGCCGGCGTCGACGTCGCACGCCGCCGCTGCGGCCTCGGGGGTGAAGTCCCCTATGACCGCAGCCAGTTCGTCGACCCCCTGGACGTGCGGGGCGAGGTCCTTCAGGTCGACGAGCTCTTCCTCGAACAGGACGTGCGCCATCGCCGCGAGCAGCAGCGCGTCGGTGCCGGGGCGGATGGCGACGTGCCGGTCGGCGAGCCGGGCGGTGCGGGTGCGGCGCGGGTCGATCACGGTGAGGGTGCCGCCGCGGGCCTTCAGGGCCTTGAGCCGGCCGGGGAAGTCGGGGGCGGTGCACAGACTGCCGTTGGATTCGAGGGGGTTGGCGCCGATGAGCAGCAGGTGGTCGGTCCGGTCGAGGTCGGGGACGGGAATGGCGTTCGCGTCGCCGTAGAGCAGCCCGCTGGAGACGTGCTTGGGCATCTGGTCCAGCGTGGAGGCGGTGAAGACGCTGCGGGTGCCGAGACCGGCGAGCAGGACGGGAGGGTAGAGACCGCCGGCCACCGTGTGCACGTTGGGGTTGCCCAGGACGACGCCGACGGCGTGCGGCCCGTACTGTTCGACGATCGGCCGCAGCCCGGCGGCGACGGCGTCGAACGCCTCCTCCCAGGTGGCCTCCCGCAACTCCCCGTCCCGGCGCACCAGAGGCCCGCGCAGCCGGTCCGGGTCGGAGTCGGCGGCCCCGAACGAGGCGCCCTTCGGGCAGATGAACCCCTTGCTGAACACGTCCTCCCGGTCGCCGCGCGCGCCGGTGACCCGGGTGTCCTCGATGGTGAGCGTCAGCCCGCAGGTGGCCTCGCAGAGGGGGCAGATACGCAGGGCGGTGCGGGACACGGGTCCTCCCGGTGGGACGGCGACGGCGATGACGCACGAACAGGGCGAGCATACCGACCGGTATGCACGCTGGGGAGCCCCCGGGCCGCACGGTGACGCCCACCACAGCCCGCCACGCCCCGACTAGTCGAGCGCCCTCCCCAGGTACGCCCGCAGCAGCTCCCGCATCTCCGCGATGATCTCCTCGTCCCCCTCCGGGGACACCCGGAAGGCCAGGTGGACCAGGGTGTCCGCGGTTTCCACCGCGATCAGCAGCGTGCGGCGCAGGGCCTCGTCCGGTTCTCGGCCGAGGTACGCCGACAGCAGTTCGGTCAGGCGGTCGGCGACGCGGTGGTTCGGTTCGGCGTGACGGGCGCCGACCGGGATCTGGTTGCCGAAGTCGACGAGGGAGAAGCCGGGCGCCGTGCGCTTCATGTCCAGGTACTCGTCGAGCATGGCGTCCATGGCGGTGCGCCAGCCCCCCTCGCCCTGCGCCTCGGCCAGGCGGTGCGTGACGCGCTCGGTGTAGCGCTCCAGGTTGCGTTCGGCCAGGGCGTCGACCATGGCCCGCTTGTTGCCGAAGAAGCGGTAGACGGAGCCTATGGGGACGCCCGCGCGCAGGGCCACGGCCCGGGTGCTGAGGGCGTCGTAACCGACCTCGTCGAGCAGGTCGGCGCAGGCGTCGAGGATTCTGGTCAGTCGTTCGGCGCTACGGCGCTGGACGGGCGCGCGGCGCAGCGATGTCGCTTGGGGCACGGGCTTCATCATGCCTTTCCGCCGGGTGCAGGTGAACCTCGCTTCTCTGTACGGGAATCGGTGGCCTTTACACTCATCGGGCGTGCATGGAGTTCATCTCGTGCTCGCGGAGCTCGGCGCCTCCTCCTCCGCGCCGGACGCCGGGTTCGGCGTCTCCCGCGTCCCGGACGCCGGGCTCGACGTCTGCGCCGTCCCGGACGCCGGGTTCGGCGTCTGCTCCGTCCCGGACACCGTGATGTCCGCCGTGCTCTCCACCGGCTTGCCGTGCACCGCCCACACCGTCTGGTCGTCCGCGTACAGCCGGGCCGTGACGTGGTGTGTGCCGCGCGGGACCAGCCGGCCGGGCAGGCGGTAGTCGGGGGTCCGCAGCCGAGTGAGGGCGTGGCCGTCCAGGTAGAGGCGGGCCGTGCCGCGGCCGGCCACGGCCACCGGGCGCACACCGGGAGGGGAGAAGCGGAAGTGGCGGACCGTCAGCCGCACGTCCCAGGCGCCACCCGAGGCCGGCTGCACCTCGACCGCCACCTGGGGCGCGCCCTTGCTGTCGATCTCACGGTAGTGCCGCCCTCCCTCGTCCGTGTCGTCCAGCACCTTGCCCACCGGTGAGGCCGACACCTCACCCTTCCGCTCGTGCGCCTCGCTGGAGGCGCAGCCCGCCGCGCCGCCGAGCAGGGCGCCCACCGCGAGCGCGACGAGCGGTCCGCGCGTCCACGACATGCCGGAGAGCGTATTGCGCCCTCCCGGACGGCCGGATCCCCCTGAAGTCGGGTTCTCGTGTCCCCCGCCGGTTGCACTCGGCCTCCACCTCCTTCTCCCCCTCTCCTCCACCCCCTCCCCCTTGCGCACCCGTCCATCGAATCCTACGGTGATACATAGGAATCAGCGACGAGGGAGCGGTGATGAGCGGGGACGCGAGGAAGATCGCGGAGGGGCTGTCCTATCTCTCCGGGTTCGGCAACGAGCACAGCTCGGAGGCGGTCCCGGGCGCCCTGCCCGAGGGCCGCAACTCGCCGCAGCGCGCCCCACTCGGGCTGTACGCGGAGCAGCTGAGCGGTACGGCGTTCACCGAGCCGAGGGCGCACAACCGCCGCTCGTGGCTGTACCGGATTCGCCCCTCGGCGGCGCACCCGGCGTTCACCCGCTCGGACAACGGCACGATCCGCACGGCCCCGTTCACCGAGGCGGTGCCCGACCCCAACCGGCTGCGCTGGAACCCGCTGCCGGAGCCCGCGGCGGGGACCGACTTCCTCGCGGGCCTGTGGACCCTCGGCGGCAACGGCGACGCCACCCAGCGCACCGGCATGGCCGTGCACCTTTACCACGCCAACGCCTCCATGGAGCGGGTCTTCAGCGACGCGGACGGCGAACTCCTGATCGTTCCGGAGCGCGGCGGGCTGCTGCTGCACACCGAGTTCGGGATGTTGCACGGGGAGCCCGGCCATGTGGCGCTGATCCCGCGCGGGGTGCGTTTCCGTGTGGAGCTGCTTGATGAGTCGGCGCGCGGCTATGTGTGCGAGAACTACGGCGCGCCCTTCCGCCTCCCCGACCTCGGTCCGATCGGCGCCAACGGCCTCGCGAACGCGAGGGACTTCCGGGCGCCGGTGGCCGCGTACGAGGACGTCGACGGTCCGGTGGAGGTGGTGAACAAGTTCTGCGGCGACCTCTGGACGGCCACCTACGACCACTCACCGCTCGACGTCGTCGCCTGGCACGGCAACCATGTGCCGTACATCTACGACCTGCGCCGCTTCAATGTGCTCGGGACCATCTCGTACGACCACCCGGACCCGTCCATCTTCACGGTGCTCACGTCCCCGTCCGACACCCCTGGTCTGGCGGGCGTGGACTTCGTGGTCTTCGCGCCGCGCTGGCTGGTGGGCGAGGACACGTTCCGGCCGCCGTACTTCCACCGGAACGTGATGAGCGAGTACATGGGCCTGGTCGAGGGCGCCTACGACGCGAAGGCGGAGGGCTTCGTGCCCGGCGGCGGCTCGCTGCACAACATGATGTCGGCGCACGGCCCGGACCGCGAGACGTTCGAGAGGGCGAGCGCGGCCGAGCTCAAGCCGCAGAAGATCGACGACGGGCTGGCGTTCATGTTCGAGACGCGCTGGCCGGTGACGCTCACCCCGCAGGCCGCCCGGGCTGAGCACCTGCAACGCGGGTACGACGACGTGTGGCAGGGCCTCGAACGCCACTTCCGCTCGCCCTTGCGCTGAGGACTCCCTACCGGTACGGATGGCCCGTGACCTCCTTCGCCCCCGACTCGATCGTCCTGAACCGCAAGCTGCCGCTCTGGTACCAGGTGTCGCAGTCGCTGCGCGCCTCGATACTCGGCCGCTCGCCCGGGGATCCGCTGCGCCTGCCCACCGAGGAGCAGCTGGCGGGGCACTACGGGGTCAGCGTGCTGACCATGCGGCAGGCGCTGAAGGAGCTGGAGGACGAGGGTCTGATCACACGCCACCGCCGGCGCGGCACGTTCATCGAGCCCAGCGCGCAAAGGGGAGCCCCGGTGCGGCTGCTGGGCTCGGTGGACGCGATCGTGGCCCAGCAGTCCGGTATGACGACGGAACTGCTCGACCACGGCGGGCGCCCGGTGCCGGGCGAACTCGCCGAGCACTTCCCGGATCTGGCCGAGGTGGCGACGTACCACCGGCTGCGCAGCGACGAGAAGACGGGTGACCCCACCAACCACGCCCGCAACTACGTACGCCCCGAACTGGCCGAGCGCATCGACCTGGACGACCTGGTTCGCTGGCCGATGACCAAGGTGCTGCGGGACGTCGTGGGCGCGGACATCAGCCGCATCACGGACACCGTGGAGGCCCGGCTCGCCGACCCGGAGACGGCCCAGCTCCTCCAAGTCCCGCTGCTCAGCCCGATCCTGCACTACACAGGGGTGACCTACGACGGCGACGGGCGCGCACTGGACGTGGCCGTCATCCACTACCGGGGGGACCGTTTCTCCTTCACGGTCACCCTCGAGGCCACGTGAGCGAGTCGTACGATGCCCAGCGTGACGCACGACGACGCTCCGCTGCTCGCGGACCTCATGCCGTGGTCCGTCGCATCCCCGCGGCCGGGCCGTGCCTGGCCCTCGGCGCCCGACGCGGCGTCCCTCAAGGCCCGCTGGGACGCCCTCATGAAGGCCGACGGCCCCGACCGGGAGGCTCTGTTCGAGCCGACGCGCTCGCGCACCCTGCACTCGGCGGTCGGCCGGCTGCCCGGCCAGACGAGCGGCACGGAGAAGCTGTCGCGCGCGTCGGGACCCTGTTCGGAGCCGATACGCGTCCTGCTGGCCCCCTTCGACGAGCAGTGGCTGATCCCCGACCACCGACTGATCGACGCCGCGCGGCCGGAGCTGTGGCGGGTGGCGGACGAGCACCAGATCTTCGCCGTGGAGACGGCCACGGACGCGGGCGGCCCCCTCCTGCTCGCGACGTCCCTCCTGCCGCTGGTCCGCCCCGGCCGCATCCGCCCGCTGTACCGCCGCCCCGGGGCCGGGGAACCCAACCTCGCCCCCGGCCTCCTGGAGCACCTGACGTCCCGCCTCGGCCACTCCCCCGCTCCTGTGGACGTCCTGGCCTGGATCGTCGCGACGGTGCGCCCCGGCCCCGCTCTCACCGTCCCCCTCACCGCGGACCCCGATCTCTGGAGCCGGGGCGTCGAGCTGGGCCGCCGCATGCTGTGGCTCATGCGCCGCGACGGCGACCGCCCGAAACTCCCGGGCGGGCGTCGCCCCTACGTCCGCGCCCCGCTTCCCTCCCGGCCCCTGACCCTCCACTACGACCGTGACGAGGAGACCCTGCACGTCGACGAGGGCCGCATCGCCCCGGTACCGCCGCAGGCCTGGGACTTCGAGGTGGCCGGTGTCCGGGTGCTGGAACAGTGGTTCACGGCCCGTACGGCGCAGGGGGTGCCGGGCGCGCTGACCGCGATCCGCCCGGCGACCTGGCCGCAGAACTGGACGTCGGAGCTGCTGGAACTGATCACGGTCCTGGCCCTGCTGGCGGAAGTACGGCCGCGGCAGGCGCAGTTGAACGTCGCGGCGCCCATCACGGCCACCGAACTGCGCGCGGCGGGGCTGCTGCCGGTACCGGAGGCGGCACGCCGCCCGGCCTCTGTGCTGGACCACCACGAGGAGGGCCCGGAGGGGCAGTTCGCGCTGGTCTAGTGCCGCGGCAGTGCTGCGGCGCCAGGGTCTTCCCTCTGGATCAGGCCGGATCGAAGGCGTCGAGAACCCTGCCCAGGGTCCGCTCGAACGCGGCCTCCAGGTCAACGGACCCGGAATACTCGGTGAGGGCCGCCGCCATCCGCGGATAGGCGCCGCTCGCCAACTGCCCCCCGAGATAAGCGGTCCGCACCGCATGCTCCTGATCAGCGGACCACGGCAGCGACCGGGTGCGTTCGGCGGTGGACAGCTCGGTCGCCGCGTGCATGGTCACGACGGCGTTGATCATCGCGATCAGCTCCATCTTCGTGCCGGAGGGCACCGCGACCGGGTCCAGGCAGGCCAGGCAGTGTTCCAGGTAGCGCAGGGCGTTCGGACTGAACCCGTACACCGGGGACATCAGGTTCGGCAGCCAGGGGTGGCGGTGCATCAGCGCACGGGTCTGGTGGGCGACCCTCAGCATGTCCGCGCGCCAGTCCCCCGACGGCTCCCACAGCTCGTGCTCACCGCTGACGGCGTCCATCATCAGCTCGTACAGGTCCTCCTTGCGGGGGACGTAGTTGTACAGCGACATCGTGCCGCAGCCCAGCTCCGCGGCGACGCGCCGCATCGAGACCGCGTCCAGCCCCTCGGCGTCCGCGATCCGCACGGCGGCGGCCGCGATGTCGGCCCGGCTGTACCCGGGCTTGGGACCTCGACCCGTGCGCTCGGGGCGCGCCCAGATCACTTCGGGTTCGGCCGCTCGGCCCGCCATCGGTCATCACCTCGACCACCATCCTAGTTACGTACAGCGTACGTAGTGCGCTATGGTCGACCCATGACTACTACGTACGCTGTACTTAGTGAGGGGCTGGCGAAACACTTCGGGGAGGTCCATGCCGTACGCGGACTGGATCTCGCGGTGGCACAGGGCACGGTCTGCGGGCTGCTCGGTCCCAACGGCGCGGGCAAGACCACGGCCGTCCGGCTGCTGACCACCCTGCTGCGCCCGGACGCCGGGTCGGCCCGGGTCGCGGGCCACGATCTGCTGCGGGAGCCGGACGCCGTGCGCCGGCGGATCGCCGTGACCGGGCAGTACGCGTCGCTGGACGGCGACCTCACCGGGCGTCAGAACCTGCGGCTCTTCGCCCGTCTGCACCGGGTGCGGGGACCGGCCGAGCGGGCCGGCGAGCTCCTTGAGCGCTTCGGTCTGACCGAGGCGGCCGACCGGCCCGTGTCCACGTACTCGGGTGGCATGCGGCGCCGTCTCGACCTGGCCGCGAGCCTGGTCCACCGCCCCGACGTGCTGTTCCTCGACGAGCCCACCACCGGTCTGGACCCGGCAGGCCGCAACCGCATCTGGGAGGCCGTGCGCGCCCTGAAGGAGCAGGGCACGACCGTGCTGCTGACCACCCAGTACCTGGAGGAGGCCGACCACCTGGCCGACGAGATCGCCCTGGTGGACCGGGGCCGGATCGCGCACACCGGCTCGCCCGCGCACCTCAAGGCACTCATCGGCTCCTACGCCGAGGTCGTCGTGGCCGACCGGGACGACCTGACGAAGGCCGCCGGCGTGCTCGACCACCTCACCGGCGCGGAGCCGTCGCTCGACCAGGACCGGTGCGCCGTCGGCGCCGTCACCACCGACCCGACCCTCACCCTGCCACGCCTCGTACGCGCACTCGACGCGGCGGGCGTGCCGCTGCTCGACACGAGTCTGCGCCCGCCGACTCTCGACGACGTCTTCCTGCGTCTCACGGCCGGCAAGGAGCTGGTGGCATGACCGCGCTGATGTACGACGGCACCGCGATGGTGGGCCGGCAGCTGCGCCGCGTGCGGAACAACCCCGGGCTCGCGATCCTCAGCCAGACCATGCCGATCACGATGCTGCTGTTCTTCGGGTACGTCTTCGGCAGCGCCCTTGCGACGCCCGGGGCGGAGTACCGGAGCTTCCTGGTGCCGGGGCTGCTGGTGGCGACCGCCGCGGGCGGGGTCATGACCGGGATGTTCCAGGCGGCCCAGGACTCCCACCGGGGCGTGATGGACCGCTTCCGCACGCTGCCGGTGAGCCGGGCCGCCGTGCCGGTCGCGCAGGCGGTGGCCGACCTCGTCGTCACGGCCGCCGGGACGGTTCCGCTGCTGCTGGTGGGGCTCGCCGTGGGCTGGCGGGTCGAGGGGTCGGCGGCGGGGGCGCTGGGTGCGGTGGGCCTGCTGCTGCTCTTCCGGTTCGCGTCGACCTGGGTCGGGATCCACCTGGGGCTGCTCACCCGGAGCGAGGAGGCCGCCGGCCAGCTCGGCGGCGCGACCTTCGTTCTGCCGCTGCTGTCCAACGCCTACATCCCCACGGACAACCTGCCCGGCTGGCTGCGCACCCTCGCCGAGTGGAACCCGATCAGCGCCGTCACCACCGCCCTGCGGGACCTGTTCGGGAACGCGCCCGTACCCCGGGATGCCGCCTGGCCGGTGGCGCATCCCGTCGCCGGAGCGCTCGCCTGGTGCGCGGTGCTGATCGCGGTGTTCGCGCCGCTCGCCGTACGCCGCTACGCGCGGCCCCGGTGACCGCCTGCTGACAAGGACGCCGCCGACGGGTCATGATCCCGCCCATGGACCGTCTGCCGCTGCCCCTGGAGGGCATCACCGTCGTCGCCGTCGAACAGGCCGTCTCGGCGCCCTTCGCGACCCGCCAGCTCGCCGATCTCGGTGCCCGGGTCATCAAGGTCGAGCGGGTCGACGGCGGCGACTTCGCGCGCGGCTACGACACCGCCGCCCGCGGCCTCGCCTCCCACTTCGTGTGGTGCAACCGTGGCAAGGAGTCGATCGCCCTGGATCTGAAGGACCCGCGCGGACTGGACGTCGTACGGCGGCTGATCGCGGACGCGGACGTGTTCGTGCAGAACCTCGCGCAGGGGGCCGCGGCCCGGCTCGGCCTGGACGCGGCCACACTGTGCGCCGCACATCCACGACTGGTCGCCGTGGACATCTCGGGATACGGGGCGTCGGGGCCGTACGCGGACAAGCGGGCCTACGACATGCTCGTGCAGTGCGAGGCGGGACTGGTGTCGGTGACCGGCACGCCGGGGCAGCCGGTCAAGGCGGGGATCCCGGCGGCCGACATCGCGGCGGCCATGTACGCGTTCTCGGGGGTGCTCGCGGCGCTCGTGCGGCGGGGCACCACCGGGCGCGGCGGGCCGGTGGAGGTCTCGATGCTGGAGGCACTCGCGGAGTGGATGGGGCATCCGCTGCACCACGCGATGCACGACGGCACTCCCCCGGCGCGCACCGGCCTCGCGCACGCGGTCATCGCGCCCTACGACGCCTATCCGACGGCGGACGGCGGGCGCGTGCTGCTGTCCGTGCAGAACGACCGGGAGTGGCGGCGGCTCGCCGAACAGGTGCTCGGGCAGCCGGAGCTGGCGGACGATCCGGCGTACGCCACGAACGCGGCGCGGGTCACTCACCGGGACCGCACGGACGCGCTCGTCGGCAAGGCCCTGGGCGCGCTGGACGCCGACGAGGCGATGACCCGGCTGGAGGGCGCGGGCATCGCCTGCGCGCGCCTGAGGGACCTGTACGAGGTGGCGGAGCACCCTCAGCTGGCGGCCCGGGAGCGGTGGCGGGAGGTGGGGACACCGGTGGGGCCGCTGCGGGCGCTGCTGCCGCCGATCACGCTGCCGGGCGGTACGGAGGCGCGGATGGGGGACGTGCCCGCGCTCGGGGAGCACACCGAGGCGCTGCTGCATGCCGTGGGGATGACGGACGAGGAGATCGCAGCGCTGCGCCGGGACGGTGTGACGGCCTGAGCGCGGGCCTTGAGGGAACGCGGGTGACGCTCAGCGCCCGCCGAACAGCGAACGACGCAGCCGGCGCAGCGGTGCGAAGAGCGAGACACCGCTCATGCGTCCGCCCCTGCCGCTACGGCCGTGCGCGGCGTCACGCGCGGTGAGCTCACGCATCAGCGAGGTCGCCTCGGCCGCCTCGCGCTGCGGGACGGCGGGGCCGGCCAGCACCGAGAGATGGCGGTCGAGGCGCGAACTGGTCGCGCTGCTCCCGCAGGTGATCGCAGGGACCCTGGCCCTGCTGCGCACTGTTATCTGTTCCATGTCACTCCCCACCCGTACGAGTCCACCCGGCCCGGGCAGAGTAACCCTATCGCTCTCTCGTGGCACGCGTGTATCGCGGGCACAGGATTCACCTTCCCCATAAGGGCGTTGACGAACCGTTGACGACTACCCTCCGAAACCGATGGAGTGCAGGGCGAGTTGGACAAGCGGCTGGCCGGTGGGCTGCGGTGACCCTCCGTCGGGTTCGACGGTCACGGCGAGTGACGTCGCCGACTTGGTCAGTCCGCTCGCGACCAGGGGCGTGTCGCCGTCGAAGAGCCCGAGGGAGCGCGGTGGCACGCCCGGGCGCATCAGCCAGAGCTGGTGCACACGGCCGCTGGGCGGTGCGCCCAGTCCGCGGAGGGTGACGACGGCGCGCCCCTGGGATGCGGAGGCGATCACTCCGATTCCTCGGCCCCTGGCATCCCGGTCGCTGGTGGCACGGGCGTCCGGGGCGGCGAGAACGTGTGCGATCTCACGTGCCTGGGCGCGCTCGGCGTCGAGTCGGTCCTGCGTCCGCGTCGCCTGCACGGCGAAGAGCGCTGCGACGACGAGGGCCGCCGCGGCCGTGGCGGTGACCAGCGGGGCGAACAGGGGGCGCAGCCGGGGCGCACGGGTGCGCGGCGGCGGTGGCGCCGTGCCCCAGACATGCGGCGGCAGGTGCGGTTCGTGGACGCGGGACGCTCCCTGCCCGGGCGCGGGGTCCTGCGGGGTGTTCCGTACGGCGCTCAGGACCCGGTCGCGCAGGCCGGGCGGGGCCAGGGCCGTGGTCGACCAGGCGAGCCGCACCGCGTCCTCGGACAGGTCCCGCACCTCGGCGGCGCAGCGGTCACAGCCCTTCAGGTGCCTCTCGAAGCGGACGCGTTCGGCGGGCTCGAGGGCGTCCAGGGCGTAGGGCGCGGCCAGGGAATGGAGGTCCTCGCGGCGCAGCAGTCGGCCGAGGATGCTCATGCGACCCCTCCCAGGCACTGGCGCAGCCGGGTGAGTCCGTCGCGCATCCGCGTCTTGACCGTGCCGAGCGGCAGTGAGAGCCGCTCGGCCACCTCACGGTAGGTGTAACCGTCGTAGTAGGCGAGCGTGACCGACTGGCGTTGCAGGGCGGTGAGACGGTCCAGGCAGCGGCGCACCCATTCGCGTTCCAGGCCGGCCTCCACCTCCTCGGCGACCTGGTCGAAGGCGGGATGGTGGGCGCGCCGGGCCTCGCGCTGCTCGCGTTCGCCGGCCGCGCGGGCGCTGCGCACCCGGTCGACGGCGCGGCGGTGGGTGAGGGTGAGGATCCACGACAAAGCGCTGCCGCGACGGGGGTCGAACTTGGGGGCGGAGCGCCACAGTTCGAGCAGCACCTCCTGCGCCACCTCCTCCGACTGCGCCGGATCCCGCAGGACCCGGCGGACCAGGCCGAAGACCGGCCCTGACACCAGTCCGTACAGCTCCTCGAAGGCCTTCTGGTCGCCTCCGGCCACGAGCACCAGAAGTTCGTCCGCCTCCACTCGTACCCCCCTCGCCGACGCCGTGCACGGCATGCTCGCTCCACTGGGCGTTCGCTGCTGACTCCCCTTCGGAAGGGATACGGATCAGCGGGGCCGAAACGCGGGTCGAGCAGGCAGGAAAAGTTTTTTGGGATCCGACCAAGCCGTCCGGGCGATCGCTCCGTATCCCTGTGCGTCAGGCAAGTTGGCACTGAGGACGGACGGCATGACACCTATCTCCAGGAGCGGCGTGGGTCGTAGGGGGATCGCGACCCTCATCTGTGGTGCGCTGGCGGCGGGCGGGCTCGCAGCCGCCGGCGTGACCGCGCTGGAACCGGGGGCGGCCTCCGCCTCCTCCCACCGGGAGGCCCCGCTGATCTCGGGGCAGCCGCAGTACGACAACACCGACCTGTACGCGTTCGTCAGCCCGGACAAGCCGGACACGACGACGATCATCGCGAACTTCGTCCCGTTCGAGGAGCCGGCGGGCGGTCCGAACTTCTACACGTTCGCGGAGGACGCGCAGTACGACCTCCACGTCGACAACAACGGTGACGCGCAGAGCGATCTGGTCTTCCGCTACACGTTCAAGACGCACGTCAAGAACAAGAACACCTTCCTCTACAACACGGGGCCGGTCGACAGCCTCAAGGACCCCGATCTGAACGTCACTCAGACCTACGACATCGATCTCATCAAGCTGCACAAGCAGAAGCTGGTGTCGAAGACGAGGATCGCGGACAGCGTGCCGGTCGCCCCGTCGAACGTCGGCAAGGCGTCGATGCCGGACTACGGCAAGCTGCGCGACGAGGCGGTGTACAAGCTCGCGGGCGGGGCGACGACCTTCGCCGGGCAGGCCGACGACCCGTTCTTCGCGGACCTGCGGGTCTTCGACCTGCTGTACGGCGGAAACCTCTCGGAGGTCGGCAACGACACCCTCAAGGGCTACAACGTCAACTCCCTGGCGCTGCAGGTGCCGACCCACCTGATCCGCGAGTCGTCGTACCAGCCGGTCGTCGGAATCTGGGGAACGGTCCAGCGCAAGGACGCGCGCGGGTACTGGTCGCAGGTCTCGCGGCTGGGCAACCCACTTGTCAACGAGGTGGTCAACCCGCAGAAGGACAAGGACAAGTTCAACGCGTCCTCGCCGTACGACGACGCGCAGTTCCTGAAGAACGTGACGAACCCGGAGCTGCCGAAGCTCATCGAGGCGATCTACAAGATCAAGGCGCCCTCGGAGCCGCGCAACGACCTCGTGGACGTGTTCCTCAAGGGCGTGAAGGGCCTCAACCAGCCGCCGTACGTGCGGCCGGCGGAGGAGCTGCGGCTCAACACCTCGATCAAGCCGAGTGCCAGCCCGAAGCGGCTGGGCGTGCTGGACGGCGACAACGCGGGCTTCCCCAACGGGCGCCGGCTCACCGACGACGTGATCGACGAGGCGCTGCAGGTCGTGGAGGGCGAGCTGGTCGGTTCCAAGAACGACCTGGGCGACGGTGTCGACGAGAACGACCAGAAGTTCGGGCACTCCTTCCCGTACCTCGCCCAGCCGACGTCCGGGTCGCGCGGCCCGCTGGCGAAGGGCACCGGCAACAACGTGCGCAACCAGCTGGGTGACGGACTGCAGGCGACGGGTGCCGGCACGAACACCACGCTGATCGCGACGTCCGCCGCCGGTGGCGTCGCGGGGGTCCTGCTGATCGGCACGGCCCTGATGTGGTGGCGCCGCCGCACCCGCTACCGCGCGTACTGACGGCCGGTCGCCGTCCCCCGAACCGGCGCGGCCCGCACTTCCCCGTCCCCCACGGCGCGGGCCGCGCCACCCCGTTTTCCGCCCAGCAGATCGAGGAGAGGGCATGTCCCCGCGTACGAACGACAACGCGCCGGAGACCGGCCACGGCGACCGTGAGCAGGCCGCCCCCGGGAGGCCGACGCTCCGCACCGCGGAGACCGGGCCCGAGGAGGCCGTCAGGGAGGCCTGGGAGCGTGCCTTCGGCGCCGGGGGCGCCGACGCGCCGGACGAACGAGCCGACGACCCGGACCCGGCTCAGACCCCGGCGGCCGACTCCGCCCGGGACGGCGCCGAGGTCACCGAGTCGGCCGCGCCGAAGGCGGAGGAGGAGGCCTGCAGGGCCCGTACGACGGAGCCGGCACCCGAGGAGCAGGCATCGGCCGACACGCAGGGCGGCGGACAGACGGCACCTTCGCCACCGGCCGACGGACCGGAGGCCACCGAGGCTGAGGCCACCGAGGCTGAGGCCACCGAAGCACAGGTTGCCGGGACGGCGGAGTCCCCCGCCGCAGCCGACGAGCGGGTCGCCGCTGTGCGGCGGTTCTCCGCCGCCGGGCGGCGGTGGCGGGGTGTACAGCTCGCGGTCTGTGCCGCCTCCCTGGCCGTCGCGCTCTCCGCCGGGGCCGTGGTCGTCGGGGTGCTGCGGGACAGCGGTACCGTGCCTGTCGCCTCGACGCCCGGCGGGGTGTCGCCCGAGCTGCTCGCGGGCGGCGATCTCGACAGCGGCATCCGGGCGCTGCAGGCTCACCTCCGAGCCCAGCCCCGCGACTACGGCAGCTGGGCCACCCTCGGCCTCGCCTACGTCGAGCAGGCCCGGACCAAGGGCGACCCCTCCCGCTATCCGCAGGCCCAGCGCGCGCTGGAGCGTTCGCTGCGGGTCCGGCCCGGCAACGACGCCGCGCTCGCCGGCCGCGCCGCCCTCGCCGCCGCCCGGCACGACTTCACCGGCGCCCTGGACTACGCGGACCAGGCCCTGCGGCAGAACCCCTACAGCGAGCGCGCCCTGTGCTCCCGTATCGACGCCCTCGTCGAACTCGGCCGCTACGCCGACGCCTCGAAGGCCGCCGACCTGGCCGACTCCCGCCACCCGGGCGTCCCCGTCTTCACCCGCTACGCCTACGTCCACGAACTGCGCGGCGACGTGGGCACCGCCCGCCGCGTCCTGGAGCAGGCCCTGGGCACGGCCACCTCCCGCGGCGACACCGCGTACGTCGCCACCGCGCTCGGTCAGCTCGCCTGGAACCAGGGCCAGTACGAGACCGCCCTCGACTTCTACGCCCGCGCCCTCGCCGCCGACGACACCTACCTCCCCGCCCTCGAGGGCCGCGCCCGCGCCCAGGCCGCGCAGGGCGACACGGCCGGCGCGGTCCGCGGCATGGAGCAGGTCGTGGAGCGGTATCCGCTGCCCCAGCCGCTCGTGGAGTTGGGAGAGTTGTACGAGGCGCGCGGCACGTCCGGTGACCTGGCCAAGGCCCGCGACCAGTACGCCCTCGTCGACGCCTGGGTCTCCCTCGCCCGCGCCAACGGGGTCGACGCCGACCTCGACACCGCTCTCGCCGCCGCCGACCACGGCGACCGCGCGGCCGCGCTGAAGGCCGCCCGTGCCGAGTGGGCACGCCGCCACACCGTGCACACCGCCGACGCCCTCGCCTGGGCCCTGCACGTCAACGGCCGCGACCAGGAAGCCCTTGCCTACGCCCGGCAGGCCACGGCCACCGGCTACCGCAACGCGGCCTTCCTCTACCACCGCGGCATGATCGAGCGCGCCACCGGTGACACCGACCAGGCCCGCGCCTCCCTCACCGCCGCGCTGAAGCTGAACCCCGGCTTCTCCCCGCTGGGCGCGCGGGAGGCCCGCAGGGCCCTGGAGGCGACGCGGTGAACACCCCTCGTATCGCCGCCTGTGGCGTGGCCTTCCTCACGGCCCTGTGCGCGCTCGTCCTCGGCCCCGCCTCGGCCGCGAGCGCCCACCCGCTCGGCAACTTCACCGTCAACCGCTACGACGGCCTGGTCGCCGCGCCCGGGCAGATGCGCGTCGACCACGTCGAGGATCTCGCCGAGATCCCCGCCACCCAGGCAAGGCCCGACATCACCAGGCTCGGCCTGACCGCATGGGCCCGTCAGCGCTGCGCGAAGGCCGCCGAGGGCAGCACGCTCACCGTCGGCGGACACCCGGCCCCGCTGAGCGTCCGTACCAGCCGCGCCCAGCTGCGGCCCGGGCAGGCGGGGCTGAACACCCTGCGCGTGGAGTGCCGGCTGACCGCACCGCTGCCCAAGGGCGACACCCTCGCCGTCGGCTTCCACAGCGCGGGCGCCGCCACCGGGCCCGGCTGGAGCGAGATCACCGCCCGCGGCGACCGTATGACGCTGACCGCGTCCGACGTGCCGCAGACGTCCGCGTCCCGCGAACTGACCAGCTATCCGAAGGAGTTGCTCTCCTCACCGGCCGACACCGTCGAGGCCTCGCTCCGGGTGCGCCCGGGAGGCCCCGCCCTGGCCGATGACCAGCGGGACGCGCCCGCCGCCTCGATCCTTCCGCGCGGCGCGGACCGCTGGACGCGCGCCCTGGACAACCTGGTCGCCCGCCACCACCTCACGCTCGGTTTCGCCGCGCTCGCCCTGGTCGTCGCCATCGGCCTCGGCGCGATGCACGCTCTCGCACCGGGCCACGGCAAGACCCTGATGGCGGCGACGGCGGCCGCCCGCGGGGGCCGGGCCAGGCTCCGGGACGTGCTTCCGCTGGCCGCGTCGGTGACGGTCACCCACACCCTGGGCGTGGTCGCCCTCGGCCTGCTGGTCACGGCCGGTTCGGCGGCGGCGCCGTCGGTGATCGCCTGGCTGGGGATGGCGAGCGGCGCACTTGTCACCCTGGCGGGCGCGTCCCTCGTGCGCCGGGCCTGGCGCAACCGGGGCCAGACCCACGGGCACGGGCACACGGACGACCACGGACACGCACACGACCACGGGCACGCGCATGCACACGCCGACGGGCGCCCCGATGAGCACGGCCACGAGCACGAACATCACGCCCACGGCCAGGATCACGGTCACGCACACACCCCCACCCACTCCCACGGCGGTATCCCCCACACCCACCCCACCGCCCCCACCCTCCGCGGCACGATCCTCCTCGGCTTCGCCGGCGGGCTGGTCCCCAGTCCCTCCGCCGTCGTCGTCCTCGTCGGGGCCGCCGCGCTCGGCCAGGCCTGGTTCGGGCTGCTGCTCGTCGTCGCGTACGGCGTCGGGCTCGCCCTGACGCTGACCGCGGCGGGGTTCGCCGTGGTCAAGCTGGGCAGCGGGATGAACCGCCTCCTGGACCGGCGCCCGCGCTGGACCCAGAACCCGGCGGCCACCCTGGTGCGCAGGACCGCGCCCCTCGGATCCGCCTTCGTGGTCCTCGCCCTGGGCGCCGGACTGGTGTTCAAGGGGGCGGCATCCGCACTCGGTTGAGCTACTTTTGGGGAGAAATCACGCGGAGTGGATACGTGGATACATCGCGCGGATGCGAATGGGGGACGGCCCGTGTCCGAAGAACCGGGCAGTGAACGTGTGATCGCCGGGCGCTACCGTCTGCTGTCCCCCCTCGGCCAGGGCGGCATGGGGACGGTCTGGCGGGCCCGCGACGAGGTCCTGCACCGCGAGGTCGCCGTCAAGGAGGTGCGGGCACCGGCGGGGCTTCCCTCGCCCGAGGTCCAGCGCATGTACACCCGGCTGGAGCGGGAGGCCTGGGCGGCGGCCCGGGTGGCGAACCGGAACGTGGTGACGGTCTACGACGTGGCCCACCAGGACGGCCGCCCCTGGATCGTGATGGAACTGGTCCGCGGCATCGCCCTGTCGGACCTGCTGGACGCGGAGGGCGCCCTCTCCCCGCAGCGCGCCGCGCACATCGGCGCCGAGGTGCTGGCGGCCCTGCGCGCCGCGCACGCCGCCGGGGTGCTGCACCGCGATGTGAAACCGGCCAACGTGCTGCTGGCGAACGACGGCCGGGTGGTGCTCACGGACTTCGGCATCGCCATGGTTGAGGGCAGTTCCGCGCTGACCATGACCGGCGAGGTCATCGGCTCCCCGGAGTTCCTCGCTCCGGAACGGGCGCTCGGGCGTACTCCCGGACCGGAGTCCGACCTTTGGTCGCTCGGTGTGCTGTTGTACGCGGCGGTCGAGGGCAACTCGCCGTTCCGGCACGACACTCCGCTGAGCACGCTCCGCGCGGTCGTCGACGAGGAGCTGCCGCCGCCGCGCCGCGCGGGCCCGCTGGCTCCGGTGATCGAGGGGTTGCTGCGCAAGGACCCGGCCGAGCGGATCCCGGCCGACCGGGCCGAGCGGGACCTGCGGATCATCGCGGCGGGCGGCACCCCGCGCACGGGTGCCGCCGCCCACCCGCCGACGGTCGCGGCGTTCCCAGGTCCGACGGAGCCGCCCACCGCCCCGCTTCCGCCGCCGGCCGCCACCAGGCCCGCACCCGCACCCGCACCCGCGTACGCCGTTCCGTCCGAGCCACCGCCCCGCAACCGCCGGGCCGGCGTCGTGCTGGTCGCGGGCCTGGCCGCGCTCGTCCTGGCGGTGGCGGGGCTGACGTACGCGCTGGTGAACCGGAACGGCACGGGCGGTACGAACAGCGGGGCCACGCAGGGCGGCACGGTCAGCGGCGGGCCCCCGAACAGCCCGGAGGTGAGCACGTCGCGGGCTGCTTCCCCCACCCGCGGGACCTCGACCGGCGGCGGCAGCGGGGGCAGTCGTACGACGAGCCCGCCCACCCAGTCGGTCCGGGTGACGGTCACGGGCACGCACACCGACTACGCGGGGGCCTGTCCGCCTCCGGACGCCAAGGCGCCCACGTTCACGGCGACGTTCACCGTGGGCAGCGTTCCGGTCGATGTGTCCTACCGCTGGGTCACGAAGACGGGACAGGTCTCGGACCCGGGCTGGAAGACGCTGTCGTTCGCGGCGGGTGACGCGAAGACCAAGCAGCGGCAGGTCATCGTGACCACGTACGAGGAGGGCGGTTCCGTGCGGAACGCGATCGGCGTGGAGGTGCGCAGCCCGGTCGAGGTCACGTCCGAGTCGGTGCCGTTCTCGGTGACCTGTGCGGCGGAGACCCCGTCGGGCGGGGCCTCCCCCTCTTCTTCGTGACGTTCGTGACCGTCGGGTTCCTCGTGGGGTTCGTGACCGTCAGGCCGCACCGGTGAGCACCGGCAGATAGCCGCCGGACTGACCGGCCGCGGTCGGGTGGTACGACTGGCCGATGTTCAGCCAGTCGACGCTGTGCAGCCAGGAGTCGCCCGAGCAGATCTCGTGGCCGCTGAAGGCGGTGCGGACGTCGCCGAAGGTGAAGCCGTGGTCGACGGCGCGCTTGGCGATGGCGGCGTCGAGGTGGTCGGCGGCGCCGTTGATCGCCGACCGCTTGGTTCCGGACAGTCCGAGGCAGGTGGTGCCGAGCTGGTAGAAGCGGGGGTAGCCCAGCACGACCACATGGGCCGAGGGGGCCTTGGCGCGGATCGCCGAGTAGACGGTGTCCAGTCGGGCGGGCAGGGTCGAGTCGACGTACGCCTTCGCCGTGGTGATCCGGGAGAGGCAGGCGCTGTCGGACTGGAGCACACAGGTCGTCATGACGTCGGAGAAGCCCGCGTCATTGCCGCCGATGGTGATCGAGACGAGCCCGGTGGAGGCGCCCAGGGTGCCGAGCTGATTGTTCAGCACATCGGTGGTCTTGGCGCCGGAGCAGGCCATGAAGCTGAACGAGGCGGGTGCGTGGGCGGCCTGCCACAGGTACGGATAGGCCTTCGTGCTGCGGTCGCAGTCGCCGCTGGAGCTGATGTAGCTGCCGGCTCCGACACCGGAGGAGTAGGAGTCGCCGAGTGCCACATACCCGGTGGCCGCGGCGAGAGGGGCCGCCTGCGCCGCGGCCCCGGTGAGGACGAGACCGAGGGCGAGAAGGAGCGAACTCATAAAGGCGGCATATCGGGAACGTCTCATGGAACCTCCCTTTAGCAGGATCTCTGCCACAACCGGCATAGCAGCTACGCGCGTTGACAGGAAGTGTCCATGCCAATACTTTTCGGGGTCCGCCCGACTCACCCCCGCAGAACGGATGTTTGAAGCAGGCCGAGAACCCGCACGGGCGGTTTTCGCATCTTGACGCCCTCCCGCTCACTGCGCGACATTGAAGCCCGGCATCCGGCGCTTCGGGGGGCAAAGTCGCCAATGCAGACCTTAGGCATCAAGCCACCTTCACCAGAGAGAGACGGGTGGCCGGGGCAGGGTCCGGGGAGGGACCTGCTTCCGCTGCTCGCGGGCATGGCCGTCGCGGTCGCGGCGGTCGGCGCGATCCTCGCGCTGAGCGGCTCCGACTCACCACTGCGCGGCCCGTTCACCCTGTTCTTCCTGCTCGCCGCGCCGGCGGCGGCCGTGGGAGCCGCCCTGAGGGGGCTGAAACCCTATCCCCGCACGGTGGTGTCCGTGGCGGGAGCGATCGCGATCGACCTTCTGGTCGCCCAGGGCATGCTGGCGGTGCACCGGTGGTCCGTCACCGGCGGGATCGTCGCGGTGACCGTGATCAGCGCCCTCGTCCTCCTGCCGGTCCTGGTACGGCGGTACCGCGGCCGCGCGGCACGAAATCGGAGCTGAGGACGTGGACATCGACGCGCAACGTCCCCGCGGGCCCAAGCAGGCCGGCCGGGTGGCGTGGGCGACTCCGCCGACGACGCCGAAGCCCCCGCCCCGAGCGGAATACAAGGACTCCCTGAAGGCACGGAAACGTTCCGAGCCGGAAGGGTGGGTGACGCCTTGTCACCCTGCCGTGTTCGGACACGGGGCCCGTTGCGCCCCGGTCCGGGCACCGCGCGATGCGGTGCTGTCGCGGCCGGAACTCTTCGAGCCGGCCGTTCGGACACTCAAACGGATGGGACAAATCCGTTCGAGGAGTTGAGTTACGGCCATACCAACAAAAACGCGGACGCTGTCACAGGTCTTGCCATATCGTCGCAATCGTCAATACCGTCATACATCAACCCGCATCGGTCCATCATCATGCGGCTCCAGGGGAGGGCTCAGGTACCGCGATGGTTCCGGCGCGGGGCGCGGTAGGGGGGTGCCGTGCTCGGCGACCTGCGAGGTCGTACGAGTCGTGCCGCGCGACCGGCTGCCGCTTTCCCGGCAGACGGCCACTTTGCCAGCTCACCCGGCATGCACGGAGATCCATGCCGCATGCCGTCGGTGAGAACCCCCCTTTCGAACCGGACACAGAGCCGGACCGTCCAGGGGCGGACGGTCCGACCGGACGAGAGGGACAAGACTCATGAGTTCTGTTCTGCGCCCTGCCTTTTCGGATCAAGGTCCGTTAACGCAGGGGAAGTACCGGCCGATCTCCTCTCACCTGGCCATCGCGCCGCCGGTGAGCGTGGTGATCCCCGCCATGAATGAGGCGGAGAATCTCCCCTACGTCTTCAAGACCCTTCCGGACTGGATTCACGAAGTGGTGCTTGTGGACGGCAATTCCACCGACGACACCGTGGAGGTGGCGCGCGAGCTGTGGCCTGACGTGAAGGTCGTCGAGCAGCGGGGCAAGGGCAAGGGGGACGCCCTGATCACCGGCTTCGCGGCGTGCACCGGCGACATCATCGTGATGGTCGACGCGGACGGCTCGGCGGACGGTCAGGAGATCGTCAGCTATGTCTCCGCACTGGTGTCCGGGGCCGACTTCGCGAAGGGCTCGCGGTTCGCGAACGGTGGCGGCACCTCCGACATGACGCCGATCCGCAAGCTGGGCAACCGGGTGCTGTGCGCGATCGTCAACGCCAAGTTCGGCGCCCGCTACACCGACCTGTGCTACGGCTACAACGCGTTCTGGCGGCACTGCCTGGACAAGATCGACCTCGACTGCACCGGCTTCGAGGTCGAGACCCTGATGAACATCCGGGTGGTGAAGGCCGGTCTGAAGGTGCAGGAGATACCCAGCCACGAGTACCTCCGCATCCACGGCACCAGCAATCTGAGCGCGGTGCGCGACGGGCTCCGGGTGCTGAAGGTGATCCTCAAGGAGCGCTCGAACCGGCGTGCGCTGCGCCGCCGTCCGCGCGCCGTTGCGCTCAACTCCGGTCAGGGAGAGCTGTCTTGAGCGATCCGGACATCTCCGTGGTCATCTGCGTCTACACCGAGGACCGCTGGGAGGACATCCTCGCGGCGGTCGCCTCGGTGCGGACGCAGTCCCGGCCGGCGCGCGAGACGCTGCTGGTCGTGGACCACAACGAGACCCTGCTGGAGAGGCTGGCCGGGGAATACAAGGAGGCCCGGGAGGACGGGTCGGTCCGGGTACTCGCCAACGCGGGTCATCGCGGCCTGTCCGCGGGCCGCAACACCGGGATCGCCGCCTCGCACGGGGAGGTCATCGCCTTCCTCGACGACGACGCGGTGGCCGAGCGGGACTGGCTGAAGCACTTCGCCGAAGGATACGAGGACCCGCGGGTCATGGCCGTCGGCGGCCGTACGATGCCGATCTGGGCGTCGGGCCGCCGCCCGGCCTGGTTCCCGGAGGAGTTCGACTGGGTGGTGGGCTGTACGTACAAGGGGCTGCCGCCCGGCCGGGTCCGGGTGCGCAACGTCCTCGGCGGCAACGCCTCCTTCCGTCGCAGCGCGTTCGACGCGGCGGGCGGCTTCGCCACGGGCATCGGACGCGACGGCGACAAGCGTCCCCTCGGCTGCGAGGAGACGGAGCTGTGCATCCGCCTCACCCGGGCCAGACCCGACGCGATCCTGCTGATCGACGACCGGGCGGTGATCCACCACCGGGTGCCTCAGCCGCGCGAGCACTTCGCGTACTTCCGCACCCGCACCTACGCCGAGGGCCTGTCCAAGGCGCTCGTGGCCCGCAGCGTCGGTGCCGAGAAGGGCCTGGAGTCCGAACGCCGCTACACCACCCGGGTGCTGCCCGCCGGGGTGGGCCGCGGCCTGCGCGACGCGCTGCTGGCCCGCCCGGGGGGAGCGGGCCGGGCCGGTGCGATCGTCGCCGGGGTGCTGACGGCGGCGGGCGGGTACCTGGTCGGGAGCGTCCGGGCGCGCAGGACTGGCGCGACCTTCGCCCTGGCCGGCATCCCGGACGGTGAGGGGGCGGCCGCATGAGCGACCAGCCCGTGCCGATCCTCATGTACCACTCGGTGGCCACGGCGCCCAACGAGGCGACGCGCGAGTTGTCGGTGGCGCCCGAGGCGTTCCGCGAGCAGATGGCCCTGCTCGCCGACCTCAAGTTCACGCCCGTCACCACGGCCGCCCTGGCGAGGAGCTGGCGGGAGGGCGGCCCGCTGCCGGAGCGGCCCGTCCTCCTCACCTTCGACGACGGTTACGAGGGCGTGCACCGGCACGCGCTGCCCGTGCTCGTGCGGCACGGCTTCGCCTCCACGCTGTTCGTCTCCACCGGCTGGATCCGGGGCGCCCACGACACCGGCGGCGGCCTGGACACGATGCTCGACTGGCACCAGGTCCGCGACCTCGTGGGCGCCGGAGTCGAGATCGGCGGGCACAGCCACACGCACCCGCAGCTCGACCAGCTCCCCGACGACGCGCTCGGGCTGGAGCTGCTGCGCTGCAAGGAGATCATCGCCGACGAACTCGGCGCCCGCCCGGAGTCGTTCGCCTATCCGTACGGCTACTCCAGTCGCCGAGTGCGCCGCATCGTGCGCGAGGCGGGCTTCGGTCAGTCGCTCGCCGTGGGCAACGCTCTCGCGCGCCGCCGCCAGGGCCCGTACGCGCTGCAGCGGGTCACCGTGCGCCGCACCACCGGTGTCGAGGAGTTCGAGCGGCTCGTCCAGGGTCGTGCGATCGCCCGCACCTTCGCCAGGGACCGCGCCCTGACCAAGGGGTACGCCATGGTCCGAAGAGCACGCCAGGTCCGCCGGAAGGCCATCCGTTCCCGTGTCTGACACGACCACCACAACCCAGGCCGGTGAGGCCACGACCGCGGAAACCGGGCAGCCGTCGGGCCGCCGCCTCCGTCTGCCCGGAAGGGGCGGCGGCGTCCCAAGCGGCGGCAACCAGCTGTTCCGCAACGCCTACGCGCTGATGCTCAACACCGGGATCTCCGCGGTGCTGGGCCTCGGCTACTGGCTGGTCGCGGCCCGCTACTACTCCGACGCCGCGGTCGGCCAGGGTTCGGCCGCGATCGCCGCGATGAAGCTGCTCGCCGGGCTCACCGCGGTGACGCTGACGGGCGCCCTGGCCCGCTTCATCCCGGTCGCGGGGCGCGCCACCGGGCGCCTCATCTTCCGTACGTACGCAGCGAGTTCGGCCGTCGTGGCCGCCGCGGCGGCGATCTTCCTGCTGACGCTCGACGTGTGGGGGCCGTCATACCGCTTCCTGCACGGGTCGGTCAAGGGCCTGGGCCTCATCGTGGCCGTCGTCGCCTGGAACCTGCTCACGCTCCAGGACGGGGTGCTGACCGGGCTGCGCAGCGCGCCCTGGGTACCGGTCGGCAACACCGTGTTCTCCGCGGTGAAGCTCGCGCTGCTGGTCGGGCTCGCGGCCGCCATCCCGACGACCGGCGTCTTCGTCTCCTGGGTGCTGGCGATCGGCACCTCCGTGGTACCGCTCGGCTGGCTGGTGTTCCGGCGCCTGGTCCCACGACACGTCAAGGCGACCGAGGACCACGCCGATCCACCGGCGTTCAAGGAGATCGGCAGGTTCCTGGCCGGTGACTACACCGGATCGCTGTTCTCCCTCGCCGTCGTCTACCTCGTGCCGGTGATCATCGCCTCGCAGGTCAGCTCGGAGGAGAACGCGTACTTCTACATCACGACGACCATCGGCGGCACGGTCAACCTGCTCGCCATCAACATGGGCGCCTCGCTCACCGTCGAGGGCTCGCACGACCCGGCGCGGCTCGCCGCCAACACCCGGGCGGCGCTGAAGCGCATGGCCCGGATCATGCTGCCGGTGTGCGGGCTGCTGTTCCTGGGCGCGCCCGTCATCCTGCACGTCTTCGGCGACGGCTACGCGCACGCGGCGACTCCGCTGCTGCGCTGGTTCGCGGTCGGCGCCCTGCTGCGGGTCGTGATGGAGACGTACTTCGCGGTACTGCGCGCCCAGAGCCGTACCTCCGGGCTCGCCTACCTCCAGGGCCTGCTGTGCGTCCTGGTACTGGGACTGACCGTCCTGCTGCTGCCCCGGATGGGGCTGACCGGGGCGGGCGTCGCGGAGATCTCCAGCCTGGCGGTGATCGTGGCGATCGCCGCACCGAAGCTGCTCAAGATCGTGCGCACGGCCCCGGCGGACGCGGTGCCCGAGGACGCGGCACCGGACGGGGACCTCGCCGACCTCGAGATCCCCGAACCGAGGAACGGCCCGTCCTGGGCGAAGAAGCTGGACGCGGACACCCTGGCGCTCGGCGTCCACGTGGACTTCGACCACCAGGAACGCAGGCCGGACGTGCGGCCGGGGCCGGGCACCCCTCCCATGGGAACACCGGTGCCGCACAGCCCTGCGGAAGGGGCGCGGGAGGCGACATCGGGCGGCTCGGCCGCGGGGGCGCGACCGGCCACGGACGACTCGCGCGTCTCCGGCTTTCCCCTGGGGCCGATCGGGCTGGGCTGTCTGCTCGTCCTCGCGCTCCTGCTGTACTGGGTACCGGCCCTGGGACTGAACGACGCCTCCCTGGACCGGATGGGCGGCCTCGGGCTGATCTCCGTGCTGCCGCTGCCCACCCTGCTCGGCGCGGCACTCCTCGTCGTGGTGTTCGCCGCCCTGCTGTGGCGCGGCCGCGAGCACAAGCTCCTGCTCCTTGCCACGCTGCTCGCCACCGTCGTGTCACTGCACGCGCTGCCCGCCGTGATCGAGAGCGAGCCGCGGTTCCCGACGGCCTGGCAGCACCTCGGCTTCCTCGACTACATCGACCGCACCGGGTCGGCCGTGCCGTTCCTGGACGCCCGCTGGAGCTGGCCCGGATTCTTCGCGGTGGCCGCGTTCGTCGCCAAGGCCTGCGGGGTCACCGACCTCACCGAGGTCATCCGCTGGTGGCCGCTGACCATCCAGCTGCTCTACCTGGCGCCGATGTTCCTGCTGGTCCGCTCGATGCGGGCGAGCTGGCGCGCCAAGTGGACCGGCGTCTGGATCTTCGTGCTCAGCGGCTGGGTCGGCCAGGACTACTTCTCCCCGCAGGGCTTCACGTATCTGTTCTATCTCGCCTTCGTGGCGATCCTGCTGGTCTGGTTCCGCGCGCCGCGGGTGCTGTGGACCAGGCGGCGCCCCGGCGAGGCCGAGGTGGAGCCCACCAGCCGCGGGCAGCGGGCCGTGCTGCTCATGGTGCTGATCGCCCTGTACGCGGCGAGCGTCCCGGCCCACCAGCTCACCCCGTTCATGATGCTGGGCGTGCTCGCGGTGCTCGTCCTGGTGGGCCGCTCCGAACTGCGTGGTCTGCCGGTCCTGTTCGCGGTGCTCGTCATGTTCTGGCTGGGCTTCATGGCGGAGCCGTACTGGTCCGGGCACTTCGACGAACTCTTCGGCGGCGTCGGCGGCGTCGGCAGCAATGTGTCGACGTCCGTCTCCGGCCGTATCCAGGGCGGCGACTCGACGCACAAGCTGGTGCTGTACACGCGCGTGCTGCTCGCCGGCGTCGTGATGGCGTTCGCCTGCTGGGGCTGGTGGCGACGGCGCGAGCACAGGTACCGGGAGCGGTCGCTGCTGGTGCTCACCTTCGTGCCGTTCCTGGGCTTCGGCATGCAGTCCTACGGCGGCGAGATGGCGCTGCGCGTGTTCATGTTCGCGGTGCCGGGCGCGGCTCTGCTCTGCGCGCTGGCCCTGTTCCCGCGCGCCGGCGTGACGGCCGGGGAGCGGGGCAAGGACCGGGTGAGCCTCGCTCCGCTCGCGGCCATGATGGCGGGCCTGCTGCTGATGGGCGGCTTCCTGGTGGCCCGCTGGGGCAATGAGCCGTTCGAGCGGATCCGCCCGGGTGAGGTCGTGGCCATGGACTATGTGTACGCGCACGACAAGCCGACGGTACGGCTGCTGTGGCTGAGCAACGACACGGTCAACGACGTGACACCGGCAATGCCGTGGGGCGCCAGGGACATGGAGAAGGTGAACTATGTGCCGACCCTGGCGCCCACCGATCCGGTCCTGGTCTCGGGCCTGGTCAAGTCGCTCAAGGACGCGGGTCCCAACTCGTACCTCATGGTCAACCGCAGCCAGGTGACGTATCTCCAGATGGACGTGGGCTACTCGGCGACCTGGGAGTCCCGGCTCATCAGGAACCTGGACGACCGCCAGGAGCTGAAGAAGGTCCTGGTCAACGAGGACGTGACCCTGTACGCGCTGCGCAAGCAGCCCGCCGGCGAGGTTCCGCAGCCCCATCCGGGCCCGATCGGCCCGCGGGTGACCTGGACGCCGTGGTCGGTGGTCGGAGGGCTCGCGGCCGTTGCGCTGGTGCTGATGCTGACGGCGCGGGAGCTGGTGCGGGTCGCGGTACGGCCGGGCGTACGGCAGCTGCGGGTGCTGCAGTCGAGCTTCTGGTTCTCGCTGCCGCTGCTGGCGGTGCTGCTGGCCTCGCTGGTGCAGCGGTTCCTGACCATGGGGAAGGGCTGAGGCTCACGCGGCCTGCGGGGGCCTGAGGGGCCGTACGGGGTGCAGCGGCTCAGCGCGGCAGCCACTTCACCTCGTACGCCTTCATGTCGAACCGCTTGCCGTCGACCTGGGCGCTGATCGTGCGGCTCAAGGTGTTCACCGCCAGCACGACCTTGTCGGTGGCGAGGACGCGGACGTTCGGAAGGTCGTCCGGGGCCACCGTCACCGTCCGGTACGCGGTGCCGGGCGGGAACTCCTTGGAGAACCGGGACACCAGACCGTACATCGGCAGTGCCCGGCCGCCGGCGGCGGTGCCGGTCGGCGTCCACAGACAGCCGGGGCAGTCGGTGCCCTTCTCGTCCTCCGGGTTCCAGTAGAAGCCCGAGGACGCGCCGCCCCTGACCAGGGAGATCATTCCGGCGGCCTGGACGGCGACGCGGCGGTCCTCACTCCAGCCCCTGCGCTCGTCATTGCCGTCGGCGGGCTCGACGTAGTACTCGGCCCACCACAGCGGCAGGTCGTGGGTCTGCCGGCGCACCCACGCGCCGACGGCGGTGAACTTGTCGGTCACGGCGAACTCGTTCGGAAGCAGCTCGTCGTCGTTGGTGTAGCTGGAGCCGTCCACCACGACGAAGTCGGCACCCGCCTTGTGCGTGTTCCAGTAGCTGAAGGCGTCGATGATCCGCTGGTCCATGGCGCCCCAGGGGCCGCGCAGGGCGGTGGAGGCGTTCTCCTTCTGCCGCGGGTCGACGCTGTCCATGACGAGGTACGGGCCGCCCACCATGATCTTGGGGTTGACCTGCTTGAGCGCCTTGTAGACCAGGTTGTACAGCTCGGTGTAGCCCTCGTAGTCCCAGCGGGCCTTGGAGTCGTTCCAGAAGCCCTTGAACTCGTTCCAGACGATGAAGTGGCGCACGTCCGGGTAGCGCCTGGCGACGGTCGCGGCGAGGGCGGCGTAGTCCTTGAAGTGGTCGGGCCTCGGGGCGGTCTCGAGGGCGGTCCGGCTCCAGTCGGTGTTGTCCGCGCCCTCCTTGCCGCCCTTCATCCAGTCCGGGGCGCAGCACAGGGTGACGACCGGGGTGCCGCCGGTCTTGCGGACGAAGTCGATACGGCGGTCCATCGCCGCGAAGTCGTAACGGCCCTTGACCGGTTCGGGGTTGTCGGCGCCCCACCCCATGATGGCCTGGTTCTGCGGCAGCCCGGCCGCGGACAGCAGCCCCTCGACGCGCTCGGTGGCGGCGTCGCTGCCCTGGTCGGCGCTGTACTGGGTGTGGGTGAAGCCCCAGCCGACGTCCGGTTTCGTCACCTCGGGCGCGGTGGCGGGGGTGCCGTGCACCTTGTCGCCGTCGCGTGTCGTGCCTCTGACGCTCGCGCCGTTCCCGGGCAGTGTGCCGATCAGGGTGACCACCAGAGCCAGAGCGGCCACGGCCACGCCGAGCAGTGCGGTGAGTCGCCACCGCCGTTCCCCCGAACTCCACCCATGACGTCCCATCATGGGCCACCCTAACGGCGCTCCTTGGGCCGCGGACAGATTTCGGCTGCGACAGCCAGGTAACAGCACGTACCGGAAGGGTCTGATCCGCTGGGTATACACCAGGCAAAGGCGACACATCCGGCGCACCACGGAAAGCGGATGCACCAGGCGGCCCCGTGACGGATCATGGCGGCATGTCTGCCAACCCATACGACGCTCTGCCGGTCCGGCTCAACGTCGACGACAGCGACTCCCCATCCGACGTCGTCGACGCGCTGTTCCTCGGCCGCTTCGCGACGGGCGAGCAGCCCTACTCCCACGCCGCGAACATCGACCGGGTACGGTCCGGGGCGACGCTCCTGCCGCCGGGCGCCCGGGTGGTGCGGGTCGCCCGCGACGACGACCGCAGCGCGACGCTCGCCGAGGGCGACGGCTGGACGCTGCTGGTGTCCCGCTGGAACCGCGGCGCGGACGTCACGGTGACCGCGACCAGCGCCGAGCTGGCGGAGAAGGTGCTGGGCGAGGCCACGGACGGCGCGGCCGACGAGCCGGAGCCGCAGCCGGAGAACGTGACGATGGGGTTCTGGTACGTGTCGCCGCGGCGCGGCCCGCACCGTACGACACGGCAGATCTCGGCGGGCACCTGGGAGGAGGTCCGCCCGAACTACACGGCGCCGGTGGCGGACGCCATGGACCGGCTGATGAAGACGACGCCGGAGGACATCGCGGGCCGTCTGCTGCTGCTCCACGGCCCGCCGGGCACGGGCAAGACCTCGGCGCTGCGGACTCTGGCCCGCTCGTGGCGGGACTGGTGCCAGGTGGACTGCGTCCTGGACCCCGAGCGGCTCTTCAGTGACGTCGGCTATCTGATGGACATCGCGATCGGCGAGGAGGACACGGCGGGCAAGGGCCGCTGGCGGCTGCTCCTGCTGGAGGACTGCGACGAACTGATCCGCGGCGAGGCGAAGCACACGGCGGGCCAGGCGCTGTCCCGCCTGCTGAACCTGACGGACGGACTGCTGGGACAGGGCCGCAACGTGCTGGTGGGCGTGACGACGAACGAGGACCTGGAGCGCCTGCACCCGGCCGTCGTCCGGCCCGGCCGCTGCCTGGCCCGTATCGAGGTCGGTCCGCTCACCCGCGCGGAGGCGGTGAGCTGGCTGGGCCGCGAGGAGGGGGTGGGCCGCGAGGGAGCGACGCTGGCGGAGCTGTACGCGCTGCGGCGGGGCACGTCCCCGGCGTCGGTGCCGGACCAGCGGGCGGGAGCGGGCGCGGGGCTGTACCTGTAGGGACACGAAGCCCGCCGCGGGCACGACACCTGGAGCGGGTCACGACCGGCGCCACGACGGCCACCGGTGCTTTGATGGACATATGACCCTGTTCGTCGGCACGTCGGGGTGGCAGTACCGGGACTGGCGGGACGTCCTCTACCCGGCGGACGTCCCCATGCGGCTGTGGCTGGAGGAGTACGCGACGCGGTTCGCCACGGTCGAGATCAACAACGCGTTCTACCGGCTGCCGTCGCGGGAGACCTTCGAGGCCTGGCGGGAGCGGGTGCCGGAGGACTTCGTGGTGGCGGTGAAGGCGAGCCGCTATCTGACGCACATCAAGCGGCTCAAGGAACCCGAGGAACCGGTGCACCGGCTGATGAGCCACGCGGCCGGGCTCGGCGACCGCCTGGGCCCGGTCCTTCTCCAGCTCCCGCCCACCCTGCGCGCGGATCCGCCGCTCCTGGACGACTGCCTCGCCTGCTTCCCGCCCGGCACCCGGGTCGCGGTCGAGCCACGCCACGACTCCTGGTGGACACCCGAGGTGCACGCCGTGCTGGAGGCGCGGGGCGCCGCCCTGTGCTGGGCCGACGTCCTGTCCCGCCCGGTCACCCCGCTGTGGCGCACCACGGACTGGGGCTACCTCCGCTTCCACACGGGGCGGGCGCGCCCGTGGCCCCGCTACGGCCGCCGGTCCCTGACCACGTGGGTCCAGCGGATCGGGGCGGCGTGGCCGGAGGAGGTGGACGTCTACGCCTACTTCAACAACGATCCCCACGCGGCGGCGGTCCTGGACGCGACGGTCTTCGCGCGGTTGGCGACCACGGCGGGCATGCGGGTGACACGCACGCCACGAAGGCTGCCCGCCCCATCCACGGGTACGGCAACGTGACCGTCTCCCGCCGCAGCGGTGCGTCCCCTCTTTCCCCCCGCAACGGCGATCAGCCATCACGGCGAGACCGGCCGTGCCGACCTCTCCCCCGCCACCCTGCGGACCCGGCAGGCGGCCGACCGCACTGCTCAACCCCCGTAAGCCGCCCGCAGGGCATCCCGCACGGCGGCCAACGCCGCGTCCTCACCCAGCCCCAGCCGTCGCGCCCTTTCGGCGTAGGCGGAGGCGGCGGCAGCAGCCTCCCGCTCCGCGGCCGGGCCGGCGGCAGCCACGAACGTTCCGTTGCGTCCCCGTGTCTCGATCACCCCGTCCTCCTCCAGCGCCCGGTACGCCTTCGCCACCGTGTTCGCCGCGAGGCCGAGGGACTCGGCCAGTCCCCGTACGGTCGGCAGCCGGTACCCGACCGGCAGCACCCCCGCCCGGGCCTGCTCGGAGATCTGCGCCCGCACCTGTTCGTACGGCGGCGCGCTCCCATCGATGTGGATCTTCAAGGTCACGGCCCGATTCTCCCGCACCCACCGGAAAATGAGAGGCACCCCCGCGCCCGGCCCGGATACCGTGCGCCCCCATGACAGTGATCGTGCGCGACCTCCGCCCCGACGTACGAGCCGACACCGAGGGCTTCGCCCGGGTCCGGCACCTCGCCCTCCCCTTCATCCTGTACACCCCGGAGTCCATCGCCTACGACGCGGCCCACATGCATCCCGACGCCCACTACCGCCCGCTCGTGGCCGAGGAGGACGGCGAGATCATCGGCACGGCCCAGGTTCACCTCGCCCATGAGAGCCGGGAGCCCGGCCAGGGCAACCTCAACGTCTACGTGCACCCGGGACGCACCCGCCGCGGCGCCGGCTCGCGCCTCGTCCGCGCCGCCGAGGAGCACCTGGCCTCCGTGGGCGCCACCAGACTCTTCGCCTGGGTCCTGGACGAGCCCGGCAACCGCGCCTTCGCGGAACGGCACGGCTACAAGAGCAGCCGCTCCGCCCACTTCCTCCGCCTGGATCTGGCGAACGGCACCCTGCCCCCGCTCCAGAACCCCCCGCCGGGCGTCGAGCTGCGCACCGGCGCCGACTTCGCCGACGACCCTCGCCCCCTGTTCGCACTGGACGCGGAGACGATGTCCGACGAGCCGAGCGACATCGAATACGAGTTCACCGACTACGAGGCCTGGCTGGAGGGGACCTGGCGCCACCCCCTCTTCAGCCCCGAGCTGACCTCGGTGGCGGTGGTCGACGGCCGCCCCGCAGCGTTCAGCGCGGCCCGCACCGACGGCGGCACCCGCTACGGCACCGTGATGACCGGCACGGCCCGCGCCTTCCGCGGCCGGGGCCTCGCCAAGCTCGCCAAGAACCACTCCCTGCACCGCGCCCGCTCCGCCGGCTTCACGGAGGCGTTCACGGGCAACGACGCGGGCAACGGCCCGATGATCGCGATCAACAAGTGGTTCGGTTACGAGATCTGCGGCACGGAGGTGCGCTATGTCCGCGAACTCGGCTGAACCCGCGCCCCTCCTGGACGTCGTCCTGGTCAAGGCGGGCCGGACGAAGATCCGTTATCCCGCCGAGCTGCTGCACGACGACGGCACCCGGATCGCCGTACGCGCCCCCTGGGCGGGCGACGGCGTCCGTGACTTCGGCTTCGTACGGTTCGAGCCCGGTGACGTCTTCACCGAGTACTACTGGCGCGACCGGTGGTACGCGGTGAAGGAGGTCAGGGACGGCCGGGGCACGCTCAAGGGGTGGTACTGCGACATCACCCGCCCCGCCGCGGTATCCGGCCGCGAACTCGTCGTGGAGGACCTCGACCTGGACCTGTGGCGCTCGGCGGACGGCACGGCCGTACTGCGCCTGGACGAGGACGAGTTCGCGGTGAGCGGCCTGGCGGCCAGGGACCCGGCGGCCGCGGCGGCCGCCGTCGACGCCCTGGACCAGCTCGAAGTCCTGGCCAGGGAAGGAGGCTTCCAGGCCCTGCTGCACCGACCCGCCCACCGAGCCGTCCGTCAGACGACCGCGACCACCGCGTAGCGCTCGTCGTCCACCTCCCTCCCCCACAAGCGGGCGTCCTCCGACAGCCGCTCGACGCGCAGATCCCTGGCGAGGGGCGCGAGCAGGGCGGTCAGGCGGTCGGCGGGTATGCCGACCGGGCTCACCGTCCCCCACACGCCCTCCACCAGCACCAGGCGGCCGGCGGGGCGGAGCAGGTCCCGCCAGTGGCGCAGGACGCGGTCGGGGCCGGGCAGGGTCCACAGGACATGGCGGACGAGGACGGCGTCGAAGAGCTGTTCGCCGACCGGTGGCGTCGCCGCGTCGCCGACCAGGAAGACCGCGTCGCGGCCGGCGAGTTTGGCGCGGGCACGCGCGACCATGGCCGGTGACTGGTCCACCCCTGTCACCCGGTGTCCCTGTTCGGCGGCGAGCAGGGACAGGCTGCCGGTGCCGCAGCCGAGGTCCAGGACCTCGCCCGGCCGTCGCGGCAGCCACGTACCCAGCCGGGCGGCCCAGGCATCGCGCACCGCCGGGTCGCGCAGTCCGTGGTCCGGTTCGGCGTCGAAGGTGGCGGCCTCGGCGTCCCAGTCCACGCCGGGGTCTGTGCCCGCGGAGGTTTGGGGTCCGCTGTTCTGGGCCATGTTCCTGGTCATGTCCGTGTTGATGTCCCGGTTCATGACGCCAGGGTGGCAGCCGCCACTGACAGTCGAATCGTGACAGCCGCCACAGACATACCTCGACCGATGAGGAACCCTCGCCGAAAGGGTCTACCTCCGCGCGGACGCGGAACCCGGTAGGCACAAGGAGGCAGCCATGCGCCGAGTGACCGTGCACAAGCCCCTGAAGAGGACCGATTCCCGCCGGGCGCGTGAGGAGGCCGACGAGCGCCCCACCGAGCGCCCGGAGGTCCGCAAGGACATCGCCCGCGTCTGGTGGCCGGACGGCTGACCCGGAACGCAGGGTCTGTTCTCGGTCCGACCGTCATGGAGGTCGGGTGCCCCCGCGGATGAGACTGACAGCGGTCGCGCTCGACTGCCGGCGCTGACGCCCTCAGCCCAGCCGCTTGCGGTAGTGGACCCGGTCGTACGGCCCGTCGACACGGCGCCCGACGACCTCGTATCCGTACTTCGGGTAGATCGTCCGGTTCTCCCCCATCAGCGCGTTCGTGCAGAGCCGGCCCGCCCTGATCCCCTCGGTCGTACCGGCGTCTTCCGTGACATCCGTCGTGGGCGAACGGTACTTACCCTGATCGCAGGTTCAGCACCCCCTTAACGGGACCCTAAGGATCTCCACCACCGGCCCCGAACAGGCGATTTCACGGCTTCCTGGGGCTAGCTTGCTGTTCGCCCCTCACTCCGGGACCTGTCCGGCGGCTCAGGCCGGACAGGCCCCGGCGGCGCTTCAGCTGAACGCCGACGCGCAGGTGGTGGCGGTGGCGTGGACCGGGTCGAGGGCGTTGACCGCTTCGTGGAAGGCGATCCGGTCGGACAGCCCGATCGTCACGTGCTCCGAGAGGTCCACCCCGCACAGGTCCTGCAACAGCACGTTGCGGACGTCGGATCCGCTCAGGAACTGGGAGCGGTACGGCGTGACCACCTCGTCGTACCTGGTGGCGATGACCGTGTAGTGGACGCCGGCCACGGTGTCGCCTCCCGCGTTCAGCCTGGTGAGGAAGGCGGACCCGGCGACCTGGTCGGCGAGCCCGGGCGTGGCCGCGGAGAGGAGGTCCTGCGCACCGGGGAAGTACGGCAGCAGGTTGGTGAGTCCGTCCAGGGTGGTGCCGTGGTTGTCGGGCGCGATGCCGACGAGGGTGTTCACCTTGGCGGCGCCGCCGAGGAACTTGAGGTAGTAGCGGGGCATCATGCCGCCCTGGGAGTGGCCGACGATGTCGGCCTTGGCGGCGCCGGTCGCGGCGAGCACCTTGTCGACGAAGACGGACAGTTGCTGCGCGGACCGGTCGATGGGGCCGAGGCCGTAGAAGAGCGGGACGCCCGAGAGTTGGCCGTAGTCGAGCGAGAAGACGCAGTAGCCGCGGTCCTCCAGGTAGGGGGCGAAGGCCAGCCAGTTGTCGACCGAGTTCGCGAAGGTCCCGTGGACGAGGACGACCGGGCGGGGGTGGGCGGCGAACGGCTTGCAGGAGTAGTCGTTCCAGCCGGCGCTGGGGGCGGCGGCCTCGGCGGTGGCGGCGGGGACGAAGGCGACCGCGGCGGTCAGCGCCAGGGCGGCAAGCGGTCTGAGCAGGCGTTTCCAGGGCAGCATCGGGTGATCTCCTTGCGGCTCGGGGGAGAAGCGATGACCTTGCGCCCTGTGATCCGGATCACGGGATGCTGTTCACTCGTCAAGTTACGAACGAGTAGCGGACAAGTGAAGTTACGCGTCAGTAAAAACTTCCAGTGATAGCTGACCGCAGCAGCGATTCCTGGTAATGCCCTGAACGTATGCGGCGACTCATCACCAGACGGGTTCGATCCGCCCATAGGGCGCGATACGCAGCAACTGGCGCTGTGGCGAACGGATTTCACCCTCCCCGAGCCGCTCCACACATGACCGCACGGCGTCCGCCGCGACCTCCCGAGACGGTGCTCGAGGACGGCACGCCTATCAGACCCCCGTGGGCGAGTTGACGCCTTACGCGGCCAGCGACCCCCGTATCACCGCTCGGGGCCCGAACTTCGCCCGCGCGCGGTCCGCGACCTCCTCGATGCGGCGGGCCCTCTCGTCCACCGGGTCGAAGGTGAGCTGGTGGGCCGCGTGGTCGGCGGAGCTCAGGTCCTCGGCGCGCAGGGCGATCGCACGGACGCGGGCGCGCTGGAGGCCGAGCGCCTCGTACATGCGGTACGCCTCGGCGGTGAGCGCCGCGGAGTGCGCGGTCGGCTCGGCGAGGGTGCGGGTGCGGGTCGTCGCGGAGCGGTCGGCGTAGCGCACGGTGAGGGTGAGCCTGCCGCACACCCGCTCCACGGCGCGCAGCCGGGCGCCCAGTTCCTCGGTGGCCGACAGCAGGGCGCGGCGGTGGCGGTCCGGGTCCAGTTCGTCGCGCTGGAAGGTGCGTTCGGTAGCCAGGGAACGCGTGGCGGCGTTGGGCACGACCCGGCCGCGGTCGATGCCCTGCGCCTTCTCGTGCAGTTCCCGGCCGGCCCGGGCGCCGATGAGCCGCTGCACCGTCGATGGGGGCGCGGCGGCGAGCCTGCCGATGGTGTCGAGCCCGTACTCGCACAGGGTGCGGGCGGTTGTGCCGCCGACTCCGGGCAGCGCGCGGACCGGACGGTCGGCCAGGAACTCCGTGATGGCGTCCGGGTCGTCGGGCACCACCCGGATCTCCCCGGGCGCCGTCTCCCCGAGGGCCATACGGGCCAGCATCGGCCCCGGCCCGGCCCCGATCGCGCAGTCGACCCCGTGGTGCGCGAGGGCCCGTACGCGGATCAGCCTGGCCAGCTCGACGGCGTCCCGTCCGAAGTACCGCTCCGCTCCCCCGAGGTCGGCGAGCGCGGCGTCGGGCGGCAGCGCCTCGACGACGGGCGTGAACTCCTCGAGGAGCCCGAGCAGCCCCGGCAGGGCCGCCTCGTACAGCTCGGGCAGCTGGAAACGTACGCAGAGGATGGTCATCCCGCACTCCCCGGACTCTGGTGCCACAACTTCCTTCCGCCCGCCGGGCCCTCGCCCGCGGGACGCATGTCGGCCCAGGGGTTCATCTCGTACCCCGTGGACATCCGGATGCGTCGGCCCCTCGCCGCGTCCCCGTCACCGTCCGGCCGGTGCGCCGCGGGCTCCGCCAGCCGCTCCGCCACCACGTCGAGGCCGCCCTCGGCGCGCAGTTCGACCAGTTCGGCGAGGTTCCAGGCGGCCGAGCCGACCACACTGAGGCTGCGCGGTCCGCGCCGCTGCACCACTCCGCGCACCAGCAGCAGCCAGGAGTGGAAGACGGTGTGGGCGCAGGTGTCGTGGGAGTCGTCGAAGAAGGCGAGGTCGACCAGGCCCGTGCCGTCGTCGAGCGTGGTGAAGATGACCCGCTTGCCGGAGCGGATCGGCGGGGTCTGGGTGGCCGCCTTGGCGCCCGCGACCAGCACCGTCTCGCCGTGCCGGGCGTCGCGCAACCGGCGTGCCGAGATCACGCCCAGCTCGTCGAGGAACGTGCGGTAGTCGTCCATCAGGTTGCGCGAGGCGTCCATGGACAGCACGCCCAGCTCGGCGCTGAGCCGCTCCTGAGCGGTGAGGTCGGGCAGCCCGGCCGGTGCGGTCCTCCGTCCGCCGGCCAGGGGGAGCTGACCGCCGCCCGCGCCCCGGGAGCCCCGGTGCAGCTCGGTCAGGTGCAGTTGCAGATCGCGGCGGTTGGCGCCGAACGCGTCCAACGCGCCGACCTGCGCGAGCCGCTGGGCGAGGGGACGGCTCGGCCGGGCCCGCTCCCAGAAGTCGAGGAGGGAGGCGTACGGCTGCCCGGCCTCGATCCTCCCGGCCTCGGCCTCGCTGATGCCGTGCACGTCGGAGAGGGCGAGGCGGAGGCCCCAAGGCCCGCCGGAATCAGGTGATTCAGACACCAGTTCGATACGGTGGGCGACGCCCGACTTGTTCACGTCCAACGGCAGGATCGGCACACCCCGGCGCCGCGCGTCCGCCAGCAGCAGCCGCTTCGGGTACATCCCGGGGTCGTGGGTGAGCAGCCCCGCGTAGAAGGCGGCCGGGTGATGGGTCTTCAGCCACGCGGACTGGTACGTCGGTACGGCGAAGGCGACCGCGTGCGCCTTGCAGAAGCCGTAGGAGCCGAAGGCCTCGACGATCTCCCAGGTCCGCTGGATCGTTTCCGCGTCGTATCCGTTCGTCGCCGCCCGCTGCGCGAACCACACCCGGATCCGCCCCTGCGCCTGAGGGTCGGACAGCCCGCGCCGCACCTGGTCCGCCTCGCCGCGCCCGCAGCCGGTCATGATGTCGACGATGTGGATGATCTGCTCGTGGAAGACGACGACGCCGTACGTCTCCTTCAGCGGCCCCTCCAGGTCGGGGTGCGGATAGCGGATGGGTGCCCGCCCGTGCCGCGCCTCGATGAACGGCCGCACCATGTCGGCCGCGACCGGCCCCGGCCGGAACAGGGAGATGTCCACGACCAGGTCGTGGAAGCCGGCCGGCTGGAGCCGCCCGACCAGGTCCCGCTGGCCGGGCGACTCGATCTGGAAGCAACCCAGGGTCTCGGCGGAGCGGATGAGCTGGTACGTCGCCGGGTCGCCCGGCGCGAGGGAGTCCAGGTCGATCCGCCTGCCGGAGGTCCGCCTCACCTCCGCGACGGCGTGCGCCATCGCGGACTGCATCCGCACCCCGAGCACATCGAGTTTGAGCAGCCCCAGCTCCTCCACGTCGTCCTTGTCGAACTGCGACATGGGGAAGCCCTCGCCGCTGGTCGGCATGACCGGCGTACGGGACAGGAGGGAGGCGTCGGAGAGCAGGACCCCGCACGGATGCATGGCGACCCCGCGCGGGAGGGCGTCGAGTGCCTCGACCAGCTCCCACAGCGGACCGTACCGCTCCTTCTCCCCCGCCAGCCGCCTCAGCTCGGGCAGCTCCTCCAGCGCCGCGCGGGCGTCGCGAGCGCGGATGTGCGGGAAGGACTTGGCGATGCGGTCGATCTCGGCCGGGTCCATGGACAGGGCGGCGCCCACGTCGCGGATGGCGTGCCGCACGCGGTACGTCTCCGGCATGGCGACCGTGGCGACCCGCTCGGTGCCGAACCGGTCGATGATCGCCCGGTAGACCTCGAGGCGGCGAGCGGACTCCACGTCGATGTCGATGTCGGGCAGGGCGATGCGCCGCTTGGACAGGAAGCGCTCCATCAGCAGCCCGTGCTCGATGGGGTCGGCGTGCGCGATACCGAGGAGGTGGTTGACGAGGGAGCCCGCGCCGGAACCGCGCGCGGCGACCCGGATGCCCATCTTCCGCACGTCGTCCACGACCTGGGCGACGGTGAGGAAGTAGGAGGCGAAGCCGTGGTGGGCGATGATGTCCAGCTCCTCGTGCATCCGCTCCCAGTAGTCCCGGCGGCCGGCGTAGCCGCGCAGCACCATGCCCGCCGCCGCCCGGGAGGCGAGCGCGCGCTGGGCGGTGCGGCGGCCGGCGCCGACGAGATGCGGTTCGGGGAAGTGGACGGTGCCGATGCCCAGGTCGTCCTCGGGGTCGACCAGGCACTCGGCGGCCGTGGCCCGGGTCTGCTCCAGCAGGCGGTGGGCGGTGTCGCGGCGGAAGCCGGCCGCCTCCACCACCCGCTCGGCGATCTCGAACATGGCGCCCGCGTCCTTGAGCCAGGCCTCGCCGGAGTCCAGCTCCTTGGTGGGGTCGATGGGGACCAGGCGGCGGGCGGCGTCCAGGACGTCGGCGACCGGGCCGAGACCGGGGTCGGCGTACCGGACGGCGTTGCTGAGCACGGGCCGGACGCGCTGCTCGGCGGCGAAGCCGACGGTGCGCGCGGCCAGGCGCAGGGAGCCGGGACCGGTGCCGGTACCGGTGCGGCCGTGCCAGACGGCTTCCAGGCGCAGGGCGTCGCCGTAGACCTCACGCCAGGGTGCGAGCAGGTTCGCCGCGCGGTCCGGGCGCCCGGCGGCGAGGGCGCGACCCACGTCGGAGTCGGGGCCGAGCAGGACGGTCAGGCCGTCGGCGTGGTTGTCGGCCCAGGGCAGCAGCGGGGAGCCCCCCGATGGGGGTCCCCCCTGCTCGAGCGAAGCCGAGAGCTTGGGGGAGTGGGCGGCGGAGACCAGGCGGCACAGGTCGGCCCAGCCGCGGGCGCCGTCCCGGGCGAGGAAGACCGCGCGGGGTGTCGACTCATCGATGAAGGCACCGCCGCGCACGGGGGCACGGCGCCTCTCGCGCCGCACCGGCTCGTACTCCGCCACCGCCAGGTCCGCCCCGAACAGCGGCCGGACCCCCGCCGCCGCGCAGGCCCGGGCGAACCGGACCGTGCCCGCGAGGGTGTCCCGGTCGGTGAGCGCGAGGGCGTCCATACCCAGCTCACCGGCGCGCTCGGCCAGCCGCTCCGGGTGCGAGGCGCCGTACCGCAGGGAGAACCCGGAGACGGTGTGCAGATGCGTGAAACCCGGCACACGCACCTCCTGTACCCGTGAGCCACCCACATAGCTCTCGAACGTTCGTTCCCATCTCCCTCGCCCCCACCATAGACCAATTTTCGAACTGTCGTACGACACCTCTTTCCCGGCGCGCCTCAGGCACAAACAGCGGCAATCCACGCATAAGAGACTCGCCCCTTCCGGCCGGGCAGGCGCGGGAGCTCCGTCGGCAGCACGGGCAGGGACATCCCTCTCCGATCCCCGTCACACAGGTCGGCAGGGTTCTCCCTACGCGGCCGCTGTGGTCTAGTCCTGTCCGGAACCCACCCCTCCAGGGTCCGGAATCAAGCCAGAAGAAGGGTGCGGCTGAGGCGGCGCCACCGGCTGCTGGGCCCGCTCCAGGAACCGCAGCAGCTCCACCGGGAAGGGCAGGACCAGCGTCGAGTTCTTCTCGGCGGCCACCGCCACCACCGTCTGCAGCAGTCGCAGTTGCAGCGCGGCGGGCGTCTCGGCCATCTGCTGTGCCGCCTCCGCCAGCTTCTTCGACGCCTGGAGTTCCGCGTCGGCGTTGATGACGCGGGCCCGCCGCTCGCGGTCGGCCTCGGCCTGCCGGGCCATGGACCGTTTCATGGTCTCCGGCAGCGACACGTCCTTGATGTCGACGCGGTCGATGGTGACGCCCCACTCCACGGCGGGGCTGTCGATCATCAGCTCCAGCCCCTGGTTGAGCTTCTCCCGGTTGGAGAGCAGGTCGTCCAGCTCGCTCTTGCCGATGATGGACCTGAGCGAGGTCTGCGCCATCTGCGAGACGGCGAACCGGTAGTCCTCGACCCGGACGATCGCGTCGGCCGGGGAGGTCACCCGGAAGTACACCACGGCGTCCACCCGGACCGTGACGTTGTCCCGGGTGATGCCCTCCTGCGCGGGCACCGGCATCGTCACGATCTGCATGTTGACCCGACGAAGCCGGTCGACGAGCGGCGCGACCAGCGTCAGCCCGGGTCCCCGCACCTCGGGCCTGAGCCGCCCGAGGCGGAACACCACTCCCCGCTCGTACTGCTTGACGACCCGGACCGCCGCCATCGCGTAGACGGCCCCGGCGGACGCGAGTGCCGCCCCCGCCGCCACCAGCTCCTCGACCATGCCGGCCCCCAGGGTCCGAAGTGGGCGCATCAGGTGCGTGCTCGGTGCCTTCGACGGTAGACCCGGGATGCCACAAGGGCGAGCCCCCGCACGCGGGTTGCGTGCGGGGGCTCGCCTGCTGCTGGATGCAGGTCAGCCGTGCGGGTGTGCCGGCGTGGAGGTCCTCGGCGTCAGTAGACGTGGACGCCGTAGGCGCTCAGGGCCTCGGTGACCGGCTGGAAGAAGGTCGTGCCGCCGGAGGTGCAGTCGCCGCTGCCACCGGAGGTCAGACCGTAGGCGACGCCGCTGTTGGAGTAGAGCGGGCCGCCGGAGTCGCCGGGCTCGGCGCACACCGTGGTCTGGATGAGGCCGTAGACGATGTCACCGTTGCCGTAGTTGACCGTCGCGTTGAGCGCGGTGACGCGGCCGCTGTGAATGCCGGTGGTCGAGCCGCGGCGGTAGACGGTGGTGCCCACGGAGGGCGTGGCCGCGCTCGTGATGTCGACGCTGCCCACGGTGCCGGACTTGGACACCGAGCTGTTGGTGTAGCGCACGATGCCGTAGTCGTTGCCGGGGAAGCTGGAGCCGGCCGTGGTGCCGAGCGTGGTCGAGTGCGACGAGTTCGACCACCAGGTGCCCGCGCCGTCGGTGCAGTGACCGGCGGTCAGGAAGTAGTAGTTCCCGCTGTTGTCCTGCACGTTGAAGCCGAGCGAGCAGCGCCAGCTACTCGCATAGATGGCGTCGCCGCCGGAGATCAGCTTGTTGAACCTGCCCGGGGTGTGCTTGATCGTGAGGGCACCGGCGTTGCCGCCGGCCTCCTGCTTGATCTTCGCGATCTCGGCGTTCGAGACCGTGCTGTCGACGGTGACGACGACGCGGTTCGTCTTCGGGTCGACGGCCCAGGCGGTGCCCGGGACATCGGCCTTGAGCACCGAGTCGCTCGCCTTGGTGAGTTGGTTCGCGCTGAAGGTCGGTGCGTTGCTCGCGTTCGCGCTGGGGACCGTGAACGCGGCCGCGGCCAGGAGTCCGGTGGCCACGGCGATCAGCCGGGTCCGTCTCGCGAGGCCGCTCGTGGGGTTGGTGCGCTTGAACCTCACTTGTCGTTCCCCTCCAAGGGAAGTCGGGGGCCCACGTGGGGGATGGGGCCCGTGAGTCGCAGCCGGGGGCCGGTCATCCGGATTCCGAACACGCCGTGCCCCTGACAAGCGCTGTGGGGGAGTATTCGGCCGCCTGACCGAAGGACGCAAGGGCGCCTTTCGGCCGTGCAGTCTTTAACTTCTCTAGGGTCCACAGGGATTGACAGCAGCCCGGTGGCGCCTTGTGTCTACAGCAGCGTGCGCTCCCCCGCCTCGATCGCGACGCCCAGCGTGTTGCCCGGGGGCGGGAAGGGGCAGATGAAGTGGTCCGCGAAGGCGCAGGGCGGCAACAGCGCGCGGTTGAAGTCCACGGTCGTGCGCCCCTCGGCGTCGGGCGCGGGCGGCCGCAGGAACCGGAAGCGGAAACTGCTGTCCCCGCTGGTGGCGTCGGCGAACACGGCCCACAGCGAGCCATCGCCCTCGACCGACACCTGGAGGGTCAGGTCCTGTCCGTCGAGAGTGAAGGCGAGCACTCCCCCGAGGCCGAGCCCGCGGTGACGTCCGTCGGCGTTCTCGACGCGTACGGTGCGGCTCTCCCCGTACGGGGTGAAGTGCCCCTCGACGGACCAGCGCGGATCGTGGGGCGTGGCGTCGATTCCCCGGAAGTCCCGGCGTGCCGGGGCGGCCGGGTCGTAGTCGCGCACGCCCCACACGCCCTCGCGGGCGAGGACGACCAGGCGGCGCTCGCCGGCCGCGACACGGGCCGCGCTCACCGGCCCGGCGTCGGCGTCCAGGCGGACCTCACCGGTGAAGGACCGCCCGTCGACCGTCAGTCCGTCGGCCTCGTCGGCCGTCAGCGCCACCGCGTCACCGTCGTCCGTCCACCGCCCGGGAATGTCCGGAATTTGACCGTCCGGATAATCCTCCAGCCAGTAGGTACCGGTCAACGCGAGCGGCCCGTACGGCTCCGACACCTGCGCGATGCGGTGCTCGTGCCACTGCTTCCACTCGTCGGATGCGTCCGTCGTCATGTGGTCAACCCTTCCATATGGGACACGTGCGCCCGGGGTGCGGGCGCAGCGTGGTGGGATGCGGTACGAGGAAGAACCCATCGGCGGCGCCCGATCGGAGGAACACGTTGCTCGGGGGAACGTCGCACGGAGCGCGGCGTCATGACGTTCCCCCTGTCACGACGTACCGGTGGGCGGGCCGCGGCAGGCCCAGGTGCTCCCAGCCGGGTGTCTGCCTCGGTCGCCGACGGGTCGGGGTACCAACCCGCCCGGCCGCCGCTGACCCGGTCCAGGGTCGCGAGGGCCGCCCGGACACGGGACGGCTCCGTGGACGTGCTGGGCACCAGGCCGATACGGCGGGTTGCGGGCGCGGCGCGGTGCAGCACGGCGAGCGCATCGGGGCCAGGAGCCCCGGAACACTGGGGGCCGGGCCAGGAGGAGTGGTCGCCGAGCGTGACGAAGTCGAGCGCACCGCGCTCCGCGAGCCGTACCGCCTCGACATGGCGGTCGACATCACGGGCCTCCCGCTGGTCGACGGCGGCGGCCAGGTGCAACAGCCCCCGACCGTGCGATGGGGTCATCTCGAGTGAAACCTTTCTGTGGATGATGGGGTGTCACAGCGCCGTGGACGGGTCGCGCAGGACGGTGAGTGCCGCCCGTGCCGCCGCGTCGTTCTGCCGGAACGCGGGCCCGCCCGTGCGGGGCCGGGTGAACGCGCCGGAACCCCGGGCGTCGGTGTGCGGGCCGAGCGCGAAGCGCCGGGGATGCGGGCGGCCGGAGCGGTCCAGGACGCGCCCGTCGGCGGCGTCCACGGCGAGCAGTCCCTCGGCGGTGGCGGCCGCGCCGTCCGCGTGCAACTCCCGCAGCAGCCGGTCGCGGGTGCGCTCGACCGTGGGGTGCGGCAGCCGCGCCTCGACCAGCGCGCGGGCCTCGACGAACGTGCCGGGCACGGTGCCGCTCGACGCCCGGAAGACGCCGTCCTCGGCGGTGACGGTCATGTCGGCGCCGAGGAACTTCAGCACCCCCGCGCGTGACAGCGCGAGCATCTGCCGCAGTCGTGTCCCGGGCGGACCGGAGGCCAGGTAGCTGAAGAAGCCGTGCCACCAGGGTCCGATGTCGCCGAGCCGCACCAACTGCCCGTAGACGGAGAGCAGCCCGAGGAAGACCGCCAGGTCCGGACTGTGGGCGGGGTCGTGGCGCCGGGCCAGGTCGGCCTCGATGTAACGGCGCAGACCGTCCTGGACGTCGTCGAAGGAGGCGTGGCGCACTCCGTCCAGCGGACGGTCGAGGGCGCTCAGGTCGAGCCGGTCGGCGGGGTCGGGGACGGCGGCGGCCACCAGCGCGGGCAGCGAGGCCGAGTCCGACACCGCGTACTTCTCCTCGAAGTCCCTCCAGGCGACCGCGGTGCGCTCGGGATGGGCGGTGAACAGCCGGTGGTAGTGGGCGAAGCCGAGCTCCTTCTCGACCGACGGCCACACATCGCGCCGGAAGTCGAAGCCCTCGGGGCGCGCGAGCAGCGCGTCGACCTCGGCGGGCCCGAAGAACCGGGGCAGCGGCGGCCTCTCCCCCGTCCAGTCGTAGCCGATCTTGGAGTGATAGGGCACGCCGCGCCGGGAGCCGACGTACAGGACCGGTTCGCGTCCCGAAGGCACGTAGGCGTCCCCCTCGTACCGTCCGCCGCGCCCCTCGGTGAGCAGCACCATGAGGTCGACGAAGGCGAGCCCGAACCCGCGCACGAGGACCGGCTCGCCGGCCTTCAGCGGTGACAGGTCGCTGTCGGCCGTGAAGTCGGGTGGCAGATGGACGAGGCCGTGCGTGCGGGCGTACGACGCCAACGCGCGCTGCTCGTCGTCGAGTTCGGCGTCCAGGTGGCCGAGCGTGAGGACCACGAGATCGGCGGTCAGCGGCTCGGCCCGCCCCTCCAGCCAGACCCGCTGCCGGCCGTCGCGCGGGCCGTCGACCCGGACGGCGAGGCGGGGGTGGTGATGGACGCGGACACCGGGCGGCAGGGCGGCGACCGTCTGCTCGTAGACCCAGCGCAGGTACGCGCCCTGCCGCTGCCGGTCGGCGAACAGACGCCCGCCGACGCCCGCCCATTCGTGCAGGGTGGGGCCCTCGCGCACCGGGCCCGCCATGGTCACCGTCTCGTCGGTGAACATGGTGACGTCCTCGGCGTGCGAGTTCATCCACAGCAGCGGCGACTGGGCCTGGCGCCAGATGCGTCCGCCGCCGGGCGGATACGGGTCCACCAAGTGCACGTCCAGCTCGGAACCGGCGTAGAGGGCGGGCGCGTTGGCGGCGATACGCTCCAGGAAACCGGTCCCCCGCGGCCCGGCCCCCACGATCACCAGCGAAGGTCGGTCACCGCTCATCGTGTGCGCTCCGCACCGCGCGCGTAGCGCTTCTCCACGTAGTACTGGCCGACGCTGAGCACCGAGGTGACGATGACGTACCAGAGCGTGGCCACCATCAGCAGCGGGATGACCTGGTAGGTGCGGTGGTAGATGAGCTGCGCCGAGTAGAGCAGGTCCTGGACGGCGATGACGCTGACGATGGACGTGCCCTTGAGGGTGCCGATCAGCATGTTCGCGGCCGGCGGCACGATGGACCGCATCGCCTGCGGCAGCACGATCCGCCACCAGCGCTGCCACCGGCTCAGACCGAGCGCCTGCGCGGCCTCGATCTGGCCCCGGTCGACGGAGAGGATGCCGCCGCGCACCACCTCCGCGGCGTACGCGGCCTCGTGCAGGGTCAGGCCGACGACGGCGACGGTGACCGGGCCGAACAGGTTCACGGTCTTCACGCCGAGGATGTGCGGGTACAGGGCGCCGATGTTGAACCAGAACAGCAGCTGCACCAGGATCGGCACCGAGCGGAAGAGCCAGACGTAACCCCAACTGACGCTCCTCAGCACCGGGTTGGCGGACAGCCGGGCCGCGGCGAGCAGGGTGCCCAGGGCGAAGCCGAGGCCCATGACGACCGCGGTCAGCCAGAGGGTCAGCCACAGGCCGCGCAGGACGGCGGTGGAGGTGAAGTAGGCGCCGACGACGTCCCACTGGAACGCCTCGTTGCGCACGATGGAGGTCAGGGCGAAACCGAGCAGGACCAGGACCACGAGGGCCGCGGCCCACTGACCGGGGTGGCGTCGCGGGACGAGACGCGGGGGTGCGGCTTCTTCGGCAGCCGCGGCCGGTGTGGCGAGGGTCTCGGAGGACATGCGAAGGCTCCGTGATACGTCGAGTCGAACACGGGTGGGTGCCTTCACACAGGCGCTGTACGGCCGAGCCCCTCAGCAGGACCGTGCCCTGAGCGTACGTGGCCGTTTCCCCGCACTGTCAAGGCCGTCCACACTGTGAGTCATGCGTCTCAAGTCGGTTGACGGGGAAACGGATGCCTGTTCCACTTGGCACATGCGCCCACAGCAGCGGCTGGTCACCCGCTCCCACATCGACTTCGGTCGTGTGTGGTCCTGTTCCTGTTGAGCTGACGCCCTGCACGTCCTCACGCTCTGCACGTCCTGACGCTCTGCACGTCCTGACGCTCTGCACGTCCTGACGCTCTGCACGTCCTGACGCTCTGCACGCCCTGTACGTCCTGATCGGCAGGGCCTCTTCCGCGTTCGCCCACGCGCTTTCCACGCCTTCACACGCGCCCTCCCCTCTTCGCGTTCCCTCGCGCGCTGTCACTTCCGCTCTCAGGAGACCGCTGACCCATGCGTACGTTGACACGTACAAACACGAGGCTTTTCACCCTCTTCGCCCTTGCTGTCTCGGCAGCTCTGTCGCTCACCGCGTGCGGTTCCGGCGACGCGTCCGGATCGGGGGGTACCGATGCCCGGGCCGTGGCCAGGGCCGGGAAGATCCCGGCCACGGACGTCGTGTCGGCCGTCAAGGCGTACGAGCCCGCCGCCAAGCTGCTGCCGGCGGGCGTGCACGACCTCACCGTGGGGGTCGCCGTCTCCGGCCAGTTGCCGGGCACCAGTTATCTGGACGACGGCAAGACGCTCGTCGGGCAGGACATCGACTTCTCGAACGCCGTCGCCAAGGCGCTCGGGATCAGGCTGAAGCTCGAACCGGCGAGCTTCGAGGCGATCCTGCCGGCGCTCGGCAGCGGCAAGTACGACTTCGGTGCGAGCAACTTCGGTGTCACCGACGAGCGGCGCAAGACGATCGACTTCGTCACCTACATCAACGACGGTCAGGGCTTCGCCGCCCGCAAGGACAGCGACCTCACGAAGATCGCCGACCTGAAGCAGCTGTGCGGGCTGAACGTGGCGACCGGCGCCGGCACGACCTTCGAGGCGACGCTGGAGAGGAACAAGCACGTCTGCACGGACGCGGGCAAAAAGGCCTACGGCGTGCAGACGTACAGCGAGTCGGGCGCGCTGTGGTCGTCCCTGCAGCAGGGCCGCAGCGATGTGGTCATGTCGACGATCAACGGCCTGCGGTACGCGGTCGCTCAGCAACCGGGTCTGAAGTTCCTGAACGAGTACCACCGCCTCGACGTCGGCTTCGCCTTCAAGAAGGGCACGCAGCTGGCAGCGGCCTTCCAGGCCGCGGTGAACCATCTGATCGCCGACGGAACGTACGAGAAGATCCTGAAGAAGTGGGGGACGACGGACTCGGCGATCAGCACGTCGCAGATCTCGCCTCCGGAGCTGAAGAACTGACGGGTTCCGCCGCGTCGCCAAGGGGCGCGTGGCGCAGCGGTACCTGCTCGGTGGCGAGGTCGAAGGCGACACGCTGCACGCGGTCGAACGCCTCGGCGACGTGGAGCACCTCGGCCCCGGCCCGGCCGGGCACCGCGAGCGGTGCGGGTGGGCCGGGGTGCTCGAGCCAACTGCCGTGCCTCCCGGCGGCGACGGCGCGCGGCAGCTGTGTGGCGGCCACCTCCAGTGCCTGCTGAGCCAGGACGGCGAGCGGAGTCGAGACGGATCGGACGCAGTCGAGGGCGAGGTGGCCGAGCGTGGCGACGGTACCGAACGCGAACAGCACGAACAACAGCAGATCGCGCTGGGCGGCGCTCTGGAGTGCGGCGGCGCGTTCCTCCACGTCCTTGCCGAGCGACATCTGCACCGCGCGCAGTCCGTCGTCGGTGGAGGTCATGGACTCCCACCAGCCCATCGGGGGAACGGCGGCCGTGGCGAGGCGGCCGTCCGCGTGCACGGCGACGCTCTCGTAGGCGAGGGCGCGTTCGGCCTCGGGGGTGCCGAGCGCGGCGTCCAGGCGCCGTCGCTGGGCCGCGGTGGCCGAGCGCGGAAAGCTCTCCAGGGCGGCGAGCCTGGCCGCGCGGAGCTGCAGGAAGCGGTTGTAGTCGTCGCCGCGGAACCGTCCGGTGCGCACCGAGCCCAGGACGATGGCGCGCTCCTCGTCGGCGGACTCCTTGGCCTCGCCGAGGATGTCGAGCGCCCGGCAGGCGGCCCGGAGCCGGACGTCGTACACGTCGTCGAGGCCGAGCTCGAGCCAGTCGAGGACGGTGATGCCGGTGCTGAAGGAGGCGAAGGTCTCCTGGAAGGTGCCGGTGCCGTCGTCGGCGTGCCGGCGGATCGCTGTGAGCCCTTCGAGCCGTCCCAGGGACGCGCGCACAGAGGCGGCGGCAGCATCGTCACGGCCCCGCAGCTCTCGTTCCAGCCGGGCGCGGGCGATGTCGGTGGCTCTGCGCTGCGCGGGCAGCTTGGCGCCGAACTGCCGTACGCCGCTGACGTATCCGGTGGTCAGCCCGCGTTCCTTCTGCAGCTCGTGGACGAGCCCTTGGAGGGCGATCTCGAGCCGGGCGTGGTCGGCGGTGGCGGCCGCGTCGCGGTGTTCGGAGATCTGCTGGGCGGCGGCCGCGCCGAGCAGGGCGAGCAGGACGGCGAGGGCGAGGACGAGAAACCTCAGCAGCCTGGCGCGGGTGGTGGGGGGTGTGACGTCCACTGATGGAGTGCCTTAAGTGCCTTATATGGAGGACGAATGGTCGGAGGGGCAGAAAATCGTTCTGCCCCGGCCAACGATCTCCATGGCGCACTGGTCACCGGATCATGTGCTTGTTTTGAGTGACGGACTTCAGCAGTCGCAGCCGCAGTCACATCCGTCGCCGCAGGAACAGCAGTTGTCGCAGCACTTACAGCAGTCGCCGCGATCGCCGCAGTCGCAGTCGCCCTCGCAGTCGTATTTGTTGCACCACCCCTCGCGCCTCTTCCGCGACCACGGTCCTTCGAACTCGTCGGCGCAGCACACCTGGTAGGTGCAGCACAGCCCCACGGCGACCGCGCAGCCGGCCAGGAAGCCCCGCTTGCCGGGCTTCGAGAGATCCTCCGTGGTGTGCGGACCGTCCTGCCGCGGTGGCCCGAAGGCGCCCCGGGGGCCGTGCCCGCAGGACTGGGCGCCGAAGGCCCGGTCCACCGAGCGCCGCAGCTCGTGGACGAGCAGGACGTGCGCGAGCCGCCCGAAGAGCCGGCCGGCCTCGGCGAGCGGTGCGGCGTTGCCGGGGCGCCCGGCGAGGACCGCGGTGTACGCGAAGGCGGCCGCGGTGGCGGTCTCGGTCGCTTCGGTGACGGCCAGGAGGGGGGACCGGCCGTGCCCCCTCCCCCCGCGCGACGGACACGGTGCACATCCCGCGCAGCGGGCAGGGACCGGCGGTGCGCCGCGGCCGGCGGTCCGCTCTGCCTGAGCCTGCGTCAGAACGGAGATCGGCAGGCCGTCGCAGTCGGTAACGATGTGCGCGAGCTGTCCGTGGTCCCGGCGCAGCGCGAGGCACAGCCCGCACAAGTGCGCCATCCACTGGGCCTCAGGCCCTCGCTGAGCCCGTGGCGACAGGGCCGGACCATTCCGAACACGACACTCCCCCGTGGCTCGTACGATGGTTGGCTGCGGCAGATTATCCGCCGCCTCGTTCACCCGTACGCACCCACCGTCACCCGGACGCCGCGACAAATCGTATTTCACTCATAGTCAGCAGGCGTCTGAGCCCGAACTCTTGGGGCACACGGCCTCTCGACGGATCCGCTGTGCACCAGTACCGTCACGAAACCCCCGCGCGGCGTCTATCCCCTTGGCGCCACATCCGCATCATGGACGACCATGGGGTTGCGGAAGGCATGAAAAAAGACCGCTGTGAGAGGAGGCGTCCATGGGATCGGTGCGCAAGGCGAGTGCCTGGCTCGGCCTCGTCGACGACAACGATGACGAGCGTTACTACGACGACGACTACGCCGAGGACCAGGAGCACGGCGACGCCTGGGTGACCGACCCGCGCGTCAAGGTCGCCTCCGACACGGCGGAGGAGAAGGGCCGCCGGATCGGCACGGTCACCCCGGACAGCTTCCGGGACGCCCGGGCCATCGGCGAGCTGTTCCGGGACGGGGTCCCGGTCATCATGAACCTCACCAACATGGAGTCCGGCGACGCCAAGCGGGTGGTCGACTTCGCGGCCGGGCTGATCTTCGGCCTGCGCGGCTCGATCGACCGTGTCTCCAGCCGGGTGTTCCTGCTGACCCCGGCGAACACGGAGATCGTCAGTGGCGACACCGCGAGCCGGCAGGGCGACGGCTTCTTCAACCAGAGCTGAGGCAGGGCCGCTCACCGGCCCTGCCCGCTCCCGGGCTCCGGGTCAGCGGAAGGCGTCGAGTCCGGTGAGCGCCTTGCCCAGCACGAGCTGGTGCATTTCGACGGTGCCCTCGTAGGTGAGCACCGACTCCAGATTGGTGGCGTGCCGCATCACGGGGTACTCGAGGGAGATCCCGTTGGCGCCGAGGATCGTGCGCGCGGTGCGGCAGATCTCGATGGCCTCGCGGACGTTGTTGAGCTTGCCGAAGCTGACCTGTTCGGGACGCAGCCGTCCCGCGTCCATGCGCCGCCCCAGATGGTGGGCGAGCAGAATCCCCTTGTGCAGTTCGACCGCCATGTCGGCGAGCTTGGCCTGGGTGAGCTGGAACCCCCCGATGGGCCTGCCGAACTGTTCCCTGCTCTTCGCGTACTCCACTGCGGCCTCCAGGCACGACCGGGCGGCCCCCATGGCACCCCACACGATCCCGTAGCGGGCGTGGGAGAGACAGCTGAGCGGTCCCTTGAGTCCGGCGACACCGGGGAGTACGGCGTCGGCGGGCAGCCGTACGTCGTCCAGTACCAGCTCGCTGGTGACGGAGGCGCGCAGGGACCACTTGTGCTTGATCTCCGGGGCGGAGAAGCCCGGGCTGTCGGTGGGGACGACGAACCCTCGAATGCCGTCGTCGGTGCGCGCCCAGACGACGGCGACACCGGCGACGGAGCCGTTGGTGATCCACATCTTGCGGCCGCTCAGGATCCAGTCGGTGCCGTCGCGCTTGGCGTACGTCCGCATCGAGGCGGGGTCGGAGCCGTGGTCGGGTTCGGTGAGCCCGAAGCAGCCGATGACCTCCCCGGCGGCCATGCGCGGCAGCCACCGCTGCTTCTGCTCCTCGCTGCCGTAGCGGTGGATGGCGTACATGGCGAGGGAGCCCTGCACGGAGACCAGGGACCGGATGCCGGAGTCCGCGGCCTCGAGTTCCAGGCAGGCGAGCCCGTACTGCACGGCGCTGGCTCCGGCGCAGCCGTAGCCGCTGAGGGACATACCGAGGGCGCCGATGCCGCCCAGCTCACGGGCGAGCTCGCGGATGCCGGGCAGCTCCCCCTTCTCGTACCACTCGGCGACGTGGGGCAGCACGCGGTCCGCCGCCCAGGTCCGTACGGTGTCGCGGATGGCGCGGTCCTCGGCGTCCAGCAGGTCGTCGATCCCCAGCGGGTCGGCCGGGTCGAAGGGCGGCAACGTCGAGGACGCGGTCATGGGTGCAGCCTCCGTGACACTGAAAACTAACAGCGCTAGCCAGGGTTGGACGGGGCCGACGCTACGGCGCGGTGCGCTCCACGTCCAGTACCGGGCCGGGCCCACCCGGCAACTCGCCACCCGGGGTGGGCAGGGCCCCGGCTACGCCGAGACGCGTGTGTCGGCGGCCTCGCGCGATGTCGGCACCCCCGCCGGAGACGCCTCACAGTGCATCACCCGCGGCAGCCTCACCGCCATCACGGCCCCCAGCAGCAACAGCCCCGCACTCACCAGCAGCGTCACATGCAGACCGTGCACGAAGGAGTCCCGCGCGGCGTGGCGCAGTGCGGCGCCCCGCGCCCCGCCCAGCCGGTCCGCCACTTCGTACGCCTCCCCCAGCGAGTGCCCCGCCGCCCGTGACGCCCCCGCCGGGACTCCTGGCACCGAGGACAGCCCGGGCGCGTACGCCGCGTTCATCACGCTGCCCAGCAGCGCGATGCCGATGCCCGCGCCCAGCTGGTAGGACGTCTCGCCGATCGCCGCCGCGCCACCGGACTGCTCCTGCGGCGCCTCGCTCAGCATCGACTCGTACGCCGCGAACAGCGTGGTCTCCAGCCCGAAGCCCAGCAGCACGAAACCGGACAGCAGCAGTGCCGGGTCGTCCTCCCCGCCCATCGCCGTCAGCAGGAGCACCGCCGCGGCGGTGAGGCAGAAGCCGACGGCGACCATCCGGCGCGGGCCGAACCGGTGCAGCAGGTGGGAGCCCACCAGGCCCGCCGCCATCGCCGCGAACGTCAGCGGCAGCAGCCTGAGGCCCGTCTGCAGCGGCGACAGACGCAGCACCAGTTGCAGGTACTGCGCCGCGATCAGCTCCAGACCGACCAGCGCGAGCATCGCCAGCACGATGCACCCCACCGATGTGCTGAACGCCGGACGCGCGAACATCCCGAGGTCCACCAGGGGGTGTGCGCGGCGTCGCTGCCGCCGTACGAAACCCACCAGCAGGACCGCGCCCACCAGCAGCGGCAGCAGTGTGGCCGGGCCGAACGGCGCCTCACCGCCGCCGAGCCGCTTCACTGCGAGCACCAGCCCGAAGAGACCGCCCGCCGCCATGAGCGCACCGACCACGTCCCACGGGCCGTCCCGCTCCCCCCTCGACTCGGGCAGCAGCAGCCGTCCGACCGGCAGACTGACCAGCATCAGCGGGATGTTGATCAGGAAGACCGACCCCCACCAGAAGTGCTCGAGCAGGAAGCCGCCGAGCAGCGGACCGACCGCCGCGCCCACGGCGGCCACCGCGCTCCAGATGCCGATCGCCAGCGCCCGCTCGCGCCGGTCGGGGAACACCTGGCGCAGGATGGACAGCGTCGCCGGCATGATCATCGCGCCGCCCACGCCGAGCAGCGCCCGTGCCGTGATCAGCACCTGGGCGTCCTGGGCGAGGGCGGCGACACCGGAGGCGACTCCGAAGAGTCCGTAGCCGAGCAGCAGGACGCGTCTGCGGCCGATCCGGTCGCCCAGCGTGCCGAACAGGATCAGCAGCGAGGCACAGACGAGCGGATAGGTGTCGACGATCCAGAGCAGTTCTATCGCGCCGGGCTTGAGGTCCTCGGTGACGGCGGGCATCGCCACGTGCAGCACGGTCGCGTCGAGGGCGACGAGCAGCAGGCTCACACAGAGGACGACGAGCACGACCCAGCGGTTGGCACCCGCCCCGGCCGTCCTACGGCGCAGCCGAGCGGCGGCCGTGGTCGTCCCGGACATGTACGTACCTCCCAGATGGTCCCTCGCTTCGGCGGATCCACGGGGTGGGGCGTCCCCGCGGTAGCGGCCGGGAGGAGCGGTACTCCCGGCCCACGCAACAAAGCGAGTGAATGGTCAGCGTACGCGAGTTCCCCCGACCGTCGAGTGGCAGACCTCTCACGTTCCCCCGGGGGAGGGTGTGGTATGCGCCACGCCTCCCCCGTCCACCACGTGCGGATGCCCGCTCCGGTTCCGTACGGCGCCGATAATCGAGCGCGTGACCGATCTTGCAATGCGCCCGGTGCCGCCCCCCACCGGCACCGTGCGCCGGGCCGCCCCCGCCCTCGCGGGGTACGCCGCCGTGCGCGCCCTGGGGCTGGTCGTGCTCGCCGTGTGGAGCGCGGCGCGCGGCACGAGCCCGCACACGCTGCTGAGCGCCCGTTGGGACTCGCTGTGGTACACCCGGATCGCCGCGCTCGGTTACGGCTACGAGGTCCGTCTGCCGAACGGCGACGTGCACTCGAACCTCGCGTTCTTCCCGCTGCTGCCCTGGCTGGAGCGGCTCGGCGCGGCACTCACCCCGTTGTCGTACGCCGACGCGGGCCTGGCCGTCTCGACGCTCGCCTCGCTCGCCGCGGCCTGGGGGATCTTCGCCGTCGCGGACCATGTGTACGGGCGCCGCGTCGGGGTCTGCGCGGTGCTGGTGTGGGCGGTGCTGCCGGTCGGGATCGTGCAGTCGACGGCCTACAGCGAGTCCCTGTTCACGGCGCTCGCCGCCTGGGCGCTGTACGCGGTGCTGACGGACCGCTGGGTGAGTGCGGGCGTGCTCGCGTCGCTGGCGGGCCTGACCCGTCCGGTCGGTGCGGCCGTGGTGGCGGCCGTGTGGGTGGCGACGATCCGCTCGTACGTACGCGACCGGGGCGTGTCGGCGGTGAACGGGCGGCCCGACGGCCCCTTCCGCCGGGCGCTGGGGATGCTCCTCGCCCCGGTCGGCGCCGCCGGGTACGTCCTGTGGGTCGGTCATCGCACCGGCCGGGGCCCGCTCGGCTATCTCGACGTCCAGGCGGGCTGGCGCAACGGCTTCGACGCCGGCTACGCCTTCGCGCGCTTCGCCGCCGCCAAGTTCACGTCCCCGGCCTCGGTGCCGGCGGGCGTGGGCCTGGTGGCCGGGGTCGCGTTGATCGTCTGGTTGTACGTGGTGTGCGTACGGCAGGGCCAGCCGCTGCCGTTGCTCGTGTACACGGGCGTGGTCACGGCGCTCGGGCTCGGCGCGGCAAGCTACTTCGGCTCGAAACCGCGCCTCCTGATGCCCGCCTTCCCCCTGCTGCTGCCCCTCGCGCGTGCTCTCGCCCGGGGACGGACATCGACGTCGGCGTCGGTGCTCAGCGGTGTCGCGGTGGCATCGGCCGTCTACGGAGCGTTGTGGCTGAACACCTCCGGTCCCCTGTGATCCACTCCGCGACGGCGGTGATCGGCCGGGGAATTGAGCCCCAGCATTCGGTGAACGAATAGATAAGGGCCATAAACGCGGACCCCCGAGGATCAATGGAATTGAAGGTCACTCCTCGCAGCTCATTGCGGAATCCGTTGAAATAAACGCTCTGTTGAGAGGAATCCCACATCACATCGTCATCACAACCCCAGTGATTCGGGCGGGTTCACAGCTCACCCGCTGTAACGTCGATTGAGTGCGTACCGAACGAAAGCTGAGCCCTTGGGAGCGGGTCTTCGCCCGGTTGGACCGTGAGCCGAGCCGACCGGCCCACATTGACGTGCCCAGGATGAGCCGGCACCGAGTGGTTCTCTTCTCGGCAACTCTGGCCTTCTACTTGGCGATCGTGTGGGCTGTCGTCGTCTCCTCCTGGCTGGTCCGGCTCGACTGGCAGGTCATGTTCTTCCGGCCGTACCAGCAGTGGCCGCAGATCCACGCGTTCCTCGACTACTACGTGGTGCTCGGCCAGCGCGGCCCCACCGCGGTGATGGTCGCGGCCTGGCTCGGCTGGCGCTCCTGGCGGCAGCACACCCTGCGCCCGCTGCTCACCCTGGCCGCGGCGCTGCTGCTGCTCAACATCACGGTCGGTGCCGCCAAGTACGGCATGGGCCGTCTCGGACCGCACTACGCGACCATGATCGGGTCGAACGAGATGTGGCGCGGCGGCGATATATTCCCCTCCGGTCACACCGCGAACGCCGTGGTGACCTGGGGCATCCTCGCCTATCTGGCCTCCACGCCGCGAGCCAGACGCTGGCTGTCCGCGCTCTCCGCGGTGACCTCCCTGGGGGTCGGCATGACCACCGTCTACCTCGGTACGCACTGGCTGAGCGACGTCCTCCTCGGCTGGGCCGCGGGCCTGCTGATCCTGCTGGCGCTGCCCTGCTTCGAGTCGCCGATCGCCACCGCCGAGGTCCACATCCTGGCGCTGAGGGACCGCCTGCGCAGCCGCCGTGCCGCCCCGGTGCCCGCCCCGGCTCCGGTCGGCGCCCCATCGCTGGTGGTCACCCCGCGCGCCGCCGAGGAGCCGGCGCCCGCGTGGGAGCCGGTGACCGCCGGCCGCGGGTCGCGCTCACCGGCGTACCTGGCCCCGGGACCGCACATGACCCGGGCGGAACGCACCCCGGTCACCCCGGTGGGCAGCCGCCGCCCGCCGCACTCGGACCGCGCCTCCCGCGGCACCGCCCCGGCCCGGCCCCTGGCGGGCGGCTGAGCGACATACAGCGCGGGGACCGGTACGCACACCCGCCTCCCCGCAGGGCTAAGGCCCCGGCTCGCAGGAGCCGGGGCCTTCGTCATGGGTGCGTGCGGTTCGGTCAGCCCTTCCAGGAGCGCTTGACCCTGCCGCCCTCGACCTCGAAGTTGATCCGTCCGAAGAGGTACTCCATGGTGATGATCGAACCCGGCGGCAGTGAGCGGACCGTGCGCCAGCCGCGCTCGCGGGCCAGCCGCTCGGCCTGCCCGGCCTCCAGGCCGACGTAACGCTCCGGGGAGTCCTCGGGTTCGGCGTCAGGTGTGGGATGGGGTGCCATGCCGCCACCGTAGGCCGCGGGCTCCCGAGGCGGAAGCCCGGAACGCCACACGGGACCCTGATACCCCTCCGATCACACTTCTGTCACAGGACCACGACACCCGTTTCGCCCCAACGGCGTCACACGTACGGGCGGTTCCGGTCGCGCCGCGCACACCGCCGAACGCAATTCGGGGCTAGCTTGACCACGGTCGGAAGGGGTTCGGAATAACCCTGCGGAAAGCCAGGTACGCAGTTCACCACGGCTCTTTCCATTCCGATTCCGGGAGAGTCCGCGCCGGCTGACTCCGCATAAGAAACACACGGCTTCAGCACAGAATCCCCGTATGTCTGCGGTCGGAGCCGTCGGCGGCGCGCGCAGCATGACGTGAGCCCGCGGAAGTGCCGAGCCGCGGGCGTCGGCAGGCCCAGGGCGCGACGAGCGAGAGGCAAGCATGGGCACGGACACGGCGCGGGCGATCGCGGGGCCCGTACCGAGGAGGCGGGCCGGGCGGCTGGTCGTCGACTGGCTGACGACCACCGACCACAAGAAGATCGGCCACCTCTATCTGGTCACGTCGTTCGGCTTCTTCCTGATCGGCGGCGTCATGGCGCTGCTGATGCGCGCGGAACTGGCCCGGCCCGGTCTGCAGATCATGAGCAACACCCAGTACAACCAGCTTTTCACCCTGCACGGCACGATCATGCTGCTGCTGTTCGCGACCCCGAGCTTCGCGGGCTTCGCGAACGAGATCATGCCACTGCAGATCGGCGCCCCCGATGTGGCGTTCCCGCGGCTGAACATGCTGTCGTACTGGCTGTTCCTGTTCGGCGGGCTGATCGTGCTGGGGTCGCTGCTGACGCCGGACGGCGCCGCCGACTTCGGCTGGTTCGCCTACGCCCCGCTCAACAGCCACCAGCACACACCGGGCATCGGCGCCGACCTGTGGATCCTGGGACTCGCGCTGGCCGGCTTCGGCACGATCCTCGGCGCGGTGAACTTCCTGACGACGATCGTCGGGATGCGCGCGCCGGGGATGACGATGTTCCGGATGCCGATCTTCACCTGGAACACGCTGTTCACGTCGATCCTCGTCCTGATGGCGTTCCCGGTGCTGGCCGCGGCCCTGCTGGTCCTGGAGGCGGACCGGCGGTTCGGCTCGCAGGTGTTCGAGTCCGCGAACGGCGGCGCCATCCTGTGGCAGCACCTGTTCTGGTTCTTCGGCCATCCCGAGGTCTACATCATCGCGCTGCCGTTCTTCGGGATCATCACGGAGATCATCCCGGTCTTCAGCCGCAAGCCGATCTTCGGCTATCTGACGCTGGTGGGCGCCACCATGGCGATCACCGGCCTGTCGATCGTCGTCTGGGCGCACCACATGTTCGCCACGCAGGCGGTGCTGCTGCCGTACTTCTCGTTCATGTCCTTCATGATCGCGGTGCCGACGGGGGTGAAGTTCTTCAACTGGAGCGGCACGATGCTCCGGGGCTCGCTGTCGTTCGACACGCCGATGCTGTGGGCGACCGGCTTTCTGGTGTCGTTCCTGTTCGGCGGGCTGACCGGGGTGATCCTGGCGTCGCCGCCGCTGGACTTCCACGTCACCGACTCGTACTTCGTGGTCGCCCACTTCCACTACGTGGTCTTCGGCACCGTCGTCTTCGCGACCTTCGGCGGCTTCTACTTCTGGTGGCCCAAGTTCACCGGCAGGATGCTCGACGAACGGCTCGGCAAGATCCACTTCTGGACCCTGTTCATCGGCTTCCACACCACGTTCCTGGTGCAGCACTGGCTGGGCGCGGAGGGGATGCCGCGCCGGTACGCCGACTATCTGGCCGCCGACGGGTTCACCGCGCTCAACACCGTCTCGACGCTCGGCGCGCTCCTGCTCGGCCTGTCGACGCTGCCGTTCCTCTACAACGTGTGGCGCACCGCCCAGTACGCGCCGAAGGTGGAGTCCGACGACCCGTGGGGCTTCGGCCGCTCCCTGGAGTGGGCGACCTCGTGCCCGCCGCCGCGGCACAACTTCGTCACGCTGCCCCGGATCCGCTCGGAGTCCCCGGCGTTCGACCTGCACCATCCGCTGTACGCCGGTCAGGCCCCCCAGCCCGAGCCAGAGCGGCATCAAGCCGGTCACGAACCGTCCTGATGGTCTCGGTGAGCTCGGCGGGCTCCAGGATCTCGAAGGGGAAGCCGGTCATCATCACATGAACCACCATCGCCTCGAGGCTCGGGGCCCCGGTGCGCAGCAGACAGCTCCCGTCGCTCTCCGCCTCCAGGGTCCCGGCCGACGGGGAGATGCGCTCGGCCGCCTCGTGCAGCGGCACCAGCAGCCGTAGAACGGCCTGCGCGGCGTACGCGCGCGTGGAGACGCCCCGCGACACGTACGCGGCCAGGTCGTCGGCAGGCGGTGTGCGCGGGGTGAAGCGGGGGCCGTGCGGCGGCCTGGGGGTGACGCGGTCGACGCGGAAGGTGCGCCAGCCGTCGCGGTCGAGGTCCCAGGCGACCAGGTACCAGCGGCGCTCGGTGCACACCAGGCGGTGCGGCTCGACCGTACGGCGGGTGGCGGCGCCGTCGTGATCGCGGTACTCGAAGCGCAGCCGTTCCGCGTCCCGGCACAGGTGGGCCAGCTCCGTGAGGACGCCCGGGTCGACGGGGGACGGCGCGGGCCCGCGCAGCATCGGCACGGTGAAGGCGTTGAGGGCGCCGACGCGGTGGCGCAGTCGGTCGGGGAGCACCTGCTCCAGCTTGGCGAGGGCGCGGACGGAGCTCTCGCCGATGCCCTCGATGCCCTGTCCGGCGGCCGTGCGCAGCCCCACGGCCACGGCGACGGCCTCGTCGTCGTCCAGCAGCAGCGGCGGCAGCTCGGCCCCGGCGCCGAGCTGGTAGCCGCCGCCGGTCCCGGGGCTGGCGTTGACGGGATAGCCGATCTCGCGCAGCCGTTCCACGTCACGGCGGACGGTGCGGGGGCTGACTCCCAGCCGCTGCGCGAGGTCGGCCCCGGACCATTCGCGGTGGGCCTGGAGCAGGGACAGCAGGCGCAGCAGTCGGGCCGAGGTGTCCAGCATGGGCCCGAGTCTGCCAGCCCCCGCGGACAGGTTCTGTCCGCGGGATACGGGAGGCGGGTCACCTCACGGCACTGACGGTCACCGACAGGTCGTTGTCGACGGTGTAGTACGGCCAGGCCCGCACCTCGCCGTGCTGCGCCCGCACCGCCGCCCTCGGGTAGCGGAAGACCGGCTTCTTGTCCACGACGTCGTCCAGCAGCCGCGCGATCCGCACCCGCGGCCCCTCCTCCCCCGCCGGGCGCAGCCACAGGTCCCAGGTTCCGGGGGCGAGCGGCGCGTAGGGCACGGTGAAGCCGAACTCCGACTCCCGGGCGGTGACGTCCGCGCGGAGCACCTCCTTGGCGCCCGTCCGCTCGCGGACCTCGGTATAGGCGTCGGGCGCGAGCCCGCTGCCGTACAGCCGGCCGCTCACCGTCAACGCACCCTGCGCGATCCGCAGTTCTTCCGCCTCGGCGTGCGGGGCGCGCAGCCAGCTGCGGACGGCCAAGGTGCCCTGCCTGGTGGTGTACGGGATGCGGACGGCGATCCGGGCGGTCGTTTCACCGGGCACGCGGTCGACGAGGGACCGCAGGTCGTTGACACCCGGAACGAGGGGATGCGGCTCGTCCTCGGCGAACCGTGCGTAGGCGTCCCAGCGGCCCTCGGGCAGATCGACGCTGCTGGGCAGGGCGGCGCGCAGCCGGCCGCCCTCGGCGGGAGCCAGTGGCAGCGCGCACTCCTCGCCGTCGCGGCGGCGCAGCACCAGATGGGCGGGGCCCGCCTCGGCGGTGCCGCCGATGTCGAAGGTCAGTCCCCCCGCGGTGTCGGCGACGCAGTCGGCGGAAACGGGCAGGGCGGCGCGTGGGGCCTCGGTCATCATGCGGGGCGCCCCCTTCTCAGTGCGCTGCGCCCGGCCTTCCGAACTGTCTGGGCGCCACCGAGCGGCACCGCCCGGGTGCGGTGGACCGAACCGCGCAGCCGGACGGGGCGGGGCCGGTGAATGCGGTACACCGCGACAGGCGTACACACCGCCCCGGCCGAGCCGGCCCTCCGCGTCCTCTCAGCCTCCCACGGTCGGGCGGCTCGTGCGCGTCGTCGAAGGCGGGGCCGGCTGCGCCCGGGCGCGGTGTGCGGTGGCCCGTCCGCCGTGCACGAACGCCTCGGGCCCCGACGTCCCGCTGTGACGTCGGGGCCCGAGGAGCGGGCGCGGTCAGAGTTCGAGTCGCTGCCCGGGAACGATCAGGTCGGGGTCGCCGCCGATGACCGCCTTGTTGCGCTCGTACAGCCGCTGCCAGGTGGTGCCGTGCCGCTCGGCGATGCCGCTGAGCGTGTCGCCCTGGCGCACGGTGTAGTCACCGCGGGACGCGCTGCGGTTGACGTGGCCCGTCGAGCGCTGCGGCGCCTTCCACGACTGCTTCGCGGGGGCGGACTCGGTGGTGGTCGCCTTCGAGGAGGAGCGGGTGCTCACCTCGGCGCCCGACGCGGCGGGCGCGCTGCCGTAGGCTCCGGCGCGCTGCGAGCAGACCGGCCAGGCGCCCCAGCCCTGGGCCTGCTGGACCTTGGTGGCGACGGCGATCTGCGCCTGCCGGGAGGCCTGGTCGGCGGTCGGCGCGTAGGCCGTGCCGCCGTACGCGCGCCAGGTGCCGGCGGAGAACTGCAGTCCTCCGTAGTAGCCGTTGCCGGTGTTGATGTGCCAGTTCCCGCCGCTTTCGCACTGGGCGATGCGGTCCCACACTCCACCGTCGGCCGCGGCGGCGTTGCCGGTCGCGGCGAGCAGTCCGAGCGGGGCGAGCAGGGCCGCGCCGGCGAGGACCGCCGAGTTACGGGTCGTACGAGTCTTACGGGCGTTATCGGCACATTCAGACATGTAATTCCCTCTCCACAGACCCGGATCCCCCAAGGCGAGGCGCGCCGTCCCGCGCATGGAACGCGGTCGTCGCACTCCGCCCCGTCCGCCGGAGGTGGTGCTGCGCGCCGGCTGTGCGGCGCGGCCGGTGGACGTACCCGGGCGGTGCTCGTTGCACACGGCGGAGGAATGTAAGGAGGTCGGCGGCCCGGAATCAACCAACTCCATGTCATTCCAGGCCAGTTGGCCGTTACCGCGGGTATCGTCGATTTTAGGCCACCCACTTAATTCGCTGATTTCCGGATTTGTCGACCAGCGAACGCGACAGGCTGTGAGTCAGTTCACGGAACCAACTCGCAGCGAACCGAGAGAAGTTGACATGGAGTAACCGATTCCGCAGCGAGCTTCACCCTGCGCGCTGGTTGGTTCGATTCCGTTCGCCTTCGGGCGTGACTCCGGCCACAGATCGTCCGTTGTCATCTTCATGAGCCGGGGACCCCCGGGCTCATGGGCCGGGAGCCACCCGGCACCGTCACGTACCGCATCCCGAGGGAGCCACCCGTGCCGCGCATGCTCGACGTCAGCGACGCCGTACGCGCCGAGATCGGCGACGAAGAAGCCGACCGGCTGCTCGCCGGAGACAACACCCCGGGCAGTTACGACTGCACCTCCTGCCGCACCCCGGGCGACTCCGACCAGGAGCGCACCAGCACCGTCCTGTTCGTCGGCGAGGAGACGGCCGTCCTCGCCTTCGCCCACGCCACCTGCCTGCCCTCCCAGGTCGTCCAGGTCACCGAGGAACAGCTCCAGGGCGCCGTCCGTTCCATCACCGCCGACCACGGGCCCGGCACGGCCGTCCCCGAGCAGGCGGTGCTCGGTGTCACCAGCGGACTCGTCCTGCTCGCCGGAGAGCTGCACCCGGCGCTCGTCGTGGAGCCGACCGCGCCGATCGCGCGCCCGGGCACGACCGGGATCGGCGACGACTTCCTGCCGCTGCTCATCGAGCAGGGCTTCACGCCGCTGACGGCGATCGAGTCGGTGCCGCCGGTGCTGCACGGCTGGTCGGTGCTGCTCGCCGTGGGCCAGCTGCACGCGGTGCTGCAGCCCGGGGCGCACGGCGGGCAGCCGGTGGCATGGTGGCAGGCCCACCAGCCGCTGCAGGTGACGGACGGGTGGCGGGCGGCCGCCAACAAGCACCAGCAGGTGCTGATGTTCGCCGCGCCGGTGGGATCGATCGGGCGTCAGCCGCGCGAGGACCTGCTGCGTGAGGCACTGGACAGGGCGGCGGCGAACGGCAACCTCGTGGCCGCGGCGTTGCCGCTGGCGGGCATCTGAGGCCTGGGCTCTCTTCAGGGCGCCGCCGCTGCCGACGAAGCGGACTAATCGTGCGCATCCCTTGAGCGGCGGGGTCGTTGGCACCTACGTGCACGCATATGACGTCCCCCGCCGCCAGTCCTATCAGCCGATCCGCTCCGGGGCAGCGGCCCAGGCCCCCTCCGCCACGCCGATCTACGACGCGCTCTACGCCGAGTACGTCAGGGCCTTCCGGGCGTGCCCGGGCGACCGCAGCGGCGAGGAGGAGCTGGGCTTCACCGCCTTCTCCGCGTCCCCCCAGCACGGGACCGGGCACCTGGCCGCCCACCACGGCCATACGGCCTCGGCGGCCAGCGTGTGGCAGCAGGTGGCGCGGCACGCGCGCGGCACGCACCACGTCCCGGCGCTGCCGCCCGCACCACGCAGGGGACTGTGAGCGGGGCGGCAGAGGACGCAGAACACGTGAAGGGCCGGCCTCCGTCGAGGCCGGCCCTTCACGTCACGTCACTTCTTCTTGCCGCGCTTCTCGCGCACGCGGACCGAGATGTGGATCGGCGTCCCCTCGAAGCCGAACTCCTCGCGCAGCCGCCGCTCGATGAACCGGCGGTAGCCCGCCTCGATGAAGCCGGAGGCGAAGAGCACGAACCGCGGGGGCTTGGTGCCCGCCTGCGTGCCGAAGAGGATGCGCGGCTGCTTGCCGCCGCGGACCGGGTGCGGGTGCGCGGACACCAGCTCGCCGAGGAACGCGTTGAGGCGGCCCGTCGGCACCCGGGTCTCCCAGCCCGCGAGGGCGGTCTCAATCGCCGGGACCAGCTTCTCCATGTGGCGGCCGGTGCGCGCCGAGACGTTCGCCCGCGGCGCCCACGCCACCTGGCCCAGCTCGGTCTCGATCTCACGCTCCAGGTAGTAGCGGCGCTCCTCGTCGAGGGTGTCCCACTTGTTGTAGGCGAGGACGAGCGCACGGCCCGCCTCCACCGCCATGGTGACGATGCGCTGGTCCTGGACGGAGATGGATTCGGAGGCGTCGATGAGGACGACCGCGACCTCCGCCTTCTCGATGGCGGCGGCGGTGCGCAGCGAGGCGTAGTAGTCGGCGCCCTGCTGGAGGTGCACCCGCTTGCGGATGCCGGCCGTGTCGACGAACTTCCAGGTCCTGCCACCGAGTTCGATCAGCTCGTCGACCGGGTCGCGGGTGGTGCCTGCAAGTTCGTTGACGACGACGCGCTCCTCGCCGGCGACCTTGTTCAGCAGTGAGGACTTGCCGACGTTCGGGCGGCCGATCAGGGCGACGCGGCGCGGTCCGCCGACCCCGGCGGCGCCGAAGGTCTGGGCGGGCGCCTCGGGCAGGGCCTCGAGGACGGCGTCCAGCATGTCGCCGGTGCCACGGCCGTGCAGCGCCGAGACCGGGTACGGCTCGCCGAGGCCGAGGTTCCACAGGTACGCCGCGTCGGCCTCGCCACTCGGGCCGTCGACCTTGTTGGCGGCGAGCACCACGGGCTTGCCCGCCTTGCGCAGCAGCCGGACGACCGCCTCATCGGTGTCGGTGGCGCCGACCTTGGCGTCGACGACGAACACGACCGCGTCGGCGGCCTCGATCGCGTACTCGGCCTGTGCGGCCACGGAGGCGTCGATACCGAGGACGTCCTGCTCCCAGCCGCCGGTGTCGACGACCTTGAAGCGGCGGCCCGCCCACTCGGCCTCGTAGGTGACGCGGTCGCGGGTGACGCCGGGCTTGTCCTCGACGACGGCCTCGCGGCGGCCGATGATGCGGTTCACCAGGGTCGACTTGCCGACATTGGGGCGGCCGACGACGGCGAGCACCGGGAGCGGGCCGTGTCCGGCCTCCTCGATGGCGCCCTCGACGTCCTCGAGGTCGAAGCCCTCTTCCGCGGCGAGCTCCATGAACTCCGCGTACTCGGCGTCACCGAGCGCCCCGTGCTCGTACTCGTGCTCGGCCGAGCCGTCGGGCTGGATCTGGTCGTTCATGAAGTCCGTACCTCGTTCATCGTGGTGATCGGTGGAGCACCGCGCCTACGATGATCCACTACTCAAGTGTCGCCTAGCGCCCGGTGGAACGCCTGGCGTTTTCCAGGTGCTCGGTGAGCTGCTTCTGGATGCGCACGGTCGCCTCGTCCAGCGCCTTGCGCGTACGCCGCCCGCTGCCGTCACCCGCCTGGAACGGGTCGCCGAAGACGACGTCGATGCGGCTGCGCAGCGGGGGCAGCCCCTTTATCAACCGTCCCCGTCGCTCGGAACTTCCCAGCACCGCGACCGGGACGATCGGCGCCCCGCTGCGGACCGCGAAGTAGGCGAGCCCGGCGCGCAGCGAGGTGAAGTCGCCCTCGCCGCGGGTGCCCTCGGGGAAGATGCCGAGGACTCCCCCGTTCTGGAGCACGCCGAGCGCCTGGGTGATGGCCGTGCGGTCGGCGGACGTGCGGTCCACCTTCAGCTGGCCGATGCCGCGCAGGAAGGGGTCCAGGGGGCCGACGAACGCCTCCTTCTTGATCAGGAAGTGTGTCGGCCTGGGCGCCACGCCCATGACCATGGGCCCGTCGACGTTGTGGGAGTGGTTCACGGCGAGGATCACCGGGCCGCTCGCGGGCACCCTCCACGCGCCGAGCACGCGCGGCTTCCACAGCCCGTACATCAGCGGGACGCCGATACGTCGCCCGACTTCGGCGCTCCGCGCGGAAGGAGCCTCGGTCACTTCCCGGCCCGCTTCTCCTCGACGAGGGTGACGACGCACTCGATGACCTGCTGCAGGGTGAGGTCGGTGGTGTCCACCTCGACCGCGTCGTCCGCCTTGGCGAGCGGGGAGGTCTTGCGGCTGGAGTCGGCCGCGTCCCGCTTGATCAGCGCCTCTCGGGTGGTGTGCAGGTCCACGCCCTTCAGCTCGCCGTTGCGGCGGGCGGCGCGTGCCTCCGGGGAGGCGGTGAGGAAGATCTTCAGGTCGGCGTCGGGCAGCACGGTCGTGCCGATGTCGCGGCCCTCGACGACGATGCCGTTCTCGGCGGAGGCGGCCAGCGAGCGCTGCAGCTCGGTGATCCGGGCCCGCACCTCGGGCACCGCGCTGACCGCGCTGACCTTGGAGGAGACCTCCGGGGAACGGATCGGCCCGGAGACGTCCGTGCCGTCCACGGTGATGGTGGGGGCCTTCGGGTCGGTGCCGGAGACGATCTCCGGCTTGCCCGCCACCGCCGCGATGGCCGTGGGGTCCGCTATGTCGATGCCGTTGTTCACCATCCACCAGGTGATCGCCCGGTACTGGGCGCCGGTGTCCAGGTAGCTGAGCCCGAGCTGTGCGGCCACAGCCTTCGACGTGCTCGACTTGCCCGTGCCGGCGGGGCCGTCGATGGCGACAATCACTGCCGGGGCGGTCCGGGCGGCGCCGTTTTCCACGGTGGGAACACCTTCCTGGTGGGGTGTGGCGGGTGGGTGGACGGGCGGGACGCGAGGGCGCCCCGGACAAGGTTACTGGCTCGCAGGGCCCGGTATGCCGGGCCCGCTCGTCACCCGGTTGCCGCAGCGCCCGGCGCGGACCTGTGACCGGTTCTGCGGCCGCCCTACTGCCTGATCACCCAGCCCCGCTCCCGCAGCGCGGCGCTCAGCACCGGGGCGGCGGTCTGCTCCACCATCAGCTGGACCAGGCCGGCCTGCTGCCCCGTCGCGTGCTCGATGCGGACGTCCTCGATGTTGATCCCGGCCCTGCCCGCGTCCGCGAAGATACGGGCCAGCTGGCCGGGCTGGTCGTCGATGAGGACGGCCACGGTCTCGTACGCCCGCGGGGCGCTGCCGTGCTTGCCGGGCACCCGGACCTGCCCGGCGTTGCCGCGGCGCAGCACGTCCTCGATCCCCTCGGTGCCCTCGCGCCGCTTGGCCTCGTCGGAGGACTGCAGGGCCCGCAGGGCCTGGACGGTCTCGTCGAGGTCGGCGGCGATCTCGGAGAGCAGGTCGGCGACCGGGCCCGGGTTGGCGGACAGGATGTCGATCCACATCCGGGGGTCGGAGGCCGCGATCCGGGTCACGTCCCGGATGCCCTGCCCGCACAGCCGTACGGCCGCTTCCTCGGCGTGCTCCAGGCGCGCGGCGACCATGCTGGAGACCAGGTGGGGCATGTGCGAGACGAGCGCGACGGCCCGGTCGTGGGCGTCGGCGTCCATGACGACGGGCACGGCACGGCAGTGCGAGACCAGCTCCAGGGCGAGGTTGAGCACCTCGGTGTCGGTGTCCCGGGTCGGGGTCAGCACCCAGGGCCGCCCCTCGAAGAGGTCGCCGCTGGCCGCCAGCGGGCCCGACTTCTCGCGGCCCGACATGGGGTGTGTGCCGATGTAAGGGGTCAGGTCGAGGCCGAGCGCCTCCAGCTCGCGACGCGGTCCGCCCTTGACGCTGGCCACGTCGAGGTAACCGCGCCCGAGGCCGCGCCGCATGGCGTCGGCGAGCGCGGCGGCCACGTGGGCGGGCGGGGCGGCGACGATCACCAGGTCGACCGGACGCTCGGGCGCCTCGTCGGTCCCGGCTCCGAGCGCGGCGGCCGTACGGGCCTGCTCAGGGTCGTGGTCGGCGAGGTGCACGGTGACCCCGCGGGCGGCGAGCGCCAGGGCCGCGGACGTGCCGATCAGCCCCGTGCCGATGACAAGTGCGGTCCTCACTGGGCGATGTCCTTGCGCAGAGCGGCGGCGGCACCGAGGTAGACATGCGCGATCTCCGCGCGCGGCTTGTCGGACTCGATGTGGGCGAGGATGCGGACGACCCGGGGCATCGCGCCCTCGATGTCCAGCTCCTGGGCGCAGATCAGCGGCACGTCGACGATGCCGAGCCCCCGGGCGGCTGCCGCCGGGAAGTCGCTGTGCAGATCGGGCGTGGCCGTGAACCAGATGCTGATCAGATCGTCGGTGGTCAGCCCGTTGCGCTCCAGGATGGCGGTGAGCAGGGCACCGACCTGCTCGTCCATGTGCCCGGCCTCGTCCCGCTCGAGCTGAACGGCGCCACGAACCGCTCGTACCGCCACGGTGGTGCTCCTTGCTGATCTACGGAAAACATCAGGTCACCAGCGTAGGGCAAGCCCGCGCCGCGATAGGGGCGCGGGGCTGTGACGATGTGCGGCTCCGCCGCGATGGGGCTCCCCCCTGTTCGAGCGAAGTCCAGAAACGTGGGGGAGCGATCAACCACGACCAAGCCGCAGACGCCACCCGGCATCAAGCACCGAGTTCTCAGGCGTTACAGATCGACTTCCTTCATCAGCATGCCGACCTCGGTGTTCGACAACCGCCGCAGCCAACCGGACTTCTGGTCCCCCAGTGTGATCGGCCCGAACGCGGTGCGGACCAGCTTGTCCACAGGGAACCCGGCCTCCGCCAGCATGCGCCGCACGATGTGCTTGCGCCCCTCGTGCAGGGTCACCTCGACGAGGTAGTTCTTGCCGGTCTGCTCGACCACCCGGAAGTGGTCCGCGCGCGCGTACCCGTCCTCCAGCTGGATGCCGTCCTTGAGCTTCTTGCCCAGGTCGCGCGGGATCGGGCCCACGATGTGCGCGAGGTAGGTCTTCTTCACGCCGTACTTGGGGTGGGTCAGCCGGTGGGCCAGCTCACCGTGGTTGGTGAGCAGGATGACGCCTTCGGTCTCGGTGTCGAGCCGGCCGACGTGGAAGAGCCGGGTCTCACGGTTGGTGACGTAGTCGCCGAGGCACTGGCGGCCCTCCGGGTCCTCCATGGTGGAGACGACACCGGCCGGCTTGTTGAGCGAGAAGAACTGGTACGACTGCGTGGCCACGGTCAGCCCGTCGACCTTGATCTCGTCCTTCTCGGGGTCGACCCGCAGGCCCTGCTCGGTGACGATCGCGCCGTTGACCTCGACCCTGGCCTGCTCGATCAGTTCCTCGCAGGCGCGCCGGGAGCCGTAGCCCGCGCGCGCGAGCACCTTCTGCAGGCGCTCGCCCTCCTGTTCGGCACCCGGGAAGGTCTTGGGCAGTTTGAGGTCCTTCTTGCCCGCGTACCGCTCGCGGTTGCGCTCCTCGATCTGCGCCTCGTACTCGCGCGGGCGCGCCGGGGCCGTACGACCGCGCCCGCCCCGCTGCTGGGACTGCTGGGACTGCTTCGGGCCGCCCTTGGCGCCACCGCGGGCCGCGCCGCCGCGCCCGGACTTCGGGCCGTCCTTCGTCGCGCCCGGGCCGACGTCGTAGCGGCGCTCCTCGGGGCGGGGCTTGCGGGGGCGGCCCTGCCCCTGCTTCTGGTCCCTGTCGTTGCCGGCACCGCGGTAGTTACCGCGTCCGCCGCTCTTGCCGCTGCCGCTGCTTCGCATCAAAGTTCCGTCGTCGTCTTCGTCGTGTGATCGTCGTCTGCGTCCGGAGCATCGGGAGCGTCCGGGTCGAACGACGGTACGCCCTCCTGGGTCTCGGCCTCGATCGCCTCCGCCTCCGGGAGGAAGGGCGCGAGCTCCGGAAGCTCGTCCAGGCCGCGCAGGCCCATCCGCTCCAGGAAGTAGTTCGTCGTCCTGTACAGGATCGCACCTGTTTCGGGTTCCGTGCCCGCCTCTTCGACCAGACCGCGCTGGAGGAGGGTGCGCATGACCCCGTCGCAGTTCACTCCGCGCACCGCCGAGACGCGGCTGCGGCTGACCGGCTGACGGTACGCGACCACGGCGAGGGTCTCAAGGGCGGCCTGGGTGAGGCGGGCCTGCTGCCCGTCGAGCACGAACCGCTCCACGGCGGGGGCGTACTGGGCGCGGGTGTAGAAGCGCCAGCCGCCCGCGACGAACCGCAGCTCGAAGCCGCGGCCCTGCACGGTGTACTCGTCCGCCAGCTCGCGCAGCGCGTCCGCGATCTGCCGCCGGGGCCGCTCCAGGATCTTCGCCAGGTGCTCCTCGGTGGCGGGCTCGTCCACGACCATGAGGACGGCCTCGAGAGCGGGCTTGAGGTCGAGGCCGGCGACGGTGTTCAGCCCTGCCGGTGCGTCGATGGTGTCCTCGCTCACGCCTTCTCCTCCTCCTCCTTGGCCGGCTCGGGCTCCTCTGGCGGCCGGTCGAACTCGTCGGTGACCATGACGTCGGTGTCCCCGTCCCCACCGGTCCAGCGCACGACCAGCTCGCCGAGGGCGGCCTCCTGCTCCAGCGCCACGGCCTTCTCGCGGTACAGCTCCAGCAGGGCGAGGAAGCGGGCGACGACGGTGAGGGTGTCGTCGGTGTCCTCGATCAGCGCCCGGAAGCTGGCCTCCCCGAGTTCTCTCAGCCGGGCCACGACGATCCCGGCCTGCTCCTGCACGCTGACGAGCGGGGCGTGGATGTGGTCGACATACACCTGCGGCCTGGGCTTGGGCTGCATCGCCTTGACGGCGAGCTTCGCGAACCCTTCGGGCCCGATGCTGATGACGACCTCGGGCAGCAGCTCGGCATGGTGGGGCTCGAGGCCGACGGTACGGGGATACCGCCGGGCCTCGTCGTCGGTGCGCCGGTTGAAGATCTCGGCGATCTGTTTGTACGCGCGGTACTGCAGCAGCCGCGCGAACAGCAGGTCCCTGGCTTCCAGCAGCGCGAGGTCGGCCTCGTCCTCCACCTCGGCGGCGGGCAGCAGTCGCGCGGCCTTGAGGTCGAGCAGCGTGGCGGCGACGACGAGGAACTCGGTCGTCTGGTCCAGGTCCCAGTCCGGACCCATGGCCCGGATGTGCGCCATGAACTCGTCGGTCACCTTGGACAGGGCGACCTCGGTCACGTCGAGCTTGTGCTTGGAGATCAACTGCAGGAGCAGATCGAAGGGCCCCTCGAAGTTGTCGAGCCGGACCTTGAAGACACCGTCGCCGGGTTCGGTCTCGTCGACGGCAGGTGCGGGGGCCTGGGGCTCCTCGTCCGCGACCCCCGGTCGGGGCTGAGGCGGGGATTCAGGCTCGCGCCGAGGCTCGGGGCCAGGCCGACGCTCAGGTTCACGCCGAGACTCGGGTTCCCGCCGAGGCCGATGTTCGGGTTCGGGATCGGGCCGAGCTTCGGGGTCGGGCCGAGCTTCGGGTTCGGGCCGAGGTTCGGGATCGGCGGCCGGCGCTGCCTCTTCGAGCGGCTCCGCCTCCTGGGCAGGCGCCGTCGGTGCGACCGGTGCCGCTCCGGGGCCCCGCCCCAGCGCACGCCGACGCCCGCCCAAGCCGGAGGAACCGGTAGCGGAAGCGGAGCCGTCGTTCGAGGTCATAGCCGTCGCAGGCTACCTCTTACCGCCCCCGGAGCCGACGTACGAGAATGCTCGCGTCCCCTCGGGACTCCAGATCCGCCAGCACCACGGCGACGGCCTCCCGCACGATCCGCCCGCGGTCCACCGCGAGCCCGTGCTCGCCCCGGAGCACCAGCCGTGCGTGCTCGAGGTCCATCAGCTCCTCCGCGGACACGTACACGGTGATCTTCTCGTCGTGCCGCTCGCGGCCGCTGGGCCGCCGCCCGGCCGCACGCCCCCGCTTGCGCTGCTGGGCCGTGGACGAGGCCGCGGAGGAACCGGCAGAACCTTCCTGCGCCGCCGCGCCACGCCGCGCGGTCCGCTCCGCGGCGGCGGACCGTGCACGGGACTCCCCGGCCTCCGCGTCCGCCGCGACGTGCTCGTCGCCCTCCCCGTCGCCGCCCTGCACGGGCACCGACGGCGGTGCGTCCTCCGCCGGGGCCGCCGGGTCGCTCTCGCCCGCGGGAGCCGGCACCCGGGCCTCGCCATTGGCCTGGCGCCTGGGAGTGGACGCCTGGAGCGCCGTTCCCCCGGTGGTACGGAACAGTTCGTCGGCCCCCGGCAGACTCACTCGGCGTGACACCGGGCGAGCACCTCCCTGGCGAGCTGGCGATAGGCGGCGGCACCGACGGAGTTGGAGGCGTACGTGGTGATCGGTTCACCGGCGACCGTGGTTTCCGGGAAGCGCACGGTCCGGCCGATCACCGTGTGGTAGACGTGGTCGTCGAACGCCTCGACGACGCGTGCGAGGACCTCACGGCTGTGCACGGTCCGGGAGTCGTACATCGTGGCGAGGATGCCGTCGAGCTCGAGGTCGGGGTTGAGCCGCTCCTGGACCTTCTCGATGGTCTCGGTGAGCAGCGCGACACCGCGCAGCGCGAAGAACTCGCACTCGAGCGGCACGATCACCTTGTGCGCCGCGGTGAGCGCGTTCACGGTGAGCAGGCCGAGCGAGGGCTGGCAGTCGATCACGATGTAGTCGTAGTCCGGCAGCAGCGGCTTGAGCGCCCGCTGGAGCGTGGACTCGCGCGCGACCTCCGACACCAGCTGGACCTCGGCGGCCGAGAGGTCGATGTTGCTCGGCAGCAGGTCCATGTTGGGGACCGCGGTCTTCAGCAGAACCTCGTCCGCCGACATGCCCCGCTCCATGAGCAGGTTGTAGACGGTGAGGTCCAGCTCCATGGGGTTCACGCCGAGGCCCACGGACAACGCGCCCTGCGGGTCGAAGTCGACGAGCAGCACCCGGCGCCCGTACTCCGCGAGCGCGGCACCCAGGTTGATGGTCGACGTGGTCTTGCCGACGCCGCCCTTCTGGTTGCACATCGCGATGATCGTGGCCGGGCCGTGATCGGTCAGCGGTCCGGGGATCGGGAAGTACGGCAGTGGGCGGCCGGTGGGGCCGATGCGCTCGCGGCGCTGCCGGGCCGCGTCGGGCGCGAGCGTGGCCGCGTACTCGGGATCTGGCTCGTATTCGGCGTCGGGGTCGTAGAAGTGCCCCTCGGGCAGCTCTTCGTAGTCGGCGAAGTGGTTGTGGACTCCGCCACTTCCGTCGCCGGACATGGCGTTCACGTGTTGGCCATCCATGCTCTGGTGTGCTGTCTGAGCCATGTGGGGGCTCTGGCTCTGGTGGGCTGCGAAGGTACGGACAGCAACGGAGCCGACAGCCTCGAGCCCCCTGGGGCCCGTGCCCCGCGCAGGCATTCCTGGTTGACCACCCCCGGGAGTAAATGTCGACTCATTCACAAGTCGTCTTACCTCCTTGGTGACCAGGAAACTTCTAGATAGGTCAGCGTGGCACCATGCCGACGGTTGGCGACTCTATGGCGTGTCGGCGGTCCGCAGCAACACAATCCGCCGGACCCGGATCGATGTGTCGGCAATGAAACATCCCGCTGTCAAGGGCGTCCGGGCGTCGTTCGCCCGGTTTCACCGGTGTGCGAAACGGTGGAAGGGTTACGTTCGAGGCGACTTGAACGAGTGTCGCAAAGTGACCATACACACACCCGGCCGGACCTTGTCGGGCAAGGTCCGGCCGGATGAGCGGTGTTGACGAGGCCTGTTGACCTATCGCCTTGTGGGCACAGGAAATCGAACCCGTACCCGTGGCCGGCCTGGTGACGACCTAGCCGAGCAGGGACTCGAGCTCGACGTGCTCCAGGCCGTGTGCCTCGGCGACCTCCTTGTAAACCACCTTGCCGTCATGGGTGTTGAGGCCCTTGGCCAGCGCGGCGTCGCGGCGCAGGGCCTCGACCCAGCCCCGGTCGGCGAGTTCGACGATGTAGGGCAGCGTGGCGTTGGTCAGCGCGTAGGTGGAGGTGTTGGGGACGGCGCCGGGCATGTTGGCGACGCAGTAGAAGACCGACTCGTGGACCCGGAAGGCCGGCTCGGCGTGCGTGGTCGGGCGCGAGTCCTCGAAGCAGCCGCCCTGGTCGATCGCGATGTCGACAAGGACACTTCCGGGCTTCATCCGGGAGACCAGCTCGTTGGTGACCAGCTTGGGGGCCTTGGCACCCGGGATGAGGACGGCGCCGATGACGAGGTCGGCGTCCAGGCAGGCCTTCTCCAGCTCGAAGGCGTTGGAGACGACGGTCTGGATCTTCGTGCCGAAGATCTTGTCGGCTTCCTTGAGCTTGTTGATGTCCTTGTCGAGCAGGGTGACGTGGAAGCCCATGCCGATGGCGATCTGCGCGGCGTTCCAGCCCGAAACGCCGCCGCCGATGACGACGGCCTTGGCGGCGGGCACGCCCGGGACGCCGCCGGGCAGCACACCGCGACCGCCGTTGGCGGCCATGAGGTGGTAGGCGCCGACCTGCGGGGCGAGCCGGCCCGCGACCTCGGACATGGGGGCGAGCAGCGGGAGCGCCCGGTTCGACAGCTCGACCGTCTCGTAGGCGATCGCCGTGGTGCCGGACTCGAGCAGGGCGTCCGTGCACTCCCTGGAGGCGGCCAGGTGCAGGTAGGTGAAGAGCGTCTGGTCCTTGCGGAGGCGGTGGTACTCCTCGGCGATGGGCTCCTTGACCTTCAGCAGCAGGTCGGCGGTGGCCCACACCTCGTCGGCGGTGTCCAGGATCTGTGCGCCTGCGGCGATGTACTCCTCGTCCGGGATCGAGGAGCCGACACCGGCGTTCCGCTCGACGACGACCTGGTGGCCGTGGCGCACCAGCTCGTGCACGCCGGCGGGGGTGATGGCCACCCGGAACTCGTTGTTCTTGACCTCGCGGGGGATGCCGACCTTCACGTCGATCACGGTCCTTGGCTCAGGGAATGTGGGGGCATTGCAAGACATACCCGGACGCACGGGAGCACACCGGGAGACACCGCAGGAGAACGTGCGGCGAAGCCAGTTTAATGAAGGTGTTCCCGCTGTCTAGCCTTTCATTGCATCAATCTTCAGCGGGTGTACTACGGATTTCGCAGGCGTTAGCGCTGTGTTCCGGGACCGGTGGGCCCTCCTGCGCGCCGTCTCCCAGCATGCGCTCGGCCGCCGACCGGTGCAGGGCGGCGGCCGCCGGGTCGCCGAGACGTTCCAGGGTGTCGGCGACCCGGAGCCCGAGCGCCGCCTGCAGCCGGGTGTCGTCGGCCTGCCGCGCCCACTCGACGGCCTCCTCGCAGGTGCGCAGCGACTCCTCGGGACGTCCGGCGTACTCCTGGACGCGGGCCAGTTCGCTCAACGCCCGGGCGTGCGCGGCCACATCGCCGCTCCTGCGGTGCGAAGCGATCGCCGCGCGCCAGTTGCGCTGCGCCTCGCCGTAGCGGCCGGCATAGGTCTGGACGGTGGCGAGGCGACCGTACAGTCGCGCGGCCTCCGCGCGCTCGTCGCGGGCGAGGCGATGGGCCAGGGCCCTGCCGTACCAGTCGGCCGCCCGGTCGAAGTCCCCGAGCTCCTGGTGGGCGCCGCCTACGGATTCCATCGCGCGGCCGGTCGCATACGGGTCGTTGCCGGCCCGTGCGGCGTCCAGCGCGTCCCGGTAGCGGGCCAGTGCCTCCCTCGTGCGGCCGGTCCGCGCGTCCACGTCGGCGAGGTTCAGCAGGGCCGCCGCCTTCTCGCGGTGCAGGCCGCGGCGCTCGGCGACATCGAGGACGAGCCGGTGGATGCCGTACAGCTCGGGCGCGGCCGCCCGGGTGCCGAAGTGGGCGACCATGGCCCGCACCAGTGCGGCCATCAGGCGCCGGGCGAGGGTGTCCAGCTCGCCGTCGGCCACCGCGAGCCGGGCCGAGGCCAGCAGCGCGGGCTGGCGTAGGCGCAGCCAGTCCTCGGCCGCTCGGGGGCTCGCGAAGCGCAACTCGCGGGGCAGCCCGGTGAGCTTCTCGCGGGCCTGGGGGCTGTCGGTCTCGGTGATCGCCCGGCAGGACTGCAGCAGCCGTACCGTCCGCTCCAGCATCCGGGCGCGGGCCAGTTGCAGCTCGGCCGGGCGGTCGTGACGCTCGGCGAGCGCGCGCAGCAGGGGCAGCAGGCAGCCCGGGACCTCGTACTGCGGCAGCGGTGTCGCAAGGCGCCGCAGGAAGCCGCGGTCCACGAGGTCGTCGAGGGCGGTGCGGGCGGTGTCCACCGGGCAGCCGGCCAGCGCGGAGGCGGTGTGCGGATCCGGCAGACCTGCCGGGGCCAGGCACAGCAGGCGCAGCATCCGCTGGGCGGGACCCGGCAGCGCCTCGTAGGAGAGCCGGAAGGCGCGGGCCAGCGGCGGTCCGTCCTCGGTGCCGGTACGCAGGTGCCGGGCGAGGTCGGCGACGGCGGCCTTGGGCTGGGCGGCCAGCCAGCCGCCGGCGAGAACGAGGGCGGCGGGCTGGCCCGCGCACTCCTCGACGAGCCCCTCGGCGGCACGTGGGTCGACGGTGACGCGCACGGAGCCGGCGTACCGGGTGAGCAGCTCCAGGGCGGCCTTGGTGTCGAGGCCGCCGAGGGTGCAGGGGCGCACGTCCGCGATGCCGGTCAGCGGGCCCTGGGCTACGGCGACGACGAGGCAGTCGGGCGCGTCCGGCAGCACCGCGTCCACCTGCTCGGCGGACACCGCGTCGTCGAGCAGCAGCAGCGCACGGCGCCCCGTGAGGGCCTCACGCACCGCCTGGCCCAGCTCGTCCTCGTCGGCCCCGGGCGGGGTGGGCACACCGAGGGCGCTCAGCAGCTCGCGGGCGGTGCGCTCGGTGGGGACGGGGGTGCCGTCGGGCTCGCTGAGGCGGGCGCGCAGCACGCCGTCCGGGTAGGCGTTTGCGACCTGGCGCACCAGTTCCTCGGCGAGCCCGGTGCGGCCGTAACCGGGGCGGCCCGCGACGAGCAGCACGCGGGCGCGGGGTGCCTTGCGTCCGGAGAGGGTGTCCAGGCCTGCGCGCTCGATGTCGGCACGGAGCTCCTTCAACTCCCGTGTGCGACCGAGGAACCGACCGTGGCCGACAACAGGACGCGGATCGCTGTCCGATCGCACGCCGCCGTCTGTGTCCACCGCCTGATCCGTCACGGGCCACGCTCCCGTCCACTGCGCACACGGGCCCGCCGAAGCCTCGGGCGGGTCGCTGTCAGAGCCTAGTTGACGCTCCGCGACGATCCCGGCGGAGCACGGCGCACAGGTCCCCCGATCGGATCAGGCGATGGTACGACCAAAGGCTCCGGGGGCGAAGGAGCGGAGCCCCTGAGGCAGGCGTCCGGGCCGGAGGCGTCACGCCTGGAACGGCCGGGCCGGCCACGGAGCCTCGGCCGGGCGCAGGGCGTCCAGGCCTTCGCCGGTCCGCGCGGCGACCAGCGACAGCACGCCGACAGCGAGGCAGTTGTTGTGGAGGTCGCCCGCCAGGACGCCCCCCACGAGGTCCGCCACGGGCACCCGGGCCAGCTCCATGTCGGACTCCTCGTCCTCCACCTGGAAGCGCTGCCCGTCGGCCTCGGACAGGTCGCGGGCGAGGAAGATACGCACCGCCTCGTCGCAGCCGCCGGGCGTGGTGTAGACGTCGGTCAGCACACGCCAGTCCTCGGCCTTGAGGTGCGCCTCCTCGTACAGCTCGCGCTGGGCGGCGTGCAGCGGGTTCTCACCGGGGACGTCGAGCAGACCGGCCGGGATCTCCCACAGCTTCTGGCGCACCGGGTGGCGGTACTGCCGGATGACCAGCACCCGGTCCTGGTCGTCGAGGGCGAGGACGGCCACGGACCCGGGGTGGACCTGGTAGTCGCGGCGCCCCACCGAGCCGTCCGGCATGACCACGTCGTCGGTGCGGACGGAGGTCTTGTTGCCGACGAACGGGGTCTCGCTCGCCCGGATCTCCCACTCCTCGGCGGTGTCCTTGATCGTCGCCATGTCGCCCTGTTCCTCCCACGCCTTGCACGAAACCGGGGTACGCCTCCGTGAGGACGCGTACCCCGGCCACCGTACAGGCCCTGTGTTACTTGCCGTTCTTCCCGTTCTTGCGTTCCACGGCCGCCTTCACCAGGCCCGCGAACAGCGGGTGCGGGCGGGTCGGGCGGGAGCGCAGCTCCGGGTGCGCCTGGGTCGCCACCAGGTAAGGGTGCACTTCGCGCGGGTACTCCACGTACTCCACGAGCTTGCCGTCGGGCGACGTCCCGGAGAACACGATGCCCGCCTTCTTCTCCAGCTCGGCGCGGTAGGCGTTGTTCACCTCGTAGCGGTGGCGGTGGCGCTCCTCGACGTATTCCTTGCCGTCGTAGACCTCGCGCACGATCGAGCCCTCGGCGAGCTTGGCCGGGTACATGCCGAGCCGCATCGTTCCGCCCATGTCGCCCTCGCCCGCGACGATGTCGAGCTGCTCGGCCATGGTGGAGATGACCGGGTGGGCGGTGGCGGCGTCGAACTCGGTGGAGTTCGCGTCGGGGATGCCGGCCAGGTTGCGCGCGGCCTCGATCACGATGCACTGCAGGCCGAGGCAGAGGCCGAGCAGCGGGATCCTGTTCTCACGGGCGTACTGGATGGCGCCGACCTTGCCGGACACGCCCCGGTCGCCGAAGCCGCCCGGGATGCAGATCGCGTCAACGTCGGACAGCTGCTTCTTGGCGCCCGCCGGGGTCTTGCAGTCGTCGGAGGTGACCCACTTGATCTTCACCCGGGCCTTGTTGGCGAAGCCGCCCGCGCGTAGCGCCTCGGTCACCGAGAGGTAGGCGTCGGGCAGGTCGATGTACTTGCCGACCAGGGCGAGGGTGACCTCGTTCTCGGGGTTGTGGACCCGGTCGAGCAGGTCGTCCCAGGTCGTCCAGTCCACGTCGCGGAAGGGCAGGTCCAGCTTGCGGACGACGTAGGCGTCGAGGCCCTCGGAGTGCACGACCTTCGGGATGTCGTAGATCGAGCGGGCGTCGGGGCAGGCGACGACGGCGGCCTCGTCGACGTCGCACATCAGGGAGATCTTGCGCTTGATCGCGGTGGGGACCTCGCGGTCGCAGCGCAGGACGATCGCGTCCGGCTGGATACCGATGTTGCGCAGCGCGGCCACGGAGTGCTGGGTGGGCTTGGTCTTCAGCTCGCCGGAGGGGCCGATGTAGGGCAGCAGCGAGATGTGCACCACGAAGACGTTGTCGCGGCCGACCTCGTGGCGGACCTGGCGGACGGTCTCCAGGAACGGCAGCGACTCGATGTCGCCGACCGTGCCGCCCACCTCGGTGATGACGACGTCCACCTCGTCGGTGGCCATGCGCCGGATGCGGTGCTTGATCTCGTTGGTGATGTGCGGGATGACCTGCACGGTGTCGCCCAGGTACTCGCCGCGCCGCTCCTTGGCGATCACCGTCGAGTAGACCTGCCCGGTGGTGACGTTCGCCGAGCCGTCCAGGTCGCGGTCGAGGAAGCGCTCGTAGTGCCCGATGTCCAGGTCGGTCTCGGCGCCGTCGTTGGTGACGAACACCTCACCGTGCTGGAAGGGGTTCATCGTGCCCGGGTCGACGTTCAGGTACGGGTCGAGCTTCTGCATCACGACGCGCAGGCCCCGGGCCTTGAGCAGCATGCCGAGGCTGGAGGCGGTCAGACCCTTGCCGAGCGAGGAGGCGACACCCCCGGTGACGAAGATGTGCTTGGTCGTCGTGGCTTTGCTGTTTCGAAAAGCAGCGGGCGGCATGGCCAAGAGGGGGCTCCCGTGGTCGCGGTCTGGGGTGCGGTACGGCTGGGTCCCGAAGTATTTTTTTCGGGGGTGCCGTCGCTGCGGTTCGGGGGTTTCGAGCCCACCGGTCCACGGGCTACCAGCGTATCAGCGCCGCGAGGGGACTGCTTCCGGCCACGCTCCGCGCACGTGTCACCACGGACGCGCGAACCTTAAGAGGTTTTCACCGGTGTTTCACCCACGGCTCACTCGTTCGGGGCAGCCCGGTTGCCCGGCGGGGCACGCGGATCATGTACGTGCGTCGTATCCTGCTCGGACACTCTCTGCCGAGCCCTCCCGGAAAACGGCACCACCCCCGCCGGTCACCGGAACAACAAGAGCTCGTCAGTTCGTTGAACATCGACTGCATCATTTTCGAATGGGTCGGTGGACAACGCGTTTCTCATGACCCCCATGACCGCACAGAGCGACCGCCCCTCGGGGCGACGTGGCCGTTCGACTGGAGTTGCATTGGCCGGGCGCATCGAAGACTACGCACTCATCGGAGACATGCAGACCGCGGCGCTGGTCTGCCGGGACGGCACCGTGGACTGGCTGTGCCTGCCCCGCTTCGATTCCCATGCCGTCTTCGCGGGACTGCTCGGCACGGAGGAACACGGCTTCTGGCGGCTGGGCCCGGCCCACGCGTCGGACGCCGAGCCGCCGCGGGCGACCCGGCGCACGTACCGCGGCGAGTCGCTGATCCTGGAGTCCGAGTGGGACACCCCGCGCGGCACGGTCCGGGTCATCGACCTCATGCCGCCGCGCGACGGCGCGCCCCAGCTGATCCGGATCGTCGAGGGCGTCACGGGCCGGGTGCCGATGCGGTCGGCTCTGCGCATGCGTTTCTCCTACGGGCGCATCGTGCCGTGGGTGCACAAGCACGAGGGCCGCACGGTGGCCGTCGCGGGACCTGACTCCGTGTGGTTCGACACCGAGGCCGAGACCTACGGCAAGGGTCTGACCACGTACGCGGACTTCACGGTCGCACCCGGTGACCGGTTCGCGTTCACGATCTCCTGGCAGCCCTCGCACAAGGAGCCGCCGCCGCTGCCGGAGCCCGAGCAGTCGCTGGAGGCGACCGAGGACTTCTGGCGCGAGTGGGTCGAGCACTGTACGTACCACGGCCCCTACCGCGAGGCCGTCATCCGCTCGCTGATCACCCTGAAGGCCCTGACGTACGCGCCGACCGGCGGCATCGTGGCGGCGCCCACGACGTCCCTGCCGGAGGAGATCGGCGGCGTGCGCAACTGGGACTACCGCTACACCTGGCTGCGGGACGCGGCGATCACCCTGTCGTCGCTGCTGCGCACCGGCTACCGCGAGGAGGCGCGCGCCTGGCGCGAGTGGCTGCTGCGGGCCGTGGCGGGCGACCCGGAGAACCTGCAGATCATGTACGGCATCGCGGGCGAGCGGGAGCTGGGCGAGGCGGAGCTGGACTGGCTGCCCGGCTACGAGAACTCGGCCCCGGTGCGCGTGGGCAACGGTGCCGCGCACCAGCTGCAGCTGGACGTGTACGGAGAGGTCACCGAGGCCCTGCACCTGGCCCATATGACCGGGCTCGCCCGCAACGACTACGCCTCCCTGCTCCAGCTGAAGCTGATCCGCTACCTCGAGCAGCACTGGGACGAGCCGGACGAGGGCATCTGGGAGGTGCGCGGCCCGCGCCGGCACTTCGTGCACTCCAAGGTGATGGCCTGGGTGGCGGTGGACCGCACGATCAAGCTGATCGAGTCCGGCGACGCGGACGGCCCGCTGGAGAAGTGGCGCGAGCTGCGCGACGACATCCACCGGGACGTGTGCGAGAAGGGCTACGACAAGGAGCGCAACACCTTCACGCAGTCCTACGGCTCCAAGGAGCTGGACGCCTCGCTGCTGCTGATCCCGCAGATGGGTTTCCTGCCGCCGGACGACAAGCGGGTGATCGGCACCATCGAGGCGATCCAGCGCGAGCTGTCCACGTCGGACGGCTTCATCCTGCGCTACCCGACCTCGGGCGACGAGGAGGGCGTGGACGGCCTGCCGGGTGACGAGGGCGCGTTCCTCGCCTGCTCGTTCTGGATGGCCGACGACCTGGCGATGATCGGCCGTGTGGACGAGGCCCGCAAGCTGTTCGAGAAGCTGCTGGCACTGCGCAACGACGTGGGGCTGCTCGCGGAGGAGTGGGATCCGTGCCTGAAGCGTCAGGTCGGCAACTTCCCGCAGGCGTTCAGCCACGTGCCGCTGATCGACACGGCACTGCGGCTGACGGCTTCCGGGGCGTACGGGGGCTGAGCTCTCCGCCGGACAGGACCGCTGTGCCGTGCCCGCCTACGCTGAAGTCGGATCTGTACCCCGGCTGGAAGGGGGCGGCTGCGATGGCTCCCCTTTCGAAGGCGCGCACGGCGCTCGCCGCGCTCCGGGCGGAGCTGGCCGGCGAGGTCTTCGCCCCTGGTGATCCGGGCTACGACGGGGCACGGACGGTCTTCAACGCGATGATCGACCGCCATCCTGCCGTGATCGCGCAGTGCGAGGGGAAGGCCGACGTCGTACGGGCGGTGCGCTTCGCCCGGGAGCTGGATCTGAAGATCGCCGTTCGGGGCGGTGGACACAGCGTCGCGGGCATGGCGCTCAACGACAACGGTCTGGTGGTGGACCTGCGCCGGATGCACGGGGTGACGGTCCATCCCGGATCGGCGTCTGTGCGGGTGGAGGGCGGAGCGGTGATGAGCCATCTGGACCGTGCCACCCAGCCCCACGGGCTCGCGACCACCGGCGGCCGGGTCTCCAGCACCGGCGTCGGCGGCTTCGTGCTCGGCGGCGGCAACGGCTGGCTGGACCGGGCCTTCGGCCTCGCCGTCGACAACCTGCTCGGCGTCGAACTGGTGACCGCGGACGGCTCCACGGTGCTCGCCACCGCCCGGGAGCACCCGGAGCTGTTCTGGGCGTTGCACGGCGGCGGCGGCAACTTCGGTGTCGCGACCGCGCTCACGCTGAAACTGCACGAGTTGCCCGAGTTCTCCCTCGCCCTGCTCATGTTCGTGCCCGAGACCGGCCCGGAGGCGGTCCGTACCTACCGCGACGTCATCGCCACCGGTCCGCCGGAGGTGGGCGGCGCCGTGCTGTACATCACCGGTCCGCCCGAGCCGTTCGTCCCCGATCACCTGGTAGGGACGCTGCTGTGCGCCGTGCTGGTCACGTACGTCGGCGGCGAGGACGACCTGCGGGGGCTCGCCCAGCCGCTGCTGGCACTGCCGCACGCGGCTGAGGTCGTGTCCGCGATGCCGTACGCCGACGTCCAGTGCATGCTCGACAACCCGCCCGGACTGCGGAACCACTGGTCGGCCGAGTATCTGACCGGCCTGCCCGACGAACTGGTCGACGTCTTCTGCGCCCGCGCCCCCTCGATGCCCGTTCCCAGCTCCTGTCGGCACGTGCTGTTCCCCCAGGGCGGCGCGATCGCCGCCGGGCCCTCCGAGTACCCGGTCCCCTACCGGGACGCCTCCTGGACCGTGCACCCCTTCGGCGTCTGGGAGGACCCGGCCGACGACGAGAGGGCCCTGCGGTGGGTCCGGGACGTGCGCGCCGACGTCCGGCCCTGGCGCACGGGCGCGGTCTATCTGAACTTCATCGGGGACGAGGGCAGGGACCGGGTGGTGGCCGGCCTCGGCACCGAGAACCTCAACCGGCTGGCGCGGGTCAAGCGGCGCTACGACCCGGACAACGTGTTCCGCTACAACCACAACATCCAGCCCCTCTGACCGGGGCCCGGCGCTGTGCCCGGGGCGTCGGCGCAGGTAGCGTCGCCGCATGGACAGCCGTTTCGACCTCCCGGGCACCGAGGGCGCCGGGATCACGGTGCGGCGGGCGCTGGAGCTGCCCGGGCTGCGCAGCGGGCTGCCGGAGGTGCTGGCGGGCGCCGACCGGCTGGGCCGCACGGTGCGCTGGGTGCACGCGGGCGAGGTGCCGAACATCGCCTCGCTGCTCAAGGGCGGTGAGCTGCTGCTGACCACCGGGTACGGGCTCGGCACCCGCCCCGCCGACCAGCGGGCGTTCGTACGCACGCTGGCCGAGCGCGGTATCGCGGCCCTGGTGGTGGAGCTGGGCACCCGGTTCACCCGGCTGCCCGCCACCCTCGTCGAGTCGGCGAAGGCCGCCGGGCTGCCGCTGGTGCAGCTGCACCGCGAGGTGCCGTTCGTGACGGTCACCGAGGAGATCCACACCGAGATCGTCAACGGGCACTACGCGCTGCTCCAGCGGGCCGAGGAAGTGCACCGTCGCTGCACCGAGGCGCTGCTCGGCGGGGGCGGGGTGCCGCAGGTCCTGGGCATCCTGGCCGACTTCGGCGGCAATCCGGTGTTCCTGGAGACCGCCGACGGTCAGCTGCTCTACGCCGCCGGGACCGGCCCCGCGGACACGGACCCCTTGCAGGTGTGGGAGGGGCTGCGAGGCCACCACAAGGACGCGCCGCCCGCCGGAACGGTGATCGTGGACGTGCCCGGCGGCGGGCCCGGCGCGGGGTCCGTACGGGCCCGGCTGGTGCTGCTCCCGGTGAGCGGGCCGGTGGCGCCGGTGCACCGGATCGCCGCCGAGCGGGCGGCAAGCAGCCTCGCCGTGGTGCTGATGCAGGCCCGGCAGGAGGAGGAGCTGGCGGCGCGCGGGCGCGGCGACTTCCTCACCGACCTCGCCGAGGGCCGGATCGCCGCCGAGGACGCGCCCGCCCAGGCCCGGGTGCTGGGCTTCAAGCCGGGCCGCAGCCCGCTGCTGCCGGTGGTGATGCGCCTCGCGGACGGGCCGACGCCGGGCGGTGGGGGCTGGGCGGTGCTGGCGCGGGCGGTCGCGGAGGAGCTGGCGTCGCTGGGCGTGCCGGTGCTGCTGGGCGTGCGGCCGGTGGAGGGGCGGGTGCCGCTGCTGCTGGGGCTGCGCTCGGAGTCGGAGCGGGCCGCGGTCGCCGACCGGGTGGCCGCGACGCTGCGGGCGGGCGTGGAGCGGGCGGGTATGCGGCGGCCGGGCGGCAGGCCGCCGGTGGTGGTGGTCGGGGTGGCGGGTGGCTGGGCCTCGGCGTCGGCGGGGCTGCGGCACGCGGCGGAGACCGCGACGGCGGCGCAGGGGCTGCCGGAGCTGCCCTGGTACGACGCCCGCCGTCTGGACATCGACCTGCTGCTGTGGCGGCTGCGCGACCATCCGGACCTGGCGGCGTTCGTGGACCGCGCGATCGGCCCGCTGCGGGAGCACGACGACCGCTCGAAGCCGCCGCTGCTGCCGACGCTTCAGGCGTATCTGGCGCATGCGGGCCGCAAGGCGGAGACGGCCCGCGAGCTGCATCTGAACCGGCAGACGCTCTACAACCGGCTGGCGCGGATCGGGGAGCTGCTGGGCACGGATCTGGACGACCCGCAGACGGTCCTGACGCTGAGCCTGGCGCTGCGGGCACGCCGGCACGTGCCCTGACCGTCCTCAGGGGTAGGGCCGCACCTGGGTCAACTCGTCGTAGACACTGAGGACCTGGGCGACCGTCTCGTCCTCGGTGGGCCAGGTCGCGGCCTGCCTCGTGCCCTTCTCCTTCAGCGTCTCGCGCCTGGCCGGGTCGTCGAGGAGGCGTAGGACGGCGGTGGCAAGCGCGTCCGCGTCCCCGTACGGGACGAGTTCGGCGGCGTCGCCGACGAGTTCGCGGATGCCGCCGACGTCGGTGGCGACGAGCGGCACGCGCGCGTGCAGGGCCTCCTGGGCGAGCACGGACCGGGACTCCCAACTGCTGGGCAGCAGCGCGACGTCGGCGGCGGCCAGCAGCTCCGCCACGTCCTCGCGCCGCCCCAGCAGCCGAACCGGGAGCCCCTCGTCCTCGATGCGCCGCTGCAGCACCGTGCGCAGCGGCCCCTCCCCCGCGATCACGACCAGCGGCACCGGGTCGATGCCGCGCCAGGCGCGGGAGGCGTCGAGCAGCACGTCGTGGCCGCGGTGCCGGTCGAGGGCGCCGACGGCCATGAGCAACGGACGGCCGGTGGCGCCGAGTTCCGCGCGGAGCTTGGGGCGGAGCCGGTCGGGGTCCTCGTACTCGGTGGGCTTGCGGGGTGCGGGGAACGCGACGGCGGCGAGCCGGGCGTCGCGGGCGCCCCGTCGGCGGGCCCGTTCGACCAGGTCGGACGATGTGCCGAGCACGACGGACGCGGCCCGGGCCACCCGCCGCTCCAGCAGGCGCAGCAGATGGGCGCGGGCGCCCTCGGCGTGTGCCCGGGTGTGCCAGGTGACGACGAGCGGGGTGCGGCGTCCGCCGAGGGCGAGCGCGGCGCGCAGGCCCGCGTGCAGACCGTGCGCGTGCACCAGGTCGGCGTCGCCGCAGGCGATGCGGAGCGCGGCCAGGGAGGCGGGGTCCGTGCTGCGGGGCACGGGGACGTGCTGCGCGCCGGCACCGGTGAAACCGTAGGTGCGCTCGGCCGCGAAGGGGGCGCACACGGTCACACGCACGCCCCTGGCGACCAGCCCCGCCGCCAGTGTGCGCACGTGCGCACTGCTGCCCGCGCTGCCCCCGCCGAGCACCTGCACGGTGCGCAGCGGCGACCGGCCGTGCGGTGAGGGGCTGCTGGCGAGGCTCACGTGGCCGGGGCTCCTGGTTCGGCGTCGGACGGTCACGAAGAAACGTACAGAAGGATCGCGCGGTGGGCGTGGACCGCGCGAGGTGGACCGCGGTTGACTCAAGGATGCCAGGGCGCGCGGGTGTTGCGGCACCGGCGGGCGCGGGCGGGATCGGTGCGGGGGGCGCCCGGGGGCGCGCCGCGGTCACTCACACGGGTGAGACGGTGGCCGGCGGGAGGGGGGCCACGGGCAGCTGCCCGATCCGCCACGACCTCGCCGCTTCGCTCACCTTGTCCCCGCACACCGCCGCGGCCACGAACGCGACCGCATGGGCCAGGACTCCGGCCCGCCCGTTGCCCACTACGGCGGCGGCGCCGAACGCGGCACCCAGGGCGTGCGCCCCGGTGTCGCCGAGCATCGCGCGCTCGCCCAGGTCGTCGGGGAGGGCGGCGGCCGCGGCCCCGATCGCGACGGCGGCCAGTTCCCCGCAGGCGCCCTTGCGCAGCAGCCCGGGGGCGGCCAGCGCGAGGACGGCCCCGGCGGCGCGCCCGGGCCGTACGTCCACGAGGTTCACGAAGTGCGCGGCTCCGGCGATCACCACACCCGCGAGCACCTTGTCCAGGGGCCGCTCCTTGAGCACGGCCCCCGCGGCGAGGGCGGCGGCCGAGATCCCGAACATCTTCACGGCACCGGTGGTGACGTCACCGTCCCGCAGGGCCGACAGATGCGCCCGGAACCCCCGCCGCGGGTCGCCTGCGCCGGCGATGTCGTCGTAGGCCCCGCAGGCACCGGCGGCCAGCACCGCGAACCCGGCCGCCGGGCAGACCCGCCAGGTCCCGGCCGTGGCCGCCGCGGCCACCGCGGGCCCCGGGTAGAGCACGACGGTCCGCCCGGCGTGGTTCGTCCGCTCCCAACGCTCCCGCCCGCCCGGTGCCGCGGCACGCAGGGCGGCGGTGGCGGCCCGGGTGACGGCGGCGGCGAGCGCGAACGAAACGGTCCTGCGGGTACGCGTGATCATCCCGCCACCCTAAGCCGCCCGCCGGAGCCGTGCCCCACAGGTCCAAAACCGTGTCCAAGAGGTCCGGACCGTGGCCTACCGGTCCGCCCGTGCCGTGGCCAGCAGTTCCTCCGCGTGGGCGCGGGCGGTCTCCGAGTCCTCCTGGCCCGCCAGCATCCGGGACAGCTCACGGATCCGGTCCTCGCCCTCCAGGACCTTCACCCCGGAGCGTGTGACCGAGCCGTCGTTGGTCTTCTCCACCAGCAGCTGTCGGTCGGCGAATGCCGCCACCTGCGGCAGATGGGTGACGACCACGACCTGCGCGGTCTTCGCGAGTTTCGCGAGCCGGCGCCCGATCTCGACCGCCGCCTTCCCGCCGACACCCGCGTCGACCTCGTCGAAGAGGTACGTCGGCACGGGGTCGGTGCCCGCGAAGACGACCTCCACGGCGAGCATCACGCGCGACAGCTCACCGCCCGAGGCGCCCTTGGCGATGGGTCGCGGCGGCGCGCCGGGGTGCGGGGCGAGCAGCAGCTCGACCTCGTCGACGCCCGACGGCCCGTAGGCGACCGTACGCCCGCCGACCTCGACCCCGTTCGGGTCATCGGTCTGCCGGATCTCGAACGACACGCGTGCGTGCGGCATGGCGAGTGAGGCCAGCTCGGCGGTGACGGCGGCGGCGAACCGCTCGGCGGCCTCCGCCCGCGCGTCCGTCAACTCCTGTGCCAGACCTCCCAGTTCGGCCCGCAAGGCGTCCCGCTCGGCGGTCAGCTCCTCGATCCGCTCGTCGTCGCCGTCGAGTTCGGTCAGCCGGGTGGCGCTCTGCTCGGCCCAGGCGAGAACGGCGCCCACGTCCTCGCCGTACTTCCGGGTCAGTGCGGTGAGTGCGGCCCGCCGCTCCTCCACGGCCGCGAGCCGCAGCGGGTCGGCGTCCAGGTCGTCGGCGTACCCGGCCAGCTCACCGGCCACATCGCCCAGCAGGATGCCGATCTCCCCGATCCTGTCGGCGAGCCCCGCAAGCGCCGGGTCGTGCGACCGCACCGCCTCCAGCGCCCGGTGGGCGCCCGCGACCAGGGTGGAGGCGTCGACGCCCTCGGGATCCTCGGGGTTGCCCGCGAGCGCCGTGTGCGCGGCCGTCGCCGCAGACGCCAGCGCCTCGGCGTGCCCGAGCCGCTCGGCCTCCTCGGCCAGCTCCACGTCCTCGCCCGGCCGCGGCTCCACGGCCGCGATCTCCTCGAGCCCGAAGCGCAGCATGTCGGCTTCCTGGGCGCGCTCACGGGCGCGCGTGGTGATCTCGTCGAGCTCGGCGGAGACCGCGCGCAGCCGCCGGTAGGCCTCCTGGTACTTGGCGAGCGGTACGGCGACGGCGTCCCCGGCGTACCGGTCCAGCGCCTGCCGCTGCCGGGACTGCTTGAGCAGGCCCTGCTGGTCGGTCTGCCCGTGCACGGCGACCAGTTCGTCGGCCAGCTCCGCCAGCACGCCGACGGGCACGGAACGCCCGCCCAGGTGCGCCCTGGAGCGTCCCTCGGCGGAAACGGTACGGCTGACGATCAGCGCCCCGTCGTCGAGCTCGGCCCCGGCCTCTTCGGCGCGTACGGCGACTGAGGCGTCCTCGGGCAGGGCGATCCGGCCCTCGACGACCGCGTTCTTCGCCCCGATCCGCACGAGTGCGGGGTCGGCGCGCCCGCCGAGCAGCAGCCCGAGGCTGGTGACGACCATGGTCTTGCCCGCACCCGTCTCACCGGTCACCGCGGTGAAGCCCGGCGACAGCTCGACGACCGCGTCGTCGATGACTCCGAGAGACCGTATCCGCATCTCCTCCAACACGGGGAAGACCTTACGAGGTCGGCGGGGAGAAGTGCGAGCGGCCCATGTCACTCCAGGGGGTACACCGCGCCCCGGAAGGGGGTGCGGGGCCGTGTCGATGTGCGACTCCGCCGCGATGGGGGTCCCCCTGTTCGAGCGAAGCCGGGAACCTGGGGGAGCGCCAAGCCACGACGGACCCGCACCGGACGAACCGTTGTCCCCTACTGTGGCCGCCCCCGCCACCCCGAGACCGGAAGCGCGAACTTGGCCACAAGCCGGTCGGTGAAAGAAGCGTGGTGCAGCCGGGCCAGCCGCACCGGCACAGCCCCCCGCCGCACCTCGACCCGGGCCCCCTGCGGCAGCTCCACCATCCGCCGCCCGTCGCACCACAGCACCCCGTGCGACGTGTCCGGCTGCACCTCCACGGCGAGCACGGAGTCCGGCGAGGTCACCAGCGGCTTGGCGAACAGCGCGTGCGCGCTGATCGGCACCATCAACAGCGCCTCCACCTCCGGCCACACCACGGGCCCACCCGCGGAGAAGGCGTACGCGGTGGACCCGGTGGGGGTGGCGCACACGATGCCGTCGCAGCCGAACCCCGTCACCGGCCGCCCGTCGATCTCCAGGACGACCTCGAGCAGCTTCTCGGCGGAGACCTTCTGCACGGCCGCCTCGTTCAGCGCCCAGTCGGTGTGCACGATGTCGCCGTTCCTGTGCACGACGACGTCGACCGTCATGCGCTCCTCGACCTCGTACGCCTTCATCACCACCCGGTCGACGACCCGGTCGAGGTCGTCGCGCTCGGCCTCGGCGAGGAAGCCGACCCGGCCGAGGTTGACGCCCAGCATCGGCACCCCGGAGGCGCGGGCGAACTCGGCGCCGCGCAGCAGGGTGCCGTCACCGCCGAGCACGATGAGCAGCTCGCACCCGTCGAGGCACTGCGGGGTGGCCTCCTTGACCAGCTGCACATCGTCCGGCAGCGGAAGGTCGGCCGCCTCGTCCTCCAGAGCGCGCACACCGATCCCGGAGCGCAGCAGGCCCTTGACCACGAGCTCGGCACTGCGGATGGCGGCGGACCGACCGGTGTGGGCCAGCAGGAAAACAGTACGAGCTCGGTTCGTTGTCAACGCGGCCCCTCCGCCACAGCACGGTCAACGTCGGCCGGGTCCAGCGCGGGTGCTCCGGCTCGCAGCCACAGAAAGTACTCGACATTGCCCGACGGCCCGGGCAGCGGGCTGGCTGTCACGCCGTTCACCCCGAGTCCCAGTTCCGCGGCCCGCTCGGCCACCTGGCGCACGGCCTCGGCGCGCAGCTGCGGGCTGCGCACCACGCCGCCGCTGCCCAGTCGTTCCTTCCCCACCTCGAACTGCGGCTTGACCATCATCACCAGGTCGGCGTCCGGCTTCACGCACCGCACCAGGGCGGGCAGCACCAGTCCGAGCGGGATGAAGGACAGATCCCCCACGACAAGATCCACTGGCTCCCCATCGATCGCTTCGAGCGTCAACTCGCGTACGTTCGTACGGTCCTTGACGGTGACGCGTTCATCACTCCGGAGAGACCAGGCGAGTTGTCCGTATCCCACGTCTACGGCGACGACATGCGCGGCGCCCGCGCGCAGCAGGACGTCGGTGAAGCCGCCGGTGGACGCGCCGGCGTCCAGCGCCCGCCGTCCCTCGACGACCAGGCCCCGGGGGACGAAGACCTTCAGGGCGCCGGCGAGCTTGTGGCCGCCGCGCGAGACGTAGTCGGGGTCGCTGTGGTCCCGTGCCACCACGATCGCGGCAGCGGTCTCGACCTGCGTGGCGGGTTTCGTCGCGACGGTCTTGCCGACGGTGACCCGGCCGGCGGCGATCAGCTGGCCGGCGTGCTCGCGTGAGCGCGCGAGCTTCCGGCGGACCAGCTCCGCGTCGAGACGGCGGCGTGCGACTCCTGCCACGTTCGGTTCAGCTCCTGTTCCCGTACGTCATTCAAAAGGTACGGCCCGAAGGGTCTCATTGAGGGGTGGTGGTCTGGTGACGGGTGGGAGCCGGAGGCCCTGGTCGGGCGTCGAGCGCGGTGAGCGCGTCGCGCAGCCCCCGATGCACATCCTCGTACACCTCGATGTGCCCGTCCGTGGCGAGGTGGTCGGCGTCGGCGAGACGCTCCAGGGCCGCGTCCACATCGGCGTCGCCGGTGGGGGTCCGGGGCACGTTCAGCGGGGCGGGCGCGGAGGGGACGTCCGCCGGCCCGGACGCGGAGTCGGCCGGAGCATCCGGCCCCGGTGCCGCTGCTTCCGCCAGGGCCCGGGCCCCGGTCTCCGTCACAGAGTCGCTCATGCCACGACGCTACCGCGAAGCGCTGACAGGCTCTGAGGTACCGTCGCTCACGATGGCGACGATTGAGGAGTGCCGCAGCGCACTCGAGAAGTTCTCGGACAACCTGACGGGCGCCGAAGGGGACGTGCGGGAGGCCGCGGCCCTGGACCGCTCGCTGAGCTGCCATATCACCGACCTGGACGTCACCTTCGTCGGCCGCCTCGAGGACGGCCGGATCGAGGTGCTGGACACGCTCCAGGGGCCACCGCGCGAGAAGGCCCAGATCAGACTCGCCATGGCCGGGGACGACCTGGTGGCGATGGTCGACGGGGAACTGCACTTCGCCAAGGCGTGGGGCTCGGGCCGGGTCAAGCTGGAGGCCGGACTGCGGGACCTGTTCCGCCTCAGGAAGCTTCTTTAGCGGCAGCGGCGGCCGCCTGTGCCCGTGCCCTGCGCGCCGCCGGGACCACCAGCGGCGTTCCCGTCTGAGGGTCGGGGATGACCTGGCAGCGCAGGCCGAAGACCTCCTCCACCAGCTCGGCCGTGACGATGTCGTTCGGGGCTCCCTCGGCGACCACCCCGCCGCCGCGCAGGGCGATGAGATGGGTGGCGTACCGGGCGGCGTGGTTGAGGTCGTGCAGGACCGCGACCAGGGTGCGCCCCTGCTCCTCGTGGAGTTCCGCGCACAGGTCGAGCACGTCGATCTGGTGCTGGATGTCCAGGTAGGTGGTCGGCTCGTCGAGCAGCAGCAGCGGGGTCTGCTGGGCGAGCGCCATGGCGATCCACACGCGCTGCCGCTGGCCGCCGGAGAGCTCGTCGACGTAGCGGTCGGCCAGTTCCTCGACGCCGGTCCGTGCCATGGACTCCTTCACGACCCGCTCGTCCTCGCCGGACCACTGGCGCAGGAGTCCCTGGTGCGGGTACCGGCCGCGCCCGACCAGATCCGCGACGGTGATCCCGTCGGGTGCGATGGAGGACTGCGGGAGCAGGCCCAGGGTGCGCGCGACCTTCTTCGCGGGCATCGACTGGATGACCTGCCCGTCCAGCAGTACCCGCCCCTGCGCGGGCTTGAGCATCCGGGACAGGGCACGCAGCAGCGTGGACTTGCCGCAGGCGTTCGGACCGACGATCACGGTGAAGGAGTTGTCGGGTATCTCCACGGACAACCGCTCGGCGATCACGCGCTGGTCGTAGGCGAGGGTGACGCCGTCGGCGCAGAGGCGGTTCACAGTGCTCCTCGTGGTCCTGGTGTCGTTCGTGTCCGGTCCGCCCACGGCCTTCATGTCCGGCCCTTCCGCGGGCTCATATCCGGCCCGCCCTGCGCTCGGTGACCAGCAGCCACAGCAGATAGGCGCCGCCGAGGACTCCGGTCACCACGCCCACGGGAAGCTGGTCCGCCCCGAAGAGACGCTGCGAGGCCCAGTCGGCGACGATCAGCAGGGTGGCGCCCATGACCATGGAGGGCACCAGGTTCGGCCGCGAGCGGGTGAGTCGGCGGGCGAGCTGCGGCGCGGTCAGCGCCACGAACCCGACCGGGCCCGCGGCGGCCGTGGCACCGGCGGTGAGCAGCACCGCGGACACCATCAGCAGCAGCCGTACGCGCTCCACCCGTACCCCGAGGGCGCACGAGACGTCGTCGCCCATCTCCATCATCCGCAGCCCACGCGCGTTGCCGAGGACGAACGGTACGAGCACGGCGCAGAGGGCGAACAGCGGCCCGACCTGGTCCCAGTCGCGGCCATTGAGCGAGCCCGTCATCCAGACGACCGCGCGGGCCGCGTCGACCATGTCGGCCTTGGTGAGCAGAAACCCGTTGACCGCCGTCGCGATCGCGGACACCCCGATGCCGACCAGAACGAGCCGGTAACCGTGCACGCCCTGCTTCCAGGCGAGCAGATAGATGGCGGCTCCGGTCACCAGGCCACCGGCGAGCGCGCCCAGGGCGACCTGGGTGGCGTTGCCGGAGAACAGCACGATCACCACCAGCGCCCCTGCCGTCGCCCCCTGATTGAGGCCGAGCACGTCCGGGCTGCCCAGCGGATTGCGGGAGACGGACTGGAAGAGGGCACCGCCGAGTCCGAGCGAGGCGCCGACCAGCAGGCCGACGAGCACGCGCGGCAGCCGCAGCTCGGTGACGATGAACTCCTGACCCGGTTTGCCGTCGCCGGCCAGTGTTCTGAGGACGTCCCCGGCCGGGATCGGGAAGTCGCCGGTGCCGATCAGCAGCACGCTCCCGGTGAGCGCGACGAGCAGGAGCAGGACGACGACGGCGAGCGCCCGGACGTCCAGTCGGAAGGACAGCCCGCCGGGGGCCCTGAGGACATGCTGAGACTTCACAGTTGGGCCGTCCTCCGTCGCCGTACGAGAAAGATGAAGACCGGACCGCCGAGCAGCGCGGTCACGATGCCGACCTGGAGCTCGGCGGGCCGGGCGACGACTCGGCCGACGACGTCGGCGCCGAGCAGCAGCACCGGCGACAGGACGGTCGCGTACGGCAGGATCCATCGCAGGTCGGGGCCGGTGAAGGACCGTACGGCGTGCGGGACCATCAGCCCGACGAACACGATCGGCCCGCAGGCGGCGGTCGCGGCCCCGCAGAGCACGGTGGCGGCGGCCATGGACAGGGCGCGGGTGCGACCCAGGTGCGCGCCGAGTGCACGGGCGGTGTCGTCGCCCATCGCCACGGCGTTCAGCGGGCGGGCGAGCGCGAGTGAGAGGACCGTACCGGCCAGCAGGAACGGCAGGACCTGCCGGATGGTCGCGTCCGTGGCCGAGGCCAGTGAGCCGACGGTCCAGAAGCGCATCTTGCCGAGTGCCGCGTCGTCCGTGATCATCACGGCCTGGAGGTAGCCGTAGAGCGCGGCGCTGATCGCGGTTCCGGCGAGCGCCAGCCGCACCGGTGTGGCGCCCCGGCTGCCGCCGAGGAACCACACCAGGGCCCCGACGGCGGCCGCGCCGAGGAAGGCGAACCACACATAGCCGCTCAGGCTGGTGACACCGAAGTACGTGATGGCGGTGACGACCGCAGCGGACGCGCCCGCATTGATGCCGAGCAGGCCCGGATCGGCCAGCGGGTTGCGGGTGAGCGCCTGCAGGACGGCACCGGCGAGACCGAGCGCGGCGCCGGCGAGCAGGCCGAGCACCGTGCGCGACAGCCGGTCGCCGACCACGACGTCGGGGTACGTCCCCGAGTCGTGGAACAGGCCGTGCCAGACCTCCGCCGGCGAGAGCCCTTTGGCCCCGATCGCGATGCTCGCCAGCGCGATGAACGCCAGGATCACGACCGAGACGAGGAGCCCGAGGGACCGTATCGCCCGGCGGGTCGGGGGCGCGGGGGCGGAGTCCGCGCGCGGTTCGGGAGGGCTGTCGACCAACACCCAAGTTAGGTTAGCCTACCCTCGCTTACGTCTCGACCGGCCGTCCCCTCCGCTCACAGCCCCAGCCGCGCCAGCGCCTTCGCGCCGTCCAGCCCGCAGGAACCCTCCCCGGCTGCCGCCCAGGCAGCCGCACACAGCGCCCGCAGCCCGTCCAGGGCCTCCCCGTCACCCTCCAGCTGCAACCTCTCCTCCTGCGCTGTCGCCGTCCAGCCGCCGCAGCGGAAACCGCCGCCCGCCGCGACCACCTCCGGCTGCCCCGTCAGCAGCCCGCGCAGATCCGCGTCCACGTACGTCGGCCGGTGCTGCGCAGGCGCCGCCAGCAGCTGCGCGCCGTCCGTCACGCCCGTCAGGACCAGCAACGAATCGACTCCGCCGTTGAACGCGCCCTCGATGTCCGTGTCCAGCCGGTCCCCCACCACCAGCGGCCGCTGCGCGCCCGTGCGCAGAATCGTCTCGCGATGCATCGGCGGCAGCGGCTTGCCCGCCACCTGCGGCTCCGCGCCGGTCGCGATCCGTACGACCTCGACGGCCGCCCCGTTCCCCGGCGCGATACCTCGGGCGCTCGGGATCGTCAGATCCGTGTTCGACGCGAACCACGGAACCCCGCGCGCGATGGCGTAGCACGCCTCCGCGAACCGCCCCCACGGCAGCTCGGGCCCGCCATAGCCCTGCACCACGGCCACCGGGTCGTCGTCGGCCGACTCCACCGGCACGAGCCCCCGCTCCCGCAGCGCGACCCGCAGACCCTCGCCGCCGATCACCAGCACCCGCGCCCCGGCGGGCACCTGCTCGCTGATCAGCCGGGCCACCGCCTGCGCCGACGTGATGACGTCCGAGGCACCCGTCGGTATCCCCAGCCCCGTCAGATGCTCGGCCACCACGTCCGGCGTACGCAGCGCGTTGTTCGTCACGTACGCCAGATGCATCCCGCCCCGGCTCGCCGCGCCCAGCGACTCCACGGCGTGCGCGATCGCGCTCCCGCCCGCGTACACCACGCCGTCCAGGTCGAGCAGCGCCGTGTCGTACGCCTCGCTCAGGGGTGCGTCACTGCCCTCGGGCCGCGTCCTGACGGTCTGGCTCATTACGCATCGCTCCTCGTTCGATCGCCTTCCCCCGATCATCCCGCACGGCACTGACGCACTTACGATGCATCAATGAACACTGCAGGTCGCGGGGACGTACCGGCGCACACGGGCCTTGACCTGGCCCCCTTCCGGGGCCTGCGCTACGACCCTGACCGCGTCGGCAGCCTCGCCGCGGTCACCTCGCCGCCGTACGACGTCGTCGTGCGCCCGGACGGACTCCTCCATCTGGAGTCGGCCGACCCGCACAACATCGTGCGCCTCATACTGCCCCAGGCGGCCACCCCGGCGGCGCGCACCAAGCAGGCGGCGGAGACCCTGCGCCGCTGGCTCGCCGAGGGCGTCCTGAGGACGGACACCGAGCCCGGCCTGTACGTCTACGAGCAGCGGGGCGGCGGGGTGCTCCAGCGCGGCCTCATAGGGGCGCTGCGTGTCTCGGAGCCCTCGGAGGGGGTGGTGCTGCCCCACGAGGACGTCATGCCGCACGTCATCGCGGACCGTGCGGCCCTGATGCGCGCCACCTGCGCCAACCTCGAACCCCTGCTGCTCACCTACCGCGGCACCGGCTCCGAGACCGGCGCGACGGCCGTCGTCGAACGCACCGTCGAACGCCTGCCATTGCTGGCCACCACCACGGAGGACGGTTTCAGCCACCGCCTGTGGTCGGTGACGGATCCTGATGCCCTGGCGGAGATCCGGTCGGATCTGGCCCGGCACCAGGCCCTGATCGCCGACGGCCACCACCGCTGGGCGACCTATGTGCGTCTACGCGCGGAGCACCCCTCCCCCAGCCCATGGGACTACGGCCTGGTCCTGCTGGTGGACACCGTCCGCTACCCGCTGCGGGTCCGGGCGATCCACCGCCTCCTGCACCGGCTCCCGGTCGCCGAGGCGCTGTCCGCCCTCGAGGGTCTGTTCCGCGTACGCGACCTGCGCCTGCCGCTGCCCGAGGCCCTGGAGGTGCTGGCCGACGCCGCCTGCGCCGGCAACGCCTACCTCCTCGCCGGCGACGGCGCCTTCCACCTGGTCGACCAGCCGTCCCAGGACCTCCTGGCCCGTACGGTGCCGGCGGACCGCCCCCAGGCCTGGCGCACGCTGGACGCGACGGTCCTGCACGCCGCGCTCCTGGAACACGTCTGGCGCATCCCCGAGGACTCGCCGCAACACATCGCCTACATCCACGACACGGCCGCCACGGTCGAGAAGGCGGAGCGCGACGGCGGCACGGCGGTCCTGATGCACCCGGTCCGCGAGGAGGTCGTCCGCGAACTGGCCCGCCAGGGCGTGACGATGCCGCGCAAGTCGACGTCCTTCGGCCCGAAACCGGCGTCGGGGCTGGTGCTGCGAGCGTTGGAGCTCTGACATGCCACAGGGCGGGACCCGCTGGGGTCCCGCCCTGTCTCGTCCCGGTGTCGCCTACCGGCGTCAGTCGTTGTCGCCGTCGTCCCCGGCTGCGTCGGACTCGCTCTCGCCCTCGTCCAAGGCGTCGACGAACTCCACACCGTCCAGCTCGGCGAGCCGGTCGGAAGCGTCCGTGCTGCCGTCCCTGTCGGCCTCGACGGCCTTGGCGAACCACTCACGTGCCTCGCCCTCACGACCGGCGGCCAGCAGCGCGTCGGCGTACGCGTACCGCAGCCGCGCGGTCCACGGCTGGACGGAGTTGGACGCCAGCTCGGGGCTCTGCAGCGTCACGATCGCCGCGTCGAGCTGCCCCATGTCGCGGCGCGCACCGGCTGCCACCAGCCGCATCTCGACCTGACCGGCCTTGTCGAGCTTGTGCACCTCGGGCGCACCGGCCATGTCCAGCGCCTTTTCGGGCCGGCCGAGACCACGCTCGCAGTCCGCCATGACGGGCCACAGGTCGACGCTGCCCGTCATACGCCGGGCGGCCCGGAACTCGGCGAGCGCCTCACCGTACTTGTGGTTGGCGTACGCGGCGAAGCCTGCCGCCTCGCGCACGGCGGCGACGCGGGACGCGAGGCGCAGCGCCACCCTCGAGTACGCGTATGCGCTCTCCGGGTCCTCGTCGATGAGCCGGGCGACCATCACCAGGTTCTTGGCGACATCCTCGGCGAGCGTCTTGGGCAGGCTCTGAAGCTCCTGCCGTACGTCCTTGTCGATCTCCTCCCCGGTGACGTCCTCGGGGATCGGCAGCCGCTTGATCGGCTCGCGCTCCCGGTCCCGGTCCTCGCGGAACCGGCCGCCGCCACCGCGGCGGTCGTCGCCACGCCGGTCGTCGCCACGCCGGTCGTCACGGCCACGGAAGCCTCCGGGGCGACCGCCGCGGTCGTCACGCCCACGGAAGCCACCGGGACGTCCACCGCGGTCGTCACGCCCACGGAAACCGCCGCGGTCGGAACGGGTGTCGTCACGGCGGTAGCCACGGACCTCGCGGCTGTCATCACGCCGCGGGCCGGACGGCCGATCGTCACGGCGGTAGCCGCCCTCGGAACGGGTGTCGTCACGGCGGTAGCCACGGACCTCGCGGCTGTCATCACGCCGCGGGCCGGACGGCCGATCGTCACGGCGGTAGCCGCCCTCGGAACGGGTGTCGTCACGGCGGTAGCCACGGACCTCGCGGCTGTCATCACGGCGCGGGCCGGACGGCCGATCGTCACGGCGGTAGCCGCCCTCGGAACGGGTGTCGTCACGGCGGTAGCCACGGACCTCGCGGCTGTCATCACGGCGC
>NZ_JBVKBA010000008.1:0-1053 GCF_055639175.1 Streptomyces sp. NPDC107546 | reverse complement strand
GCGGGCCGGACGGCCGATCGTCACGGCGGTCATCCCGACGGAAGCCGCCGCGGTCGCCGTCCCGGCGGTCGTCACGACGGTCATCCCGCCGACCGTAACCGCCTCGGTCGTCACGACGGCCGTGGCCACCGCGCTGGTCGTCACGGTGGCCACCGCGTTGGTCGTCCCGGCGGCCGTAGCCGCCACGGTCGTCGTCGCGACGGCCGTAGCCGCCACGGTCGTCGTCGCGGCGGGGGGATCCGCCGCGGTCGTCGTCCCGACGGCTGTGTGCGCCACGGTCATCATCACGACGGAAGGAGGGGCGGTCGTCGTCGCGCCGGAAGCCACGGTCGCGATCGTCGCGGCGCGGACCGGACGAGCGGTCGTCACGGCGGAAGGAAGGACGCCCACCACGGTCGCGGTCGTCACGGCCACGGAAGCCGCCTCGGTCGCCCCTATCGCCTCGGTCACCGCTATCGCTCCGGTCGCCCCTGTCGCCGACACGGCGGTCGTCTCCACGGCGGTCGTCGCGCCGGCCGTAGCCGCCGCGGTCGTCGCCGCGGCGCGGGCCACCGCGGTAGCCGCCACGGTCACCACTGTCCCGGCGGCGCGGGTCGCGCTCAGGACGCTCGTCGGGAGAGTTGGTGGACATGGGTGACTCCTGTCTTCGGTACCGCAAAATCATTGTCGCGCAGCCGGGTACCCGGCGCGCCCGGGGAAAACGAAAAAGGACCCTTGGTCCCAGCATGTCGCTGGGACCAAGGGTCCTCCAAAGATTGTTCGGCGGCGTCCTACTCTCCCACAGGGTCCCCCCTGCAGTACCATCGGCGCTGTAAGGCTTAGCTTCCGGGTTCGAAATGTAACCGGGCGTTTCCCTCACGCTATGGCCACCGAAACCCTAATGGTTTCGAGCGAACAAGCACACTCTTCAGTTGTCTGTTCTGCTCAAAGCCGGCAACTGTTCGTTGCCTCAGAACTGACACAGTGGACGCGAGCAACTGAGGACAAGCCCTCGGCCTATTAGTACCAGTCACCTCCACCCGTTACCGGGCTTCCAGACCTGGCCTATCAACC